>NZ_RAWI01000414.1 GCF_003612125.1 Corallococcus praedator
GAGGGGGAGGCGTTCCGGGGGCGGTCGCACCTTGTGCGTTTTGATTATAGATGGGAATAGCTCGTTTTTCGTGGAGATTGGTGGGAAGTCTGTGGTAATGGCGCCACAGGCGTTGCCGGCAGCGAGCGGCATGCCCACCCTGGTGGGCGTCGGATCAGGCGGATCAGGAATCGCCGCCGACGGGACGCGGTTTCAGAAGGAAGCGGACGTCGAGCGCGGGGCCCGGAAGGACGGGACGCGGGGCGGACGCGGAACATGAAGGTGGCGCGGGGTGGGCGTAAGGCCCTCACTCGTATCCGCCGCGACTTTACGAGGCCCTGCCAGTCGGCACGCGGCCCGGGGCGCTCGCCGGTAAAACTCCAAGGTGCCGGCGAGCGCTCTCTTTTTTGTCCCCGTGCAGGCACGCCCGGCGCCCTGACAGGTCGCACACGGCGGTCCGATGCTTCAGGTGGGATGGGGCACCGGCCCGGCTCCGCGGCCCGCGGCGACCTCTTGCGAGGTGCCAGCGGGCGCTCCGCCTGACAGCCGCGACGGCTACTTCAAGTTTCCAATCACCTGGAGGGTGGTGTCGCTCTTCAGCAGGTTGGAGACGTAGGCGACGGTCTCCTGCTGCTTCTGGAGCATGATCTGGGCCTCGGCGCGGGTGCGATCATCGCCGGTGAGGCCCTGGAGCATCCGCTGCTCCACCGTGTTCAGGCGCTGGTGGGTGTTCATCGCGTCCATCGGCGCCGATTTCGGAATGTTCAAGCCCATGCGAGCCTCCTGTCCTGGGCCGCCCGGCAGGGACACCTCCGGGCGGAGAAGCGGGTGTAGGAGATTATCGCGAAATCCGGCGCGAGTTGCCCCCCTCCCGAAAAATTCGGGTCGGGTCAGGCGTCCCCGACGAGGTCGAAGAGCTGCCCGACGCCCTTCGCCCGGGCCACGTCGTAGAGCGCGCGGGCCAGGGCCACGTCCTGGACGGCCAGGCCGGTGGAGTCGAAGACGGTGACCTCGTTGCCCGTCCGTCCCGGCTTGCGGCCCGCGACCACCTCGCCCAGGGTGCCGGCGAGCTGCTCCTCCTTGAGGAGGCCGTCGTGCAGGGGCACGTTGACCTCGCCGGAGTGGAGCGCCTGCTCCGCGTCGTCGATGAAGACGCGCCCTTCGACGAGCAGGCGCGGATCCAGCTCCTGCTTGCCGGGGGCATCCGCGCCCATTGCGTTGATGTGGGCTCCGGGCTGGACCCATTCGCGGCGGACCACCGGGGCGCGGGCGGGGGTGGCGGAGCAGACGATGTCCGCGCCGGAGGCCTCCTCAAGGCTCACGACCCGGCCGCCCTTCTCCTTCTGGAGGGCCTGGGCGGCGGCGTCGGACACGTCCGCCATGAGCAGCTCCAGGTTCCCGAAGAGGGCGCGGTGCGCGTCGATGAGCACTCGCGCCTGTACGCCACAGCCCACGAGGCCCAGCGTGCGGGGCTGCTTCTTCGCCAGGTACTTGGACGCGATGCCGCCCGCGGCGCCGGTGCGCCACGCGGTGAGCAGCGTGCCGTCCAGGATGGCCAGCGGTGACGCGGTGTCCGGATCGCTGAGGATGTAGACGGCGCGCACGGTGGGCAGGCCGTGCTTCTGGGGATTGCGAGGATGGGCGTTGACCCACTTCACGCCCGCCGCGCCGTCCAGGAACGCCGGCATGGCGCGGAAGTCGCCGTCGTACTTGGGCAGGGACAGGTACACCTTGGGGGGCATGAGCGCGTCGCCACGGCCATGGGCCAGGAAGGCGCGCTCCACGGCTTCCAGTCCGAGTTCGACGGTGTAGAGGCCGCGCAGCTCTTTCGCACTGAGGAGGAGGGTGGGCATGGCGCCGCTATACCCAACCGCGAGCGCCCGCGCACGCGCCACGTCGATCGTCCCCGAAGGGCCGACACTTCGCGACGCGGGAATAGGGAGATGCCACCTGGGCGCGGGATGGCTGGGATTGGCTTGCTTCGCAATCACTGCTCACCGGGGAACGGGCCCGTCACAAAAGAAAAGCATGACGTGTGCGCGACGGGTGATGCCAGACGCCACGCCGCGTTGAGCCTGGGATGTCCGCCTGGATGCTGACCATCCTGGCGGGGAATGCGGGGAAAGGCCGGATGGCACTAGGATGCCCGGCCGATGACCACCTCACGGCACCTCCCGGACACCGGGCCATCCTCACCCCCGAACACCGGTCACCCCACGGGTGACGGTGGCGGTCCGATGGAGCGACCCCTTCATGCGACGCGGGTGGGGCGCTACGTGCTGCTCGCGCGGCTGGGGCGCGGCGGCATGGGAGAGGTGTTCGAGGCGTTCGATCCGGAGCTTCGGCGTACCGTCGCCATCAAGCTGCTGCACGAGCGCCGGCTCCCCGAGGAGGAAGAGGACGCGCGCGCGCTGCGGCTGGTGCGCGAGGCGCAGGCCATGGCGCGCCTGTCGCATCCGAACGTGCTCACCGTGCACGACGTGGGGACGCACGACGGCCGGGTGTTCATCGCCATGGCCCGCGTGGAGGGCGGCACGCTGCGGCAGTGGCTGCGTGAAGGGCCGCACCCGCGACACCAGATCCTGTCCGTGTGCCGGGCCATGGGCCGGGGGCTCGCGGCGGCGCACGCGGCGGGGCTGGTCCACCGCGACTTCAAGCCAGACAACGTGCTGCTGGGGCGGGAGGGCGGCGTCTGGGTGACGGACTTCGGCATCGCGTCGGATGCGAACGCGGAGGCTGGCCCTGGCGTGCCGGTGACGGCGCTCCTCGAAGGGCCCGCCGACGCGCGGCTCACGGCGACGGGCGCGCTGGTGGGAACGCCCGCGTACATGGCCCCGGAGCAGTACGCGGGGCGGGGGCCGGATGCCCGCGCGGATCAGTTCAGCTATTGCGTGTCCGTCTACGAGGCCCTCACCGGCCAGCGCCCCTTCGAGGAGGGGACGCTGCGGCGCATGGCGGTGACGCTGCTGGACTCGCAGCGCGCGCCCCAGGGAGCGGTGACGCCCCGGGTGGAACTGGAGCCGCCCGCGCATCCGTCCCTTCCGGGGTGGGTGCACCGTGTGCTCACGCAGGGACTCGCGGTGGCGCCCGAGCAGCGCTTCGCGACGATGGAGGCCCTGCTGGAGGCGCTGGAGCGCGACCCGGAGGCGGGGCGGCGGAAGCTCGCGGGTCGGTCGCTGGCGGTGGTGGCCGGGTTGATGCTGGGCGTGGGGGTGGCGTGGGTGCGTCCCTCGCCGTGCAGTGGGGCTCCCGCGTTGTTCGCCCAGGTATGGGGATCCGCGCAGAAGGCGGCGGTGGCGGAGGCCTTCGAGCAGAGCGGCGCGCCGGACGCGGAGGGGGCCTTCGACCGGGTGTCGCGCGCCATGGATGCGTACGCGGCGCAGTGGAGCCGGATGCACCGGCAGGCGTGCGAGGCCACGCGCGTGACGGGTGAGCAGCCGGAAGCGCACCTGGCGCTGCGCATGGCGTGCCTGGACCGGCGGCTGCGGTCGGTGGACGCGCTGGGCACGGAGCTGGCGCACGCGGACGCGGCGCTCGTGCAGCGCAGCGCGGAGGCGGTGGATGCGCTCCGGGGCGTCTCCGGCTGCGCGAACGTGGAGGCGCTCTCCGCGGCCGTGCCCCCGCCGGAGGACGCGGCGGCCCGCGCCCGCGTGGAGTCGGTGCGCAAGGAGGTGACGCACGCGCAGGCGCTGCTCGACGCGGGCCGGTACGCACAGGCCCTGCCCGTGGCCCAGGCCGCGGTCACCGCCGCGCGCGCCACGCGCTATCGCCCGCTGGAAGCAGAAGCGCTGCATGTGTTGGGCTGGGCCCACCACCGCCTGAGTCAGTCGCGTGAGGCGATGGCCACGTGGCACGACGCCATGGCCGCCGCGACGGCAGGACGCCATGACGAAGTGGCGCTCCAGGTGGCCACGGAGCTGGTGCTCGGGTTGAGCGAGGCCCCCGAGTGGTTCCCGGAGGCGCACCTGTGGAGCGCGCAGGCGCACGCACTGATTGAGCGGCTGGGGTCCGCGCCGGACCTGGAGGGGCGGTTGGCCAACCACGAGGGCATCCTCGCGCTGAGTGAGGATTCGCTCGACGCGGCAGCGGGGCACTACGCGCGGGCCCTGGCGCTGCGGGAGCGGAGCCTGGGCCCACGGCACGTGGACACCGCGAAGGTCTACAACAACCTGGGCATGGTGCTGCTGCGACAGGGAAAGCAGGCGGAGGCCACGGCGCTGTACCAGAAGGCGCTCGCCATCTACGAGGACCGGCTGGGCCCCACGCACCCGTTGCTCGCGGGGACGCTCACCAACCTGGGCTTCGCGGAACAGGAGGCGGGACACCTGCCGCAGGCGCTTCAGTGGTTGCAGCGCGCGTACACGCTGCGCCAGCAGACGCTGGGGCCGCTCAATTCACAGACGCTGTTGTTGCTACACGACCTGGCGCTCGTGCAGGAGTCGCTGGGCGCGCCGGATCGGGCGCTCGCGCTGCACCGGGAGGCGCTGGAGGGCATGCGTCAGGGCTTCGGCGCGGAGAGTCGCGAGGCCATCGATTCGCTCAAGGCCCTGGCGGGCGCGGAGGAGCGACTGGAGCGGGACGCGGACGCGCTCGCGCACTTCCAGGAGGGACTGGCGCTCCAGCGCAAGGTGTTGCCTCCGGAGGAGTTCGCGGTGGACACGCTGGGCGAGGACGTGGGGCGGCTGCTCGTGGCGCAAGGAAGGCCGAAGGAGGCGGTGCCGCTCTTGCGTGAGGCGTTGGAGTCGAAGTCGCGTTCGCTGGGCGCGGAGCATGCGCGGACCGTCCACAGCCGCACGGCGCTGGGGCTGGCGTACTTCCAGTTGGGGCAGGGCGATGCGGCGCGCGAGCTGCTGGAGACGTCGGAGCGGGTGCTGGCCCCGTTGGGATGGAATCCGACGGACGCGGCGATGACGCACTTCGCGCTCGCGCAGGCACTCTGGAGTCAGCCCGCGGAACATGCGCGGGCGCGGACGCTGGCGCAGAAGGCCGTTGATGGCTTCACGCAGGGCGGATCCATGACCCGGCGCGAACTGGCGCAGGTGAAGCAGTGGCTCGCGAGCCGGTAGGGAAGGGCACCGGCGTCACATCCCGGCAGCGCGTTTCGTAGGGCCGTCCCAGTCCATGCCGGACCTGGGGAACGGGACGCTTGTCGGAAATTACTTCGCATGTTAATTGATTGCTTCACCTGTTAAGTAATCCGTGACTGCCATGGCGGAAACAACACCGCACCTCATCCCCTGCGCTGATGGCTTCGAGCTGCGGGCCACGTTGCACAGCCCCGAGGGACCCGCCGGGGCCGTGGTGCTGATGCACCCCGCCACCGCCGTCCCCGAGCGCATGTACTTCGCGTTCGCCCGACGTCTGGCGAGCGAAGGCTTTGTCGTGGTGACCTACAACTACCGGGGCGTGCAGCCGCACGGCGCCGCGAAGCGGGTCCGTGCCGGATTCAGCACCTGGGCCGAGCAGGATGTGGAAGCGGTGACCCACTGGGCGGCGACGAAACATCCCGGGCTGCCATTGCTGGCCGTCGGACACAGCTTCGGGGGGCACGCCATTGGTCTGTGTGAGAGCAGCCAGCGTCTTCGCGCTGCGGTGATGATCACCTCCCATGCCGGCTGCCTGCGGTTTGTCCGGTCCTGGGGGGAGCGGTTGAAGGTCGCGCTGCTGCTGAAGGTCATCGGGCCGTTCTGCGCCCGGGTCCTGGGGTACGTGCCCGGCAGGAAGCTGGGCATCGGCGAGGACCTGCCCGCCCAGGTGATGTTGGAGTGGAGTCGCTGGACCTCCCTGCCCGAGTATTTCTTCGACGACCCGAGCATGGACGCCCGTGCGCGCTTCAGTCGGCCCCGCATGCCGGTGTTGTCGATTGGCATGGAAGACGATCCCTGGGCTCCTGCGGAAGCGGTCGACCTGATCTCCCGTCACCTCACCGGGTGTCCCGTGGAGCGGCGACAGTTCACCCGCGCGGACAGCGGTGGCCACGACATCGGCCACCTGGGTTTCTTCCGCGAGCGCCATGCCGCCACCCTCTGGCCGGTGGTGAGCGACTGGTTGCACCGCCACGCCACGGAGCGCGCCTGATGGCTCACGACCGCCGCTATGTCTTTCTTCTCACCCGCGCGCAGAAGCGCCTTCAACGGCACATCGAGCGGCACACCGCCGACCAGACGGGTATCAGCGCAGTGCAGGCCGGCGCCTTGTTCGTCATGCTCCGTCAGGATGGGGCGCTGAGCGGCGATCTCGCCACCGCCTTGGACATCGCCCCTTCGGCCGTGACGGGCCTGGCCGACCGCATGGTCCGCGCCGGGTTGATCGAACGGCGGATCGACACGGACGACAAACGCATCACCCGGCTCTGGTTGACGAAGCTGGGCCGCGAGGTCGGCACCCGCGCCCTGGCGGACCTGGGCCCGCTGAACGCCACGTTGACGGAAGGCTTCAGCAAGGACGAGATGACGGTGGTGTCGCGGTGGTTGACCGCGGTGAATGAGCGCTTCAGATAAAACGTCTCAACGCGACAAAGGGGCCGCCACGCTTCGGCTCCGGTGTCGAAACAGCGGGCGCCAACGCCTGACGCTCAAGGTGACGAGGTCAGCTGGAAGACCTTGAACCGCAGGGAGGCGAAGAGCAGGTGTGGCGCCGTCAGTCCGGCCTTTTGTAGCAGGGCGAAGAAGGCCTCGTCGGAGCCGAGCGTTTCAAGCGTCGCAAGCGCCTTGCGCCGCATCGCGAGCTTCTCGGGGGTGGTTCCTGCCACACGCAGTAGTTCTTCCTCCGCGGCCATGAGGACCGGGTCCGTCTCAAAGCTGTCTCCGATGATGAAGGGCGCCCCGGGCTTGAGCCGCCGGACCACTTCACGCAGGAGCGCCAGACGCGTCGCCTCACCTTGGACGTGGTGGAGGACGGCCACCATCTGCGCCCCGTCGAAGGAGGCTCCGGCGGGCAGGCCATCAAGAGTCCCTTCATGCAATTGCATCCGTGCGAGCAGTCCCGCGCCGTTCAATCGCTCGCGAGCCACCGCGAGCATGTGCGGTGACGTGTCCACGCCGGTGATGCGCCACGCGGGCCCGCCATACCGTGTATAGGGCAACAGCTCCTGCCCGGTTCCTACCCCCACGGAGAGCACCGAGGCGGTGTCATTCCCCTTCAGCGTGGATGCCATCGTCGCCGCGACGATCTCGTGCATGGCGTGGTAGCCGGCAAACCCGGCGGTCGTGCCAGCGTCGTAGTGGGAGGCGTGCTCCGGTCCGAAAGGCCGCGGGTGATGATGCTCGTGAGAGGACATGGGGGACTCCGTCCGGCCGGAGGCGAAAGGCCGGCACGTTGACCTGGAAGATACGCTCGGGCTTCTTGGCTGCCAGAGCGGGTCTTCACGTCGAATCGGCGTCGATTTCGGTATCACGGAAGCATCCGAGCGAACCCACCGCGACACGGGCTTCGTGCCGTTGCCTTCGCGCCGCCACCGCAGGTGTCCGGCCCGTGCCTTCGGCGGAACTGCCGGATGAAGTGCGTGACGTTCGTGTAGTCCACCTGCCGTGCGAAGGCGTCCATGGGGGCGTCGGTGCCGCGCAGGCGGCGGGCTTCGGCCATCCGCCGTGCCAGGGTCCACTCGCCCACCAGTGCGCCCAGTCTCACCCCGCACCACGGTGGCCACGTGCGCCGGCGTGCGTGCGACTGCCCTCTCGACGCCGGACAGCGAAATGAGCTTGAGCGCGCTCTTCTCCACGAAAGCGAGTGCCTGGGGGCGAGACCCCCCTGTGTCAGGGAAGTTGTCGCCTCGGCTGAGTGGCCGGGATGACCACGCCTTGGGGGGCGAGAGCAGGCAGGATGCAGTGCCGTACACGGATGGATTCAAGTCACAGATGGTGAAGCGGATGGTAGGCCCGGGCGCGGTGAGTGCCGCCGCGCTGGCCCGTCAGG
>NZ_RAWI01000415.1 GCF_003612125.1 Corallococcus praedator
AGACAGCACCACCACCGTCTCCCCCTCCAGCAGCGCCTGCCCGGGCGCGAGCGCCACGAACCCCTCCAGCATCTCCCGGACCACTTCGCGCGGCGCATTGACGAGCTTCTTCACCTTCGTGACCTCGGCGGAAAAAGGGCGGAGCAGACGGCTCCAGACCCCACCCTTCCGCCCGTCCAACGGCCCGTCAAGCGAGCCGGACGCTGCAAGCCCTCCGCCAGACGATTGCGTCACGAAACCCGTTTTCCATTGACTCCGGCCCGTTTCTGATGATGATTCTCATTATCATTCGCTGAGTCGCAACAAACACGCGGGGCCCGGGCAGGGTGCGCCGGGTCCTGGCGGAGCCCTGTCTGGCATTGCCGGATGTTGGCAGGGCCGACGTGTGTCTGGATTCCAGGTGATTGTCTTGAGTGCTCCATCCCCCGTCGCGCGCGAGCGCACGCTGCTGTGGCTCCTGGCGGCGGTGCAGTTCACGCACGTCGTCGACTTCATGATGCTGATGCCGCTGGGGCCCCTGCTGATGCAGCGGCTGGACATGTCGGCGACGCGGTTCGGTGCGCTGGTGTCCGCGTACACGCTCGCGTCCGCGGCCATGGGCGTGCTGGGCGTGTTCTGGTTGGATCGACTGGAGCGCAAGCGCACGCTGCTGATGCTCTACGCGGGCTTCATCACCGCCACGCTCCTGTGCGGCGCGGCCACCGGGGCCGTGGGACTGCTCGTGGCGCGCACCGTGGCCGGGGCGTGCGCGGGATTGATGGGCGCGGTGGTCATCGCCATCGTCAGCGACGTGGTGCCCGCGGAGCGCCGGGGGCAGGCCATTGGCACCGTGATGACCGCGTATGCGCTGTCCGCGGTGGCCGGTGTGCCGCTGGGCCTGGGGCTCGCGAACCTCTGGGGCTGGCGCTCGCCCTTCATCGTCCTCGCGGCCGTGGCCGGCCTCGTGTGGCTGCTGCTGCTGCGCTTTCTTCCCCGCGTGGACGGACACCTCTCACGCGAGTCCGGCGCCGCCGAGGCCTCGTCGCCCGCCTCCGTCTTCACGCCCCGGCTGGCGCTGGGCTGGGTGCTGACGTTCACGGTGGTGTTCGCCAGCTTCCTGCTCATCCCCTACCTGGGCGCCTTCATGGTGGGCAACCTGGGCCTGTCGCTGTCGGAGCTGCCATGGGTGTACCTGGCCGGCGGCGCGGCCACGCTCCTGAGTTCGCGGTGGATTGGCGGGCTCGCGGATCGCCTGGGCCCCGCGCGGGTGCTGGCCGGCCTGCTGGTGTTCACGATGGTGCCGCACCTGCTCTTCACGCACCTGCCGCCCTCCCCGCTGCCCGTCGTGGCGCTGGTGTTCGGGGTCTTCATGACGCTCACCTCCGGCCGGGCCATCCCCACCATGGCGCTCGTCGCATCGCGGGTGCCGCCGTCCCTGCGCGGGCGCTACCTCGCGGTCAACATGGCCGCCAGCGACGGCGCCTCCGGACTGGCCGCGTGGATGGGCGGACTGCTCCTGTCCACCGCGTCCGACGGCGCGCTCATCGGCTTCGGCCCGCTGGGCTTCTTCGCCGTGGGCATCTCCGCGCTCGCGCTGGGCCTGCTGTGGGTCTTCGCCGGACGCGCCGTGCCCGTGAACGCCACCCCCGCTTCCTGACAATCCCTCTCCACCCCCTGAACACAAGGACCCTTCCATGTCCCAGGCCACTCCCCGCCACCCGTCCCTGCCGCGCCCCATCGTGGGCGAGATCAAGCTGGAGCGCTCCAACCAGCTCCTCGCGGAGGCGCGCAAGCTGGTCCCCGGCGTTACCCAGACGATGATGAAGAAGCCGGACCACTTCGCCCCCGGCGCCTTCCCCGTGTTCCTCGCCAAGGGCCAGGGCGCGCTGGTGGAGGACGCGGACGGCCAGGAGTACATCGACTACATCCAGGCCCTGGGCGCCAACATGCTGGGCCACAACCACCCGGCCGTCGCGGAGACCATCCGCAAGCACCTGGCCGAGGGCATCATCCACTCGCTGCCCACGCCGGTGGAGGTCTCCTCCGTGCGCGCGCTGGTGGACGTCATCCCGGGCGCGGAGATGGCCCGCTTCTTCAAGACGGGCGCGGACGCCACCTCCGCCGCCGTGCGCCTTTCGCGCCACATCACCGGCCGCGAGTCCATCGTCACCGTGGGCTACAACGGCTGGCACGATCACTTCATGTACGACACGCCGGGCATCCCCGCCGCCGTCGCGAAGCTCACCACCCGCCTGCCGCTCTTCTCGCCCCCGGACGAGCCCGCGCTGCTCGCGCACATCGAAGCGCACGGCGCGCAGCTGGCCTGTGTCCTCTTGGCCATCCCCTACAACCGCACCGTCACCCGCGAGTTCCTCCAGGCCGTGAAGGACACCTGCGCGAAGCACGGCGTGCTCTTCGTCCTGGATGAGGTCGTCACCGGCTTCCGCCTGGCCCTGGGCGGCGCGCAGCAGTTCTTCGGCATCCAGGCGGACTTCGTCACGCTGTCCAAGGGCATCGCCGCGGGCATGCCCCTGTCCGCCATCGCCGGCCCGGAGAAGTACCTCTCCAAGCTGAGCGACCTGCAGGTGTCCACCACCTTCGGCGGTGAGATGCTGTCGCTGGCCGTGTGCGAGGCCGTGCTCAAGGAATACAAGAGCACGAACTACATCGAACACATCGCCAGCATGGGCCGCCGCCTGCGCGACGGCGTCAACGCCCACGCGAAGGCCACGGGCTCCTCGCTGGAGGTCATCGGCTACGACGCCGTGCCCTTCTTCCGCTTCAGCAAGGAGATCCCCCACCACATCATGCAGATGATCCCCTTCCAGGCTGGCATGGCCCGCCGGGGCGTCATCCTGCGCCGCGACCTGAACTTCATCAGCGCCGTGCACACGGAGCAGCAGATCGACCACACCATCGCCGCCGCCGGCGAGGTGCTGCGTGAGCTCACCGCCGGCTCCGCCGCCAGCGCCGCCTGAAACAGTCGCGAAACAATCCGCACGCCCCCACCGCGGCGTTTCACGCGGTGGGTCAATTTCAGGCTTGAGCCTTCTTGACAGGAATTCACGACCATGGCACTTCCGGATTCTGATTATGAGAACCGTTCTCATTCTCCAGTGGACGGACCGGGCGGGCGGATGATGGGTGCGACGACAGGACTCGCGGTGGTCACGGGCGCGGCCCAGGGCATTGGCGCTGCCGTCGCACGCAAGCTCGCGCGCACCATGCCCGTGGCCGTGTTCGACCAGAACTCCGCCGGGCTGGAGCTGCTGGTGGCGGAGTTGCGCCAGCAGGGCCTGAAGGCCACCGCGTTCAAGGTGGACGTGCGGGACAAGGACGGCGTCGAGGACGCGGTCGCCGTCATCGAAGCGAAGCTGGGCCCCATCCAGGTGCTGGCCAACGTGGCGGGCATCCTGCGCATGGGCGCGGCGTTGGAGTTGAGCGACGCGGACTGGATGAGCACCTTCGCGGTCAACACCCACGGCGTGTTCCATGTCTCGCGCGCGGTGGCCAGACACATGGTGCCCCGGCGCTCCGGCGCCATCGTCACGGTGGGCTCCAACGCGGCGGGCGTGCCGCGCATGCAGATGGCGGCCTACGCGGCGTCCAAGGCCGCCTCCACTATGTTCACCAAGTGTCTGGGGTTGGAGCTGGCCGAGCACGGCATCCGCTGCAACGTCGTGTCCCCCGGCTCCACCGACACCGCCATGCAGCGGGCGCTCTGGTCGGATGACCGCGGGCCGGAGGCCGTCATCGCCGGCTCGCTGCAGTCCTTCCGCACCGGCATCCCCCTGCGCCGCATCGCCACGCCCGACGACATCGCCGACTCCGTGGTGTTCCTGGCGTCCGACCAGGCCCGCCACATCACGATGCACGATTTGTGTATCGACGGCGGCGCCACGCTGGGCGTCTGAAACACGCCCGCGACGCCTTTCGCCTCCTGAAGCCCCCCCTTCCTCTCCAGGGTGGACCTCCGTGTCCCCTCGCATCCCTCCGAGTTGAGAATGATTCCTGATACCAAAATCGTTACGGGGTCGAAGGACCCGCGCGGTGTGTCCCTGCCCGTGGACGGCATGGGGATGGCTCCGGTCCTGAAGGCGGAGTCGGAGCAGGAGTCGCTGGCGACGCGGCTGCTGCGCGACTACGACGCCGGCTCGTCGTTCTTCTTCGCGTCCCCCAAGCGCACGATGCTGGCGCGCGGCGTGTTCGCCACGGTGCCGCACGCGGGCGGGACGAACTCACTGGAGGGCCTGCCCGCGCGGGTGGCGGCGGTGCTGGATGCCTCGCGCGAAGCGGCGCACGACATCCCGGTGGCGGTGGGCGCGGTGCCCTTCGACGGCCGGGTGGAAGCGCAGCTCGTGGTGCCCATGACGTTGCAGCGCGCGGGCCCGCTGGTGTTCGACGCGGCCTCCCCCGCGCAGCTTCCCCTGGCGTCGCGCTACACGATGCGCCCCGTGCCGGAGCCGGCCGCGTACCTGGACGGCGTGGCGGCGGCGCTGAAGCTCATGCAGGAGGGGCCGCTGCGCAAGGTGGTGCTGTCGCGCTCGCTGCACCTGGACACGGCGACGCCCATCGACCTGCGCCAGCTCCTGCACAACCTGGCCCGGCGCAACCCGCATGGCTACACGTTCGCGGTGGACCTGCCGCCGCACGAGGATGCGGCACCCGGCGCGGGCCGGCGGACGCTCATCGGCGCGAGCCCGGAGCTGCTGGTGTCGCGCTCCGGGTTGCAGGTCATCGCCAATCCGCTCGCGGGCTCCGCGGCGCGCAGCCCGGACCCGGTGGAGGACCAGGCGCGGGCGGCGCGGCTGATGACGTCCCCCAAGGATTTGCACGAGCACGCGGTCGTCATCGACGCGGTGGCCGAAGCGCTGCGCCCCTATTGCAAGTCGTTGGATGTGCCCAAGGGTCCGTCGCTCGTGAGCACGCAGACGATGTGGCACCTGTCCAGCCGCATCCAGGGTGAGCTGAAGGATCCGTCCATCACGTCGCTGACGCTGGCGCTGGCCATGCACCCCACGCCCGCGGTGTGCGGTCACCCGACGGAGCTGGCGCACGAGGCCATCGGCCACATCGAACCGTTCCAGCGCGGCTACTACACCGGCACGGTGGGCTGGTGCGACGCGAACGGCGACGGTCAGTGGGCCGTCACCATCCGCTGCGCGGAGGCGGACGCGAACTCGCTGCGGCTGTTCGCGGGCGCGGGCGTCGTCGTGGGCTCCACGCCGGAGGCGGAGCTGGCGGAGACCGAGGCGAAGTTCCGCACCATGCTCCAGGCCATGGGCCTGGGCGCCGGGGTGCAGCCGTGAGCGTGGTCCGCGAACACCTGGCGGGCTGCCCCACCTGGCCGGAGGACTTCGCCCAGCGCTACCGCGAGGCGGGGTACTGGCGCGGGGAGACCTTCGGACAGCTGCTGCGCGACCGGGCCCGGGACTTCGGGACGCACGTGGCGCTGGTGGCGGGCACGCACCGCTGGACGTACGCGGAGCTGGACGCGCGCGTGGACCGGATGGCCGCGGGCTTCCAGGCCCTGGGCATCCGCGCCCGCGACCGCGTGGTGGTGCAGCTTCCCAACGTCGCGGAGTTCTACGAGGTCATCTTCGCGCTCTTCCGCATGGGCGCGCTGCCGGTGTTCGCCCTGCCCGCGCACCGCGCGTCGGAGATCGGCTACTTCTGCGCCTTCACCGAGGCCGTGGCGTACGTCATCCCGGACCGCTTCGGCGCCTTTGACTACCGCACGCTCGCGGAGCAGGTGCGCGCCGCCACGCCCACGCTGAAGCACGTGCTGGTGCTGGGTGACGCGGGGCCGTTCACGGCACTGTCCTCCGTGCCCACCGATCCCGTGACGTTGGAGGGCCCCGCTCCTTCGGACGTGGCGTTCTTCCAGTTGTCGGGCGGCAGCACGGGCGTGCCCAAGCTGATTCCGCGCACGCACGACGACTACATCTACAGCCTGCGGGCCAGCGTGGACGTGTGCCGGTTCGACCGCGACACGGTGTACCTGTGCGCGCTGCCGGCGGCGCACAACTTCCCCATGAGCTCCCCCGGCGTGCTGGGGACCTTCTACGCCGGCGGCACGGCGGTGATGGCGCTGTACCCCAGCCCCGACGCGGCCTTCCCGCTCATCGAGCGTGAGCGCGTCACCGTCACGGCCCTGGTGCCCCCGCTGACGATGGTGTGGCTGGACTCGCCGCTGGCGAAGAAGCACGACCTGTCCAGCCTGAAGGTGCTCCAGGTGGGCGGGGCCCGGCTGAGCGACGAGGCCGCCGCGCGCGTGCGCCCCACGCTGGGCTGCGCGCTCCAGCAGGTCTTCGGCATGGCCGAGGGCCTGGTCAACTACACCCGCCTGGACGACCCCGAGCAGCTCATCGTCACCACGCAGGGCCGCCCCATGTCGAACGCGGACGAGCTGCGCGTGGTGGACGACGACGACGTGCCGGTGGCGCCCGGACAGACGGGGCACCTGCTCACGCGCGGGCCGTACACCATCCGCGGCTATTACAACGCGGAGGCGCACAACGCGCGGTCCTTCACCACGGACGGCTTCTACCGCACCGGCGACCTGGTGCGCCTGACGCCCGAGGGCTGCCTCGTGGTGGAGGGGCGCGCGAAGGATCAGATCAACCGGGGCGGCGACAAGGTCGCGGCCGAGGAGGTGGAGAACCACCTGCTCGCGCACCCCTCCGTGAGCGACGCGGCGGTGGTGGCCATCCCCGACAAGTTCCTGGGCGAGCGCACCTGCGCCGTCGTCATCCCGCGCGGTGAGGCGCCGGCCGCCTCCGTGCTCAACGCGTTCCTGCGCCAGCGGGGACTCGCCGCCTTCAAGATTCCGGACCGCATCGAGTTCGTCGCGGCCTTCCCCCAGACGGGGGTGGGCAAGGTCAGCAAGAAGGCGCTGCGCGACAGCCTCCGCCAGTCCCTCAACCCCTCTTCTGTTTGAACCTGCTGAACCTGGAGCCCTCCATGGCCCTGCCTGCCATTGCCCCCTATTCCATGCCCGGCGCGGCGGATCTGCCCCGGAACAAGATCGCCTGGACGCCGGAGCCCAAGCGCGCCGTCCTGCTCATCCACGACATGCAGCGCTACTTCGTGGACGCCTTCACACAAGGCCAGTCCCCGGTGACGGAGCTGGTCGCCAACATCCAGCGCCTGCGCGCGCACTGCACGGCGCTGGGCATCCCCGTCGTGTACTCCGCCCAGCCTCCGGACCAGACGCCCGAACAGCGCGGCCTCCAGCTGGACTTCTGGGGCAAGGGCCTGCGGGGCGGCCCGGAGCAGAAGCAGAAGATCATCGACGCGCTGGCCCCGGCGGAGGGCGACATCCTCCTGACCAAGTGGCGCTACAGCGCGTTCCGCAACACCCGGCTGATGGAGGTCATGCGCGATCAGGGCCGTGATCAGCTCATCATCTGCGGCATCTACGCGCACATCGGATGCCTCCAGACGGCCAGCGACGGCTCCATGAGCGAGGTGCGTCCCTTCCTCGTCGCGGACGCGGTGGCGGACTTCTCGCGGGAGAAGCACCAGCTGGCGCTCGACTACGCCTCGCAGCTGGTCGCGTTCGTCACCTCCACGCAGCAGCTCATGGACGCCATGCCGTTGACAGCGCCCGCTCCGGCGGTGGACCGGGAGCAGCTGCGCTCGGACGTGGCGGAGCTCTTGATGGAGCCCGTGACGGCGATTGGCGAGGACGAGAACCTGCTGGAGCGCGGCATGGACTCCATCCGCCTGATGAGCCTGGTGGAGCGCTGGCGGCAGCACGGCACGGAAGTGTCCTTCGTGGAGCTGGCCGAGAAGCCGACGCTCTCCGACTGGTACGCGCTGTTCGCCTCGAAGCAGCCGGGCCCCGTGGCGCCCGGCGCGCGCCCCTCGTAACCCGCGGTCCCCCTTCCCC
>NZ_RAWI01000416.1 GCF_003612125.1 Corallococcus praedator
CCGCTAGCCAGCCCCTCCCGGAGGGAACGCCCCCCAGGCCCCCGAGCGCCGCAGTTCCCCAAAGTCACCCGCCAGCCTGCGGAGCGATCCGCGCACCGAACCGTTGGCGAGCCCGCTTCGCGCGGGCAGCGTGACGGGATGGGCAGCGGGAAGTGGACGGCCTCCCACGCCACAACACACCGCCATCCTGGAGGCCCCTGCCCGAGCAGCGACGTGGCTGAAAGGCGCCAAGCACGGACGCCACACGCCCCCGAACCGCTGGCGGACACAACCCTCGCGTCAGGGAATCTGAAGGGCGCCAGTGCGGACGCCTCATGCCCCCAACCACTGGCGTACGCAGCCCTCGCGTCAGGTGATCCGAGGGGCGCCAGCGAGGACGCCACACGCCCCCGAACCCCTGTCAGACGCGGCCCTCGCGTCAGATGAATGGAGGAAGCCTGGAGCCAATGCCATGCGCCCGCCACGCGCGCACAGGGCCCCGCCCAAGCCTCCAGTTGACGGGCCGGGCCAGGACCACACGTCGACGCCCCGATTTGCTGGAAGGCGCATTCCCACGCGTCAGGGTGACTGGACGGAGCCAGGAGCGGACGCATATGGGTAGGGCATGCGAGCAACTGGGACGTGGCTGGCAATCCTCGTCGTGACAATCGGGCTGACGGGCTGCGCGAAGCACGTGGACACCCGGGTGGCCGGGGACGACGACGCGGCCATCGACGCTGTCACGGCGCGCCTGGAGGAACTCCGGGCCCGTGAGCAGGAAGACGATCTGGACTGCGCGGAGCAGTGCGACGTCTCCGCGAAGACCTGCGCCACGGCGGAGCAACTCTGTGGCCTGGTGGATCGGAACGCGGACCGCGACGACCTGCCGCCGCGCTGCGCGAAGGCCCGCGAGCAGTGCGCGGGCGCCGGAGACGGCTGCACGCGGTGCCAGGCGGGCTGAAGCCCCAGGCGTAAGGGAACCGCCCGCCGGGAGACGCTCGCCCATGCGTCCCCCATTGCTCCATGCCTATGATGGGTCCGACTCAGGAGCCTCGCCATGACCACCCGCCTCCCCCTGTTCCTCGCTGCTTCATCGCTCCTGCTGGCGACGCCCGTCCTCGCGGAGGACGAAGGCCTGTCGCCCGAGAAGGTGGCGGCCATCCGCCGTGACGAAGCCGCGGCCCAGACGAAGGTGGAGGCGGCCTACGGCAACCGGAAGTCGTCGGAAATGAGCAACGCGGAGCGCGGACAAGCGATCCGCGATCAGCAAGCGGAAGCCGCCAAGGTCATGGAGAAGCACGGCATCTCCGCCAAGGAGTACGCCGGCTACACGGCGAGGATGTCGCCCGAAGACAACGCGCGCGCCGCCAACGAGGCCAAGCGGCTCGAGGACAAGGCCAAGGCCGACAAGGAAGCCGAGGAGAAGAAGCGCGCCGCGGGCGACCAGGAGGTCCACATCCAGCAGGGCTTCAGCGACGCGGAGCCCGTGGAGATGGAATCCACGGAGGGGGCGGAGGTGTCCGTCGACGTCGACGCGAGCCTGGAGTCCGGCCCGCCCATGGACATCGCGAAGATGGTGGAAGAGACCCCGGCCCCGTCCAGCCGGAAGGCGTCGAAGTCCCGTCGCAGCCGGTAACCCTCCGCCGCGCGCACGCGGCGAAGCCTTTCAACGGGCCACTTGCCATCCCGTGCGCACGAAGCGCGCGGGATGCCCGGACGTCAGCGGCCGGCTGAAGACAGCTCCCGCGAACGGGCCTGCCACACCGCATCGTACGGGCAGGAGCAGTCGGTCTCCTCCGGTTCGGGGTAGGCGTACGTCTCGCCCTTGTAGTTGCGGAACAGGGTCTCCCGCTCCCCGCGCTCGATGACGTAGTCAGGCTGCAGGGTGACCTTCCCGCCGCCACCCGGAAGGTCCACCGCGAGGTGAGGCACGGCGAGCCCGGTGGTGTGGCCACGAAGCTGCTGGAGGATTTCCAGCCCCTTCGCGATGGGCGTGCGCAGGTGTTCGCACCCTTCGGCGACGTCCATCTGGTGCAGATAGTACGGCCGCACGCGGCTGCGCAGGAGCTTGTGGGACAGTTCCTTGATGATCCGCGCGTCCGAATTGAGCTGCCGCATCAGCACGGCCTGGTTCTCCACGGGCACGCCATGGTCCACCAGCCGCTCACACGCCTCCCGGGCCTCCGGGGTCACTTCCTTCGGGTGGTTGAAGTGGGTGATGACGTAGACGGGCGCATACCGGCGAAGCAGCCGCGCGAGCGAATCCGTCACCCGCATGGGCAGCACCACCGGCACCCGCGTCCCGATGCGGATCATCTCCACATGCGGAATCTCGCTCAGCGGCGCGAGCAGCGACTCCAGCCGCTCCTCGCCCAGCAGGAACGGATCGCCGCCGGAGATGAGCACGTCGCGGACTTCCGGGTGGTTGCGGACGTAGTCGATGCCCCGGCGCATCTGGTCCTTGGTGAGCTCCGCCTCCCCGCCCTTGGTGATGCGGCGCCGGGTGCAGTGACGGCAGTAGACCGAGCACGTATCGAGGGCCAGGAACAGCACCCGGTCCGGATACTTGTGGACGATGCACTCCTCCGGGCGCGTCTTGTCCTCGCCGAGCGGATCCTCCAGCTCGCCGGGCCGCACGCGGGCCTCGGCCCGCACGGGGATGGACTGCATGCGCACCGGACACGACGCGTGGTCGGGATCGATGAGCGACAGGTAGTAGGGGCTGATGCCCACCCGGAACAGCGACGACGTCTCCTGCACCCCGGCGCGCTCGTCGGGGGTCAGGCGGACGTAGCGTTCCAACTGCTCCAGGTTGCGCACCGCATGTCGCTGCTGCCAGCGCCAGTCGGCCCACTCGGCATCGGTGGCGGACGGAAACAGGCGGACCCGCCCCTCGGCACTCACCGAGGGACGCGCGACCCCGGGCGCGGACGCGACTGCGGAGGAATCCATCACGCGGCCTTCGGCTGCTCCCGCCACCACGCCTGACCGGACTCCGGCAGCGTGTCGATGGGATCGTAGTACTCGTACTTGCGATCAAGTGCCTCGGGGTCGTTCGCCTCGACACTCGTGCGGTAGTTCTTGGTCCAGTAGGAGATGCCGCGCTCGCGGTCGTACTCCGCCACCTGGTGGATCCACCGCTTGCCCACGAACGGCACGTCACAGACGATGCGCGGCGTGGCGAAGCCCGGCATGTAGCCCATGATGTCGTGCTGGAGCTTCTGCGCCTGCGCCACCGACAGCCGCCAATGCTCGCTGTTGGGGATCATGTCGCACATGTAGAAGTAGTACGGCAGGATCTTCGCGTGGTCGAGCAGCGTGAAGCACAGGTCCAGCAGTGCCTTGGGGCTGTCGTTCACGCCCCGCAGCAGCACGCCCTGGTTGCGCACGTCGCGGAAGCCCATGTCGAGCAGCTTGCGGACGGCCTTGCCCACCAGCGGCGTAAGCTGCTGCGCGTGGTTCACGTGGGTGTGCAGCGCTAGGTCCACGCCGCGCTCGACGGCCTTCTTCGCCAAACGGTCCAACCCCTGCAGGACGCTGTCCTGGAGGAAGTGCTGAGGCAGCGCCATCAGCCCCTTGCTGGCGAGCCGGATGTCCCGGATGTTCGGGATGTCCATCAGCGCGCTGACGAACGGCTCCAACGCCTGGATGGGCAGGTTCGCGATGTCGCCGCCGGACACCACCACGTCGCGCACGGTGGGCGTGCGGCGCAGGTAGTCCAGCATCTGCTCGTAGCGCTCCTTCTGGCCCGTCGCGAACTTGTGCTTGGACACCTGGGGCACGTCGTTGCCCACCAGGTCCATGCGGGTGCAGTGGCCGCAGTACTGCGGGCAGGTGGGCAGCATCTCCGCCAGCACCTTGGTCGGATAGCGGTGCGTCAGGCCCTCGACGACCCACATGTCCGCCTCGTGGAGGCTGTCACGGCTGGCGCGCGGGTGGTTGGCCCAGTCGGTGCGGCGGTCCGCGAGCGCCGGCAACATGTACCGGCGGACGGGGTCCTGCCACAGGTCCTCCAGGTTCATGGTGTTGAGCATCTGGGGCGGAACGAGGATGGACATCGTCGCCCGCTCCTTCTGGTCCAGCTCCATGCCCATGGCCAGGTCGTCGGGCAGCAGCGCGCCCAGCGTCGCCTTCAGCTCCCGCAGGTTCTTCACGGTGTGCTTGCGCTGCCAGACGGAGCTCTCCCACTCCGCTTGCGTGACGTCCTTGAAGCCCGGGATGCGCCGCCAGTCGGGCTCCACGAACTCCTTGCGGAGCGGATAGGTGAACGGCTGCTGCGCGGGGCCAGCGTCGGGCTTGCCTCGATTGGACGTCGTGCTCATGAACACATCACCTCAACGAATGGAGCGTCTGCGGCGAGGCCTCATAGCTCGTCCCCCAACATCCCTGCTCAACAATCGCAGAGGGCACAAGATGCCCTCTGGTCGGTCGCTCCCGTTCAGCTCACCGGGACGTTGATCAACTTGGCGACGTTCCCCTCTTCGATGGTGACGACCTGCGGCTTGGTCGACTTGCCGTTGAGCTTGAAGACGACCTTGCGCTTGCCCACGGGCAGGCTGAGCGGATTGCCCAGCGGGACCGGACTGACCCGACCCGTGTTCTTTCCATCCACCCAGATCTGGGCACCCGCGGGAGACGTGCTGCAGGCGAACTTGCCCACGGCGTTGCTCGGTGCCGGCTTGGGAGGCTTCGGTTGCGTCGGCGTCGCGACAACAGGCGCGGGCTTGGGGGGCTTCGGCTTCGGCGGCGTGGGAGCCTCGGGCGTCGGCGTCGGCTCGGGCACCGCCTCCAGCTTGAAGGCGACCTTCACCTCGGCGTCACCGGAGGACTTGAACTGGCCCGTGAAGGGTTTGAAGCCCTCGCGCTTCGCCGTGAAGCTGTACGTCTTGCCAATCTCCAGGTCGGCAAGCCGGGCCCCGGGGACCTTCCCCAGGGACTTGCCATCCACCGAGATCTCCGCCCCGTCCTGGCCTTCGAACAAGGCGGTGAACGTCTTCGGAGCCGGCGGCTCGACGGGCTTGTCCAGAGGCGTCTCGGGCGTCGTCGGCGGAGGGTTGTTCTCAGCCACAGGGGGCGGCGTCACCGGAGGAGGCGTCGCGGGCGGCGGATCCTTGGGAGGCGGCGCGGCGTTGGGCTTCAGGACCAGGGGGACGACGGTCGCCTCCTGGCCCGCCATGACTTCCACCTGCTGCGCCGTCGGCTGGTGGTCCGGAGCGGAGGCGCTGACCTGGTGCACGCCAGCGGACAGTTCCACCACCTCGTTGGCCTTCACCGGCTGCCCGTCCACCAGGACTGCGGCGCCAATGGGCCTCACGACGAAGTTGACGTACCCCGTGGAGGAGCCACGCACCGCGAACACCAACCCACCGAGAAGGAGAAGGGCCACCGCCGCGGCAGCGCCGATGATGGCGGGCTTGGGGATGGGCTTCTTCGCTCCCGTCTTCTGGGGCTTGGGTTTGGGCTTGGCCGCGGCCTTGGCGGGCGGAGGCGCCTTGGCCGCCTTAAGGGGCTTCTGAGGAAGGGTGGCGGGTTCGTCGGCCTCGTCGTCGTAGCGAGGATCCTCGGAGTCCTGCGCCCCGTTGTCGTAGTCGTCCTGGCCGTCCCCGCCGAACTCGTCCGCCGGGTTGTCGTAGGCATCGTCCGCGTCAGCGGCCTGGGCCTGGGGACGCAGCCCGTTGTGACGGGAGCCCACCGGAACGGTGATGTTGCCCGTGGTCTCCTCTGCCTCCGGGTCCAGCACCGGAGCGGCGGAGCCACCGCGTCCACGGGACGGCGGCGCGGTCGGCGCCGGGCCAATCATCGTGGCGCCGCCATAGGCCTCGCCACCCTCGTCCCCGATGATGACCTGGGACTTGGGGCCGCTCTTGTTCTTGCCGCGATTCCCCTCATCCCGCCCGAAGGGCGACGCGCTGGTGTGGTGGCCGGCCCGGTCGATGGGGTTCTCCGACCGACCCGTGATGCTGTCATCCACCACGACGCTGCTGTCGGCGATCCGCGTCTCCGGGGGCCGGAGCGTGTGCGTCGAATCAACAATCTGCGTCTTGTCCGCGGCGCCATCCATCTCCGCCAGCTCTTCGGCGGTCGGCGGAGGAATGTAGCCAGGCGCGGGCTGCGCGGGCGCCGTCGAAGCGCGTCCCGCGGGAGACCCGGATGCCGCGGCCGGAGACCGCTTCTGCGAGGTCGGGCGGGCCACGGGCGGAGGCGGAACCGTCACGCCCGAGTGCTCGATCTGGTCCGGACGTTCGACGGAGGCGTAGCGCTCCATCTTCTCCGCCTCACGCAGCATGTCCTCGGCGAAGGCCTCCTTCATGAAGCTGGACAGGTGCTTCGACGAATAGATGGCGTCCCCCGCGAGGAGGAAGCGCATCAGGTCCTCCTGGAGGTCCGACGCCCACTGGTAGCGGTCCTCCGGCTCACGCGCGAGCGCCTTGAGGACGACCTTCTCCAGCCCCGCAGAGATGTTCGGATTGAACTCGCGAGGCAGCGGGATGTCCGCGTTGCGAACCTTCTCCAGGGTGGAGAAGTCCGACTCGCCCACGAAGAGCTTCTCGCCCGTGAGCATTTCGTACAGCAGCACGCCGACGGCGAAGATGTCGCTGCGCCGGTCGATGGGCATGCCCCGGACCTGCTCCGGGCTCATGTAGCCGAACTTCCCCTTCAGGATGCCGGCCTGCGTCTTCTGAGAACGGTTGGCGGCCTTGGCGATGCCAAAGTCGATGATCTTCGTCTCTCCCTCGTAGGACACGAGGATGTTCTGGGGAGAGACGTCGCGGTGGATGATGCCCAGGTCCTGACCGCGCGCGTCCTTCTTGCGGTGGGCGTAATCCAGGCCCTCACACATCTTGGAGACGATGAACACCGCCTGTGCGGTGGGCATGATCTCCTTGCGGCGGCGGTAGCGCTCCAGGAGCGTGCGCACATCGCGGCCGGCCACGTACTCCATGGCGATGAAGTACGTGTCCTCGTGCTTTCCGAGTTCGTGGATGTGGACGATGTTGGCGTGGTTCAGCTGAACGCTGATCCGAGCCTCATCGATGAACATCGTGATGAACTCGTCATCCTCGGCCATCGTCGGGAGGATCTTCTTGATGGCCAGAATGCGCTCGAAGCCCTCGACGCCAAAGGCCTTCGCGATGAAGACCTCGGCCATACCGCCGACGTTGATGCGCTCGAGGAGCAGGTACTTCCCAAAGAAGGTCGGCTTCTTCATCTCGCGGGGCTGCCCGGCGCCGGCGAGTACGGACCGCGGCAGGCGGTGCGCAGACCGGGGGGAGAAGAGACTCTAGATCCTGCGGCAACGGCGGTCAAACATCCACGATGACGCGATTCCCCAAGGAATCCGAGAACTTGGCGTCCGCGCGCCACCGCAGCGCTCCACCCCGCTCCCCAGGGCGCCAGAGCGCCGCAAAACCGGGAGGAAACGAGGACCGCCCGACGGCCCCAAAAGGCCCGAAACGGGCCCGCCAGACGCGTCCTCAACGCAGGGCATGGGGAGGCAGGAGCCTTGATCCGGCACTGGAGCGCAAGCGCGGTGCGACCGATCAGCCCCTCAGCGCACCGCCAAGCGCGAGCTCGGCCCAAGACTCCAGGGGCGAACCTGGCGAACGAAAACGCCCGCAGCGTCGTCCGTGGGAGCCCATCGCAGGCAGGGACGCAGCGGACGGGAAATCCCCACCGCGCGCCCAGGCCCGGCGCAGCCCGCAAAGACAAAAGCCCCTGGCGCCTTGCGGCACCAGGGGCTTTTCAAAAAGAATCCGGCAGCGACCTACTCTCCCACGCGGTTTCCCGCGGAGTACCATCGGCTCTGGAGGGCTTAACTTCCGTGTTCGGGATGGGAACGGGTGTGACCCCTCCGACATTGCCACCGG
>NZ_RAWI01000417.1 GCF_003612125.1 Corallococcus praedator
GGTGTCGGGCTGCTCGACGGCGGTGGTGCCATCGGCGGGCGGTGTGGCACGGGGCTTCACGCTTTCGCAGCCCACGCCCAGGACGAGCGCGGCGCACAGCAGGAAGGGCCGGGAGGAGAGACGGGACAGGGTACGTCGCATGCGTGGGCCTCGGGAGGGGCGTCACGGGATGCGCCCCCTCGCAGGCCGCTAGATACACCGGGGTCGGGGCACGGACCGTGAGGACCGTGTGTCCGCGTTCGGGAGCAACGTGTTGTAGCCGACGGTGCGGCTACCCCACGGTGATCTCCCGATAGAACACGTCACTGGGGCCCAGTCGGTTCATGGTGTCGATGAAGCGTTCGGAGACGACGATGCGGGTGGTCTCCTCCACGCCGAAGAGGTCGAGTCCCGGGGGCACGGATTCGCGCAGGAGCCAGCGCTTCGGGGGCAGTGAGAAGCTGTTGTCCCCGCAGTCTGGGCAGGTTGGGACGCGGTCGATGCAGTCGGGATGCAGCTTCGCCAGGGGACGCGCTTCCAGTTCGTAGAGAGGAAGTTCCTTGGTGCGCCGGGTACGCAGCTCCGCGCGGACCGGGATGATGCCTTGCAGCCCTGTTTCCAGAAGCAGGTCGCGCGCATCCTCCCGCACGAGCACCTGCCACGAGGGCAACGCGGTCACGGGACCGAAGTGACCGCGCGCGGTGCCCACCA
Organism: Corallococcus praedator; assembly: GCF_003612125.1. Classification (GTDB taxonomy): domain Bacteria; phylum Myxococcota; class Myxococcia; order Myxococcales; family Myxococcaceae; genus Corallococcus; species Corallococcus praedator. The sequence goes on from NZ_RAWI01000417.1 coordinate 691, forward strand.
GGGGACCCAAGCTGTTCCCCGGCTCAAGTACAATCCCTGCTGTGGCGAAGGGGCGAACCAGTGCCGCACGCCGCGCATATTCCTCGGCGGACTGCGGCCAGATGTCGGTCAGGGACTCATTCTCCGGCAGCTCGGACAGATCCACCGAGGGATACGCCTGCATCCCGCCCCTGGCACCACAGCGGGGACAGAGGATGCTGGGCAGGCACCACCTGTGTTCCGCGCGGTAGCTCCCGCTCCATTGTCCCGATTCAAGGTTTGCTAGCTCTTCCAGTTCGAAGTAGCGCAACCGTTAGTCCTCCACCGGGAGCGGCAGGAGGTCTATCTGCTGCCAGTAGGTCATTGTCAGTCCAAAGAGACCGTACTTCTGAATCATCAGCCAAGCCTGTTCAAAATGCGCTGCCTGCGGCTTGGTGCCATGCAGCCGGATATAATCTCGCCAGTCCTGATTCCACGGTCCGCCAGCCTCTCCACTGTGAATGTGTTTGTGCAGGTCCACGTCCACGGCGAGCACGTACTGATGCACGTTGATCCCCTTGTTGCGGAAGTGCTTCTTGAACGCCTGCGGAAAGATGTGGTGCCGCTCCTTGGGCCGCTTCGCCCATTCCGCCATCGCCCTTTCCCGCTGCACCTGACTGGGCAGCTTCTCGCGAGGATGGAAGCGGAACACCATGACGGGCCGCGCATCGCGCGGAAGTTCCTGCGCGGTGCCCCAGTTGCGTTGCGGCCCGCTCCCTGGCGCGACCAACACCGGCGGAGCCGTCGCACCCCGCGTGCGCACGATGCGGCCCGGCTCCAGGTCCTCGCACCGGAACAGCGCGCAGGCCTCGTCCGTGCACAGGGGCGTGACGCACCGGTCCTCACCGCTGTCCTCACATTCCCGTTCGTACCCGGCCTCCTGCCAGACACCCTCGGGTGAGAACGTCGCGACCGACGACGTGGAGGCACAGCCCCACCACAGGCCCACCCACAGCCAGCACAGCCAGCGCATGACGCTCCCGGGAAGCTCGGCCCGCGCACCATGACAGGGCTTCCACCCCCACTCCCAGTGGAAGCCCCCACCCCGGCACTGCTAGACCTCCGTCAGGTCCATCTTCCGCCTCCGGAGCCCCGCGCATGCCCACGCCCCTGTCCATCCGCCGAGTCGTCCTCTACAAGCACGGCGTCGGCTACTTCGAGCGCCGGGGCAAGGTGACGGACAGCGAGACCGCGCACCTGGACTTCAAGGCGCGCGACATGAACGACGTGCTCAAGTCCATGACCGTGCTGGACCTGTCCGGCGGCTCCGTCTCCGCCGTGAGCTACGACTCCACCAAGCCCCTGGAGCAGCTCCTCTCCGAAGCCACCATCCGCATCCCCGAACACGGCAGCCTCACCGCGCTGCTCGGTCAGGTGAAGGGTGCCCGCGTCCGCGCCCGCATCGGCGGCGGACAGGTGGAGGGCGCCATCGTCGGCCTGGAGTCCCTCCCCGTCGTCCAGGGCGAGGCGAGCGTCATCCGCCCCTTCCTCACGCTGCTCGTCGGCGCCTCCCTGCGCACCATCGACGTGTTGGAGATCAGCGAGCTGGAGTTCCTCGATGAGGCCGTGCGCAAGGACCTGGAGTTCTACCTGGCCACCGTCATGTCCTCGTACAAGAAGGACTCCAAGCGCCTGTCCATCCTCACCGCCGGAGAGGGCACCCGCGAGCTGTTCGTCAGCTACGTGCTGGAGTCCCCCGTGTGGAAGACCAGCTACCGCATCCTCCTGGATGAAGCGCAGCCGCCGCTGCTCCAGGGCTGGGCGCTCGTGGACAACACCGGCGACGAGGACTGGGTGGACGTGGAGCTGTCGCTCATCGCGGGCCTCCCCGTGTCCTTCGTCCACGACCTCTACAACCCCCGCTACCAGCGCCGCCCCATCGTGGAGGTGCGCTCGGAGGTCGGCATCGCGCCCGTGATTCCCGAGGAGGCCCGCTCCGAGTCATACGACGCCGAAGCGGAGGTCTCCGACGAAGGCGCCTACGGCAGCAGCGGAGCCGCTCCCAGCGCCAGCTTCATGCCCATGGCCGCCCCCGCGCCGGCCCCCGCCATGCGCAGCAGGAGCATCGGAGGTGGAGGCCGGGGCGGGATGCGCGAGCGGCTGGAGCAGAGCACCGCCGTGAAGACCGTGACCAAGGAGGTGGGCGACCTCTTCGAGTACGGCGTGGACCGCCCCGTGACGGTGCACCGCAACCAGAGCGCGCTCGTCCCCATCCTGCACCGCCCGTTCGAGGGCCGCCGCGTGCTGCTCTACAACCGCGCCACGCGCGAGAAGAACCCGATGACGTGCATCGAGTTCAAGAACACCACCGGCCTCACGCTGGAGGGCGGCCCCGTCACCGTCACCGAGGACGAGACCTACGTGGGCGAGGCGATGCTCGACACCCTCAAGCCCGACGACGTGCGCTTCGTGCCCTACGCCGTGGAGCTGTCCTGCTCCGTGTCCGTGGACGACAACCAGGAGGACGGCCCGGTGTTCCGCGCCCAGTTGAGTCACGGCACCCTGGTGACGGAGTTCTTCCACCAGCGCCGCACGAAGTACCTGGTGCGCAACAAGGCGAAGCGCGCCCAGACGCTCTACGTGGAGCACCCGCGCACCGGCTGGGACCTGAAGGACACGGATGCCCCCGCGGAGACCACCGACGGCTTCTGGCGCTTCAAGCGCGAGCTGGCCCCGGGCGCCTCCGACACGCTCACCGTCACCGAGCGCACCAAGGGCCAGCGCCAGTACCACATCGGCAGCCTGGAGCTGGTCCAGGTGGCGTACTTCCTGGACGCGCGTTTCATCGATGCGCGCGTCGCCCAGGTGCTGCGCGACGTGGTGGCACTGCGTGAGAAGCTGGCCGGGTTCACCCGGGACACCCAGCGCCTGTCCGAGGAGCGCACCCAGCTCTTCAACGACCAGGAGCGGATCCGCTCCAACATCGACTCGCTCCAGAGCGGTGCGTCGCAGCGCGAGCTGGTGGAGCGCTTCGTCACCAAGCTCAACGCGCAGGAGGACCGGCTGGAGGCCATTGGCGGCGAACTGGAGCGCATCGAGAAGGAGCGCGTCCGCCTCCAGGAGGACGTCAACAAGCGCATCCAGTCGCTCAGCTACGAGGCGGAGCTGTAGACCTCCGCCTCGGCAGGGACGTCCCGGCTACGGCGTGGCCGCGCGGAACACCTCGCGGCCCGCCACCACCGTCAGGCGCACCTGCGCGGTGAGCAGGTCCGGCGCGGGCGCGTCCACCGGATCCACCGACAGCACCACGAAGTCCGCGTCCTGGCCCGGCTTCAGCCGGCCGCGCTTGTCTTCCGCGAAGGACGCGTAGGCCGCGCCCACCGTGAAGCCCTCCAGCGCCTCCTCCCCGCTCAGGCGCTGATCCGGCTGCCATCCGCCCGGCGGCTGCCCGCTGGCATCCTGCCGCGTGCGCGCCGCGTACAGCCCCGCGAGCACGTCCGGTCGCTCCACCGGGAAGTCGCTGCCCAGCGCCAGCACCGCGCCCGCGGCCTTCAGCTTCTGCCACGCATAGGCGCCCTGGATGCGCTCCGGGCCCACACGGGCCTGGGCCCACGGCATGTCGCTGGTGGCGTGCGTGGGCTGGATGCTCGCGACGAAGCCGTTCGCGCCCAGCCGGGTGATGTCCTCCGGGCGCATGATCTGCGCGTGCTCCACGCGGTGGCGACCCTCCTTGTTCCCCGTGGCCTCCATCTCCTTGAGGAGCGTGTCCAGCACCAGCGTGTTGGCGCGGTCGCCAATCGCATGCGTGGCCACCTGGAAGCCGCGTCCCACGAAGGCGTGCACGCGCGCGGCGTACTCCTCCGGAGACAGCAGCAGCAGGCCCTGGTGGGCGGGCTCGTCGCTGTAGGGCGCGGTCAGCGCCGCGCCCCGGCTGCCCAGCGCTCCGTCCAGGGTGAGCTTCACCGCGCGCATCGTCAGGAGCTTGCCCTGGAAGGGGCCGTCCTTCAGGTACTGCTCGCGGTCCGCCGTCTGTCCATCCGCCATGGCGTAGATGCGCAGGGGCAGGCGGCCTTCCTTGTCCCACTGCTGGAGCAGCCGGAAGGTCTTCAGGTCCATGCCCGCGTCATGCACGCCGGTGAGCCCCACGCGCGCGCAGTGTTCCAGCGCCGCGGTGAGCCGCGCCTCGCGCTGGGCGTCCGTGGGCGCGGGCAGCGCCGCGTCCGCCAGGTCCATGGCGTTGTCCACCAGCACGCCGGTGGGCTCGCCATCCGGGCCCCGAAGGATGCGGCCGCCCTGCGGATCCTTCGTGTTCCTGTCGATGCGCGCGCGGCGCAGCGCTTCACCGTTGAGCCACAGCGCGTGACCGTCCACGCGCCCCAGCACCACGGGCGTCTTGGGGAAGGCCGCGTCCAGGTCCGCGTGCGTGGGGAAGACCTTCTCCGGCCAGTCGTTCTGGTCCCAGCCCCAGCCCAGCAGCCACTCGCCCTGGAACGCGGAGGCCGGAGCCTGGGACAGCCGTGCGCGGATTTCGTCCCGCGACGCGGTGCCCTCCAGCCGCACGCGCACCAGCGCCCCCGCGAGCCCCGCCAGGTGCCCGTGTGAATCCGTGAGCCCCGGCACCACCGTGGCGTCGCCCAGCTCCACCACGCGCGCCGCGGGCCCCGCCGCCGCGAGCACCTCTTCGCGGCTGCCCACCGCGAGCACCTGACCGTCCCGCACCGCGAGCGCCTGTGCCACCGGGCGCGCCGCATCCAGCGTGCGGATCCGCTTCGCCACGAACACCGTGGGCGCGCCGGAGACGGCCTCCTGCGCGGGTGTCGCTTCCGGCACGCGGCGGGAGCAGCCCGCCGCCGCGCCCACGAGCAGGAGCAGCGCTCCCAGGGTCCGACCGAAACGTCCTCGCATCATCCGAGCACCCGCCCTTGGCAGTCCGCCCCGGGCATCGGACCCGGGGCATCGCGCGCGGCACTCTGCCGTACGAGCGGTGCGGCGGCCAGTCGTCCGCGCGAGCCCCGAGCCCAACGGGACGCGTGCACTGGAGCGCCGGAGGGCGTATGCAGCGGCGCGTGAGCACTGCTGGCCCCCGTGGCATCCTCTTCGACCTCGACGGCACGCTGGTGGATTCGCTGCCGGACATCATTGGCAGCTTCCTCCACGGCTTCACGCACCTGGGCCTGCCGGTGCCTTCCATCGCGGAGGTGCGAGCCCTCATCGGCCAGCCGCTGGACGTGATGTACACGCAGTTCGCGCCCGAGCACGTCACGGGCCTCTGCGCGGCCTACCGCGAACACTACCCGCTCAACTTCCTCAACCACTCGCGGCCCTTCCCCGGCGTTGTGCAGGTGCTGCGGACCCTGCGCGAGCGCGGCTACCTGCTGGCCGTCGCCACCACCAAGCGCAGCGACATGGCGCGGCGCTTCGTGCAGGCCCTGGGGATGGAGGGGCTGCTGCACCACGTGCAGGGCACGGATGGCTTTCCGCACAAGCCCGCGCCGGACGTGCTCCACCGCGCGCTCGCGGCGCTGAAGACCGAAGGACTGTGGATGGTGGGCGACACCACGCTGGACCTGCGCGCGGGCCGGGCCGCGGGCCTGCGCACCTACGCCGTCACATGGGGCACCCACTCCCCGGAGGAGCTGGCCACCGCCACGCCGGACGAACTCCAGCCCGACCTGGAGCGGCTGCTCTCGCACTTGCCGCCGCTGTCCTGAGCGTGCGCGGACTTCAGTGCCGCGCCTGCGGCTGGAGCGCTTGCAGGTGCCGCACCTGCTGACGGCTGGACAGCGGGAACGCCGGAAGCGTGAGCTGATCCAACTCCCGGGGACCGATGAGCTGCACCACGTCCTTGCGGAAGATCAGGTCCAGCATCCAGTTCATCGCCACGCGCACCTTCGTCTCCAGCCGGGGCAGCTTCGCCAGGTAGATGCTGCGCCACAGGAACCACGCGAAGGTGCCGGAGAACTTCAGCCCCAGGATGCGCGCCACGCCCGCGCGCCGGCCAATCGCCGCGAGCTGCCCCAGCATCTTGTAGCGGAACGCCTTGCCCGGCCGTCCCTTCAACGCCGAGCACACGTTGCGCGCCACCACCACGCCCTGTCGCAGCGCGTGCTGCGCGGTGGGCGGGCAGGGCCTGCCCCCGTTCGTGAGGTCCGGCACCGACGCGCAATCCCCCAGCGCCCACACGCCCGGGAAGCCCGGCACCTCCATGCGCGCGTTCACCTTCAGGCGCCCGCGCTCCTTCTCGCACGGCAGGGATTGCAGGAGGGACGGAGGCGTGACGCCCGCGGCCCACACCACCGTCTTGGTGGGCACCAGCGTGCCGCCCGGCAGCACCACGCCGGCCTCCGTCACGTCCTGCACGTGGATGCCGGTGCGCACCTCCACGCCGTGCTCGATGAGCTTCTTGCGAGTGTACGCGCCCAGGTCCTGGCCCAGCTCCGGCAGCACCTCCTTGCCCCCGTGCACCAGCATCACGCGCACGTTGGCGTGCTGGATGTTCGGATAGAAGGGCAGGGCGCCGTGGATGAAGTCGTTGATGGCGCCCGCGGTCTCCACGCCCGCGAAGCCGCCGCCCACCACCACGAACGTGACGACGTGGTTGCTCCCCATCGTCATGCAGTCCGCGTCCGCTTCCTCCAACCGGTCGATGAGGCAGTTGCGCAGGAGCATCGCGTCGCCCAGCGTCTTCATCGTCAGCGTGTGGTCGCGCGGGCCCGGCTTGCCGAAGAAGTTCGTCTCCGAGCCCATGGCCAGCACCACGTAGTCGTACGTCAGCGTGTGGCTGTGGCCGTCCAGCCCGCCGTGCGCCACCGTGGCCGTCTTCGCGTGCAGGTCCAGGCCGGTGAGGTCACCCTCCACGAACGACAGGTGCGGCAACAGCTTGCGCAGCGAGATGACGATGGCGCTCGCGTTCAGGTCGCTCGCGGCCACCTCGTGGAGCATGGGCGTGAAGAGGAAGAAGTTGTCGCGGCTGACGATGGTGACCTCCACGTCGTCCCGCCGCCCCAACTGCCGCTCCAGGTGCAGCGCCGCGTACACGCCCGCGAAGCCGCCCCCCAGGATGAGCACCCGCTTGCGCCCGCTCCCACTGGCCGCTGGCACGCAGAGCCCCTGCGACTGGTTGTCCGCCCCCATGCCCGCCTCCTCGCGACGCGAAGAACATCACCCCCGAATGTCGGGTCGGGGCCTCGCGTCCGCAC
>NZ_RAWI01000418.1 GCF_003612125.1 Corallococcus praedator
GCATCAGCCCCCGCCCGTGCGGCCACTCGCGGCCCCGCCACCTGCGCCACAGCGTCACCAGCGCGAGCAGCGCCATCAGGCTGCCCGTGCCCACCATCACCTGGAAGGCCACGTGCACCTTCGCCACCGGCGGCCAGGTGTCGCGCGGGAAGTCATTCAGCCCCTTCACCTCCGCGTCCGGGTCGCCAAACGCCAGGATGGAGAGCCCCTTCGGCACGCCGATGGAGCCCGGGACGGTGCGCGTCTCCACGTCCGGCAGGCCCCCCAGGAGCAGCGGCGCGCCCACCTCCGTGTGGAAGTGTCCCTCCATCGCGGCCAGCTTCACCGGCTGCGCCTTCGCCACGTGCTTGGCGGACAGGTCCCCCACCACGGGCTGCAGCAGCGCGGTGATGCACGCGAGGGGCAGCGCGACGGACAGCGCCTTCTTGTGGAAGGCCGCCCCGGGGTGCTTGAGCAGGATGAAGGCGTGGATGCCCGCCATGGCGAACGCGCTGGCCTGGTAGCTGGAGAGCAGCACGTGCGTCGTCTGGTACTGCCAGCCGGGGCTGAACATCGCCACCAGCGGCTGCACGTCCACGGGCCCCGCGGGCGTGGCCGTGAAGCCGGACGGGTTGTTCATGAACGTGTTCACCAGCGTGACGAAGAACGCGCTGGCCGCGCCGCTCACCGCCACCATCACGCCGCTGAACAGGTGCAGGTTCGGCGACACCCGCTCGCGGCCGTACAGGTAGATGCCCAGGAAGATGGCCTCGGTGAAGAAGGCCACGCCCTCCAGGCTGAAGGGCAGGCCAATCACTTCCCCGTAGCGGCCCATGAACTCCGGCCACAGCAACCCCAATTCGAACGACAACACCGTGCCGCTCACCGCGCCCACCGCGAACAGGATGGCGGTGCCCTTGGCCAGCTTCTCGCTGAGCTTGCGGTAGTCGTTGTCCCCCGTCCGCCGGTGCTTCCAGTCGCTCAGCACCATCAGCACCGGCAACGCCACGCCGGCCGCCGCGAACACGATGTGGAACGCGAGCGACAGCCCCATCTGCGCACGCGCATAGAGCAGGTCCGTCATGCACATCAGTCTGCTTTATGCGCGCTTTTTGCGCCTTCACTATTTCTTATCAGCGTCCGCAGGCACCTTGGCGGGGGCCCGCGAGGGCACCAGGGACTGCATGGAGTTGCGGGCCACGGCGGTGGCGAGCGTGGTGGCGAAGATCATCACCAGCTTGCGTCCCAGCTCCGCCCCCAGGGGCTTGTCCTCCACGCTGGTGGCCACCCGCTCCGGATGGTCCCACGCCCGTGACAGGGCCTGGCGGCGCTGGCGGCGCACGCGCTCGTCATGGTGGCGGGAGCGGTAGATGGCGAACCCCACGCCCACGCCCGCCACCACCAGCGCGGCGGCGCCCACGGTGACGAGCAGGTCGCGGTTCTGGTTCAGGTGGTGGCGCACGTCGGTGGCCCGGTGGCGCCGGCGGTCCAGCTCCTCCAGCGTCAGGAGCAGCTCGTCGCGGATGCGGTCCGCCGTCTGCTCCACCTGTTCACGGTCGCCCATGCGGCGGGTGATGGCGTGGTCCGCGACCTGGATGTCGGATTCGGGTGCCTGGCTCATTGCAGCGTCTCCCGGGTCATCTTGAAGTCCGCCTTCAAACGCTCCTGGGTGTGCGGCATCGCCTGCTTGGGCACCCGCTTGGAGCCCAGGAACAGCAGCAGGCCCGCCACCGCCAGCAGCACCACGCCCACGATGGCCACGCCCAGCGCGGCGACCACGGGAATGGCGAGCCCCAGCGCGACGAAGAGGACCGCCAGCGAGGTGAGGGCCAGCACGGCCCCCGCTCCCAGGAGGATGCCCGCGGTCTTGGCGGCCTTGAGCTCCTGCTTCAGCTCCTTCTTGGCGTGCATCACCTCCGCCTTCACCAACAGGCGGGTTTCCGACAGCGCATGCCGGATGAGTTCCGACGTGGAGAGCGTCTCCAGCTGGGTGCGCTCCAGGCGTTCCGATTCGAGGTCCACGACCGTGCCTCCGACTTGGTGGGCCCAGGGAAAGACAGCAGCGGACGCCTGCTCGGCGTCCCGTCCACCCCTGTTCTGCTCCTCAAGTTGGTCAGGAAGGGTGGGCGGGAGAAGTCCCGGCGCACACCCCATCGTCGTCCGTCTGCCTGCCTGGTACCCCCGCCCGGAAAGGATGGGCGGGCTTCCGGACAGCAGGCAGGCGCTAGCGGCGGGTCTTCTGGTGGGCGATCGCCGTGGCCAGCGTCTCGCGCACCTGGCGGGCGCGGAACAGCCGGTCCGCGGTGTCCACCAGGTTCTCCGCGTACAGCACCTGCTTGCGCAGGCGGGCCGGCAGGGCGCGCGTGCCCAGGTGCGCGCCCAGCAGGGCCCCGGTGAGGGCCGCGGCCACGTCCGCCTCGCCACCACAGCGCAGCGTGAGGACGACGGCCTCGCGGAAGTCGTGCGGCACCTTCAGCGTCGCGTACAGCGAGGTGAGCAGCACCGGCACCACGTGGGCCGGCAGGCCGTCCACGCCCTTCAGCTCGCTGGGGGGGACGCCCACCTTGCGAAGCTGGTTGAGCGCACGCTGGGTGTCCCAGGTGAGCAGGCGCGGCAGGTGGCGGATCTCCTCCGCCAGCGCCTTGTCGTGCACCGCGGCGGCCAGCGCCAGGGCGTCACAGAAGGCCGCGGGCGTGAGGGCCTCCTCTTCCAGGCCCAGCGCCACCGCCTGCGCGAACGCGGCCGCGGCCGCCGCGCAGATGGGGTCCTTGTGCGTGATGACCGTGAGCACGCCCGCGTCGTGCGGCAGGCGCGCGCGCTGGCCGCTCTCGAACAGGCCCACCACCAGCGCGCGGCTCAGCACGGACGGGCAGCGGGTGCCCAGCGGCGCGCCCGCGCTCATCCACGGCGTGCCCCCGGCGAGCCGCTGGAGCGACTCCGAGAGGCTGCGCGGCGGCTGCAGGATGATGCCCTCCTGCCACAGCCACGCCAGGTGCGCCGCGGCGCTGCGGCCATCCACCTTGCCCTCGCGGATGACGCTCTCTGCGGCGGCGAGCAGGAGCTGCGTGTCGTCGCTGAACTGGCCCTTGGCGAACTTGCCGCGCGGGCGGGGCGCGAAGTCCTCCGCCAGCCCCGGCAGGCGCGACAGGCTGGCCGGGGGAACGCCCCGGAGCGGAAAGCCGAGCGCGTCGCCGATGGCGAGCCCGAGAAACGCCGCATGAAACCGGTCCTGGCGATCTGCGGGGGTCAGCGGCATCGGAGGGGCGGAGATTACCCGAGCCTCAGGCAAGGACGAGCACCGAGATGAACGCTGCGAGGGCGCGCGAAGCGACAGCGTCTTCATCATGGGGCCTTGACGTGCACGGAGCGGGTTCGGTGAAGCGATGGACAGGAAACCTCCCGCCGAATTGCACCGCGCGCGTCGACACTTTCTGCCTCCTCCGCCGTCAACGCGGCGCAACCGGGGGCGCGGTAGCTATCGCATCCCGCTGCGTTTCAGCAAGCAGGCGCCCCCGATGACGTACGCGGGCCTGCTTCCGTGTCCAACTCCGGATGCTGCGCATGGACCGAAAGGGACGCACGGGTGGCCGCGCGTGGGTGCGCAAGGCGCCGTGCGCGTGCACCGCCCACGGGCTCAGGTGTTCACCTTGACGCGCGCGACTTCGCGTCGATCACACGAAGCACCTCGCGCATGAAGCCACGCGCGCGCACGCTCACGAATCGTCGCGGCCCAAGTTGACCACCGCGAGCAACCGCGCCACCACCGCCTCCGCGCCCTGATGCAGGCGCGTGCCATCCCAGAGCGCCGGGGACGTGTGGCCCCCGCGCTCGCGCCAGTCCGCCTCCACCTCCGCGTAGGTGAGGTTGCGAAAGCGCACGCGGTCCTCCAGCGCATGGTCGGTGACGAAGCGGCGCGCGGTCGCGGACGGCGGATCCGCGATGCGGTGGAACAATTCGAGGACGGGGGAGACAGGAGCGTTCATGACGGACCCGCATCATGCGCCCGGCGCCAGAAACGCAGAAAGGGTGAAGCGCCGTCCCCGGTGTCACGGGGCTTCGGGGCTCCACCCTCTTCGCGATGGCGACAGGTGTTTCAGACGCGCCCGGCGAAGGGCGCGGTGGGACGTCAGCGCGTCTCGCTGGCGGTGATGCGCGCGGCCTCGCGGCGCACCGCGGCCTGCTCCAGCGCGTAGCGCGCGTCCGCGCTGTTCAGGTCCTTGAGGCGCGCCTCGGACTCCGCCAGGCGGCGACGGGCGCCCGCGACGTCGATGCCGTTGACGTGCTCGGCGGCGTCCGCCAGCACCAGCACCTTGTCGTTGCTCACCTCCACGAAGCCGCCGGCGATGAAGTACCGGTCCTGACGGCCGCCCTCGATGAGGGTGAGCGTGCCCGGCTCCACCAGGGACAGGAACGGCGTGTGGCCCGGCCGCACGCCGAACAGGCCCTCTCCGCCCGGCACGATGGCCTCGTCGGCCTGCACGGACAGGATGCGCTTCTCGGGGGTGACGATCTCGACAGTCAGCTTGGCCATGAACGTCCTCGTGCTACCGCATCAGAAAGTCAGCCGCTGGGTCTTCACGCCCACCGGCTCGAACTCCAACACCCCGGCGTCCGTCAGGCGGGGGCCCTTGCCCGGGATGCCCAGCGTGCCTTCCAGCCACTTCAGGTGGTGCGCCATCTGCCGCACCTCGGAGAGCTGCTTCGTCGTCATCAGCTCCGTCAGCCGCTTCTCCTGGAGCTTCTGCCCGGCGCGGTCGAACTGGGCCGCCACCATCACCCGCGCCCAGGACAGGCCCGCTCCCCGCTTCTTCTTGCCGGCGGGCGCCTTGCCCTTCTCCACCAGCGGGTAGAGCACCCAGACCTTCTCCCCATCGTTGGAGGCGAAGTACAGGTCGTCCACCGTCCCCACGCACACGTCCGCCGACCAGAGGGGCCCGTTCTCCTTGAGCATCTCCAGCCGGCACGTGCCCACGCCCGTGTCCACCATGCGCACGCTGTAGAGCCCGTTCGCGCTCACCCGCGCCCGGCTGCCGCGCTCCGCCGCCAGGGCGGAGGGCGCGACACAGCAGAGCAACAGGGCGAGCGCGGCGGTCAGGCGCATGGGGCGGTCCGGGACGGCGCTTAAGCCGTCGCCATCTTGCGGGCGTTATCCAGTACCTCGTTGATGTCGCCCGCCATGTAGAAGGCGCCCTCAGGGATGTCGTCGTGCTTGCCGTCCGCGATCTCCTTGAAGCCGCGGATGGTGTCCGCCAGCTTCACGTAGCGGCCGTCCTTGCCCGTGAAGACCTTGGCGACGAAGAACGGCTGCGACAGGAACTTCTGGATCTTCCGGGCGCGCGCCACGGACAGCTTGTCCTCTTCCGACAGCTCGTCCATGCCGAGGATGGCGATGATGTCCTGGAGCTCCTTGTAGCGCTGCAGGATGCCCTGGACGCGGCGGGCGACGGCGTAGTGCTCCGCGCCGAGCACGTCCGCGGACAGGATGCGGCTGGTGGAGTCCAGCGGATCCACGGCCGGGAAGATGGCGAGCTCCGCGATGGAGCGGTTGAGCACCGTGGTCGCGTCCAGGTGGGCGAACGCGGTGGCGGGCGCGGGGTCCGTCAGGTCGTCGGCGGGCACGTAGATGGCCTGCACGGACGTGATGGAGCCCTTCGTGGTGGAGGTGATGCGCTCCTGCAGGCCGCCCATCTCCGTGGCGAGCGTGGGCTGGTAACCCACGGCGCTGGGGATGCGGCCCAGGAGGGCGGACACTTCCGAGCCGGCCTGGGTGAAGCGGAAGATGTTGTCCACGAAGAGGAGCACGTCACGGCCCTCCACGTCGCGGAAGTACTCGGCCATGGTGAGCGCGGAGAGGGCGACGCGGGCGCGGGCGCCGGGCGGCTCGTTCATCTGGCCGTAGACGAGGACGGCCTGGCTGGCCTCCAGGTTCTCGGTCTGGATGACGTTCGTCTCCTGCATCTCGTGGTACAGGTCGTTGCCTTCGCGGGTGCGCTCACCGACGCCGGCGAACACGGAGAAGCCACCGCGCTCCACGGCCACGTTGCGGATGAGCTCCTGCAGGAGCACCGTCTTGCCCACGCCGGCGCCGCCGAACAGGCCGATCTTCCCGCCTCGGGTGTAGGGGGCGAGCAGGTCGATGACCTTGATGCCGGTCTCGAACATCTGCACGCGCACGTCCTGGTCCGTGAAGAGCGGGGGCGCGCGGTGGATGGGCCAGTACTCGGTGGCCTTCACGGGGCCCATCTCGTCCACCGGATCGCCGGTGACGTTCATGATGCGGCCCAGGGTGGCCTTGCCCACCGGCACCTGGATGGGGGCGCCCGTGTTGCGCACCTGCATGCCGCGGCCCAGGCCCTCGGTGGAGTCCATCGCGATGCAGCGCACGGTGTTCTCACCCAGGTGCTGCGCGACTTCCACCGTCAGGTTGTCCTGCTCGGCGCCCAGGTTGGGGTTGGTGATCTTCAGGGCCGAGTAGACTTCCGGGAGCCCGCCGGGCGGGAACTCCACGTCGACCACGGGGCCGAGAACCTGCGTGACCTTGCCAGTCGTCGGAACTTGAGCGCTCATGGAATCCTCTGCCTTGTCTCGTATGGCGAGCGGCCGGGACGCCGCCGCCCATCAGGAAATCGACCCCAAGAAAAGGGGTGGGCGCGCCCCCTTTACCGGGGGCCCCCCGGCAGGGTCAAGCCTCCCGGGTCCGCGCGTGTAAGTCCCGCTTAGCGGAGCGGTGTCCCCAGCGCCAGTCCCCCGTGGAAACCTTCTTCCCCGCCTGCCTTCCTGGCAGGAGGAACGACGAAGGGCCCGACCCGCGCCATGCAAGCGCGAGCGGGCCCTCGTGGGGGTCCAACGGATCGGACGGGAGGCGGACTACTTGAGGGCCTCGGCGCCGGAGACGATCTCCATCAGCTCCTTGGTGATGACCGCCTGACGGGTGCGGTTGTAGAGCAGGGTGTAGCTGGAGATCATGTCCGTGGCGTTATTGGTCGCGTTCTCCATGGCGCTCATGCGCGCGCCCTGTTCGCTGGCCACGCTCTCCAGGAGCGCCCGGTAGACCTTGATGTTCACGGCCTGGGGCACCAGCCGGTCCAGCACGGCCTGGCGGGAGGGCTCGTACTTGAAGTCCACCATCGCGGGCGCGGCGGCGACCGTCTCCGGCGTGGGGGCCGGGGTGGTGGCCTTCGTCGTGGCGGGCTGCAGCGGCAGCAGCTGGGCCACGGTGACGTTCTGGCTGATGGCGGAGACGAACTCGTTGTAGACGACGTAGACGGCGTCCACTTCGTCATTGAGGAACGCGGCCGTCAGCTCCTCGGCGACGTTGGCGGCGGAGCGGTAGTTGAGCCCCGCGTACAGGCCGGCGAAGTCCTTGCGGATGGACTGGCCGCGGTTGCGGAAGAAGTCGTTGCCCTTGCGGCCCACCGTCGAGACGCGCACCTGGAGGTTGCTGTTCTCGTACAGGAAGCGGTTGGCGCGGCGGATGACGTTGGAGTTGAAGCCGCCGGCGAGGCCACGGTCGGACGTGAGCAGCAGCAGCTCCACGCGGCGCACCGGGCGGGAGGCCAGCAGCGGATGCGCCAGCTCCTGGTCGGCGGAGCGCACGGCCAGCTCGGAGATGATCTGGTCCAGGGTCTGCGCGTAGGGGCGCGCGGCGAGGATGGCCTCCTGCGCCTTTCGCAGCTTCGCGGCGGAGACCATCTTCATCGCCTTGGTGATCTGCCGCGTGTTCTTCACCGAGCGGATGCGCTTGCGGATGTCTCGAAGGGACGCCATGGACCGGAAACTCCTCTGGGACGACGTGCGGCGCGCACCCTCGTGGACGGCCCGGGCTGGCCGGAATGGGGGCGGCGGGCCCCCTATATAGGCGGTCTC
>NZ_RAWI01000419.1 GCF_003612125.1 Corallococcus praedator
CCCGAGGTCCCCCTCATGGTCCAGGTCAAGCGTCCTTCCAGCCCCACGTCGCCCCTCCAGACGCGGGTCGCGCCGGAAGCCTCCACCCGGTCCAAGCCCGCGTTGGGCTTCAACGCCGTGGCGGCGCGCGACAGCTTCAGCACGGCGGCTCCGGCGGGCTCTCAGCGGGGCAATGCGCTCTCGCAGGTGAACAGCCTGCGCCTGCCCATCCCCTGGCCGGGCAAGGGCGAGGCGGACAAGATCGGTTGGATCCAGAAGGCGTATCCGCCGGCCAAGGACTCCACCGCGGAGTTCCAGAAGCTCAACCAGGCGGTGCGCACGGGCCAGAACGTGCTGCCTCCCGAGGCCAAGAACTGCGTGTTCCTGGCGGTGGGCGGGCTGCTGTCGGAGGCGGCGCCCAAGGAGATCTACTTCGACAAGAACCTGGACGCGCTGGAGGCCCAGGGGCTGCAGGTGGGCCGGGTGCCCGTGGACACGGACATGGGCGTGGAGCACAACGCGGCCATCGTCCGGCAGGCGGTGCTGGAAGCCGCCAAGAACGGCAAGCAGGTGGTGCTGATGGGCCACAGCAAGGGCGGCCTGGACTCGGCGGCGGCCCTGGCGCTGTACCCGGAGCTCAAGGAGCACGTGCGCGCCCTGGTCACCATCCAGTCGCCGTACGGCGGCTCGCCCATGGCGCAGGACCTGCTGGACAACCCGCTGGTGCGCTACGGCGTGGGCGGCGCCATCGAGGCCATTGGCGGCAGCATCCAGGCCGGTGAGGACCTGACGTACGACTCGCGCAAGAAGTTCCTGGCCGAGCACCCGATGCCCGCGGGCATCCCCACCGTGTGCATGGCCTCCACCACCGCCAACCCCACCTCGCCGCTGTTCGTCGCCGAGGAGTACATGCAGCAGCGCTACGGCGTGAAGTCGGACGGCCTGGTGCTCCCGCAGGACGCGTTCATCCCCGGCTCCAAGTCCGTGACCCTGCACGGGCTGGATCACCTCGACTCCACCGGGACGACGCTGAACCCGTTCAAGCCCTACCAGCCCGAGGACCTGACCCTCTCGCTGGTGGCCATGGCCTTGAACATGCCCAAGGGCGGCTGAGAAACGACGTCGCCCAGCGGCTAGATTCGGGGCCGTGAGCCTCTTCCCGACGACCCTCCCCCCCGCCGAAGCCATTCCCTTGCGCGGAGGTCCCACGCTGCGCTGGGGCGTGCTCGCGCCCGGACGGATCGCGGGAGGCTTCGTCTGGGCCCTGCATCACCACACCGACCAGCGCGTCCACGCGGTCGCGTCGCGGGATCCCGAGCGCGCCGGGCGCTTCGCCGCGACCTACGGCATCCCGCGCGTCCACGCGTCCTACGAGCAGCTCGTCGCCGATCCCCACGTCGACATCGTCTACGTGGCGTCTCCCCACAGCGAACACAAGCGCCAGGCCCTGCTCGCCATCGCCGCCGGCAAGCACGTCCTCGTGGAGAAGCCTCTCGCGCTCGACGCTGGCGAGGCCCGCGACATCGCCCGGGCCGCTCGCGCCGCGGGCGTCTTCGCCATGGAGGCCCTGTGGTCGCGCTTCCTTCCCCAGACGCTGCTCATCGAACGACTGCTGCGCGAAGGCGTGCTCGGAGACCTCCGGCTCGTCATGGCGGACTTCGGGGGCCGCTTCGACTTCGAGCCTGAAGGCCGCATCTTCAACCCCGCGCTCGGCGGCGGCGCCCTGCTCGACATCGGCATCTATCCCATCTGGCTCGCGCACTTCGTGCTCGGCCCGCCTCCGCACGTGCACGCGACAGGCTCCCTCACCCAGACAGGCGTGGACGGGCAGGCGGCCCTCGTCCTCACCTACGCCACGGGGGCCCAGGCGCTGCTGCACACCACCCTCTTCGCGGAGACGCCCCAGGAAGCCGTCATCGCGGGCACGCACGCGCGCCTCCAGCTCGACTCGCGCTTCTTCACTCCCGGCGGCTTCACGTTGAAGGCCGCGAGGTCGGACCAGCAACTGCGCTGGACCGACCCGTCCGGCATCCACGGCAGCGAGGGCCTCGCCTATCAGGCCGCCGCGGTCGCACGACACATCGCCGAAGGACTCACGGAGTCACCGCTGCATCCGCTCGAGCGCAGCATCGCCGTGCTCGAAACCATCGACTCGGCGCGCGGGCAGCTTGGCGCCTCCGGCAGCGCAGGCGGGCCCGTCCGCTGAGTCGAGCGCGGTGGGCACTGGCAGCCCCGGGCCTGCGCATCCAAGCAGGCCCTGGAGGTCCAAGGTCAGACACCGCGCTCAGAGATTTGGAGAGGCGCTATGGCACCGCGCCCGTGGCAGGCGAAGCCGGCGGCGCCTCCTCCTGGGTCACGGGCGAATTCAACGTCCAGGAGAAGGAGTGGACCGTTCCCAACAGCCGGTAGGCCGCGCGCCTTCCACAACCCGAGACTCCAACCGTGACGGGGTCCAGCCGGGTCGTCGTGAGCTTCGCCCGCTCACAGTCCAGGTCGAACGCCGCACGGCCCTTCACATCGGGAACCCAGGCGCACTGCCCCATCTTGCAGCGCAGCTCGTAGGTCGTGTCGGCGTTGCAGCCACTCATCTGATACTGGTTCTCACCGAGATAGGTCGGCGTCAGCTCCTCGGTGCAGTTGAGGTCCTTGGCGGCGAGCTTCTCCAGGTTCGCATAACGCTTGGCGTTCATGGACGGCCCCATTCCAGACAGGTCCACCTTGGAGTTGCTCCGGCTTCCACCGCAGCCCATCACCAGGAACGCCACGCCCAGGCCCGTGAGCGACAATCGAGAGAGGTTCATGGCGCGCCCCTCTACCACACTCACGCGGCCACGACCGTCCCCAGGGCCACCGCGCACAGCTTCTCCTCGCCGTCCTGCACCGCGAAGATCTCGCACTGGCAGACGGCCTGACGTTTCCCCGCGCTCTTCGCCTGCGCCCGCGCGATGAGCAGCGTTCCCAGCGCCGGCTTCAGGTAGTTGATCTTGTATTCGGACGTCAGCGCGTTTCCGCCCAGCGCCAGCCCGCCCGCGAACGTGATGGCATTGTCCGCGAGGTAGCTGAGCACCCCCCCGTGGACGAAGCCGTGCTGCTGCTTCAGTTGATCGACAACGGGCAGCCGCAGCTCCGCGGTCCCAGGCCCGCTGCTCGCAAGCTGAGCGCCCAGGAACTGGCTGAAGGGTTGGGAGGCGAATACCTGGCGCGCGAACTCCTGGAGGTCGTCCACTTCATGCTCCTGCGTTCAAGAAGGAAGGTTGCAGGAGCATGGCGCGAAAGCGGGTGTCCATCCAGGAAGCCGAAGCCCGGTCATCCGGGATGCGCTCGAGTCCTCACGGGTTCTCGATGTCAGCCTTCTTCCACTGCTGGTGGTTGAAGCGCGGGTCCCGGTTGGGGTCGTAGTTCGGGTCGTTCGACGGCACGTACTGGCCGCTGTCATTCATCCAGTACCGGGTGGCACCCGCCTGCACCTGGTAGCGCTGTCCGTCGGCCGTGTTGCGGACCGTCTCCTCTTCCTTGATGGCGTTCATGGAGCGGTGGTGGATGCGATCCGACGTGGCGCTGTTCTGGGCGTAGGTCGCCGCGATGGACGCATTGATGGCGTCGTTCTTCTCGTGGAAGGTCCGCTGCTGCGCCTCGAAGGCCGCCTTGTTGGCCTGCATGCGCTGCTGGTGCCCCGCCCAGCTCGACTGCTCCCGAGCCATCTCGCCCTGGTTGTACGCCCGGACGTACTCGGGATTGTACTGGACGTTCGCCAAGGCATTCAGGACGACGCCCTTGCTCTCCTCGTACCGGTCCTCCGGCGCGTCGTACTGCCGCACCAACTGCGAGCCCTCCTGCCTCGCGGTCGGCATCAGGTCCTCCTGGACGACCTGATCCATGGAGTAGAAGGGCCGCATCGGAGCACCGCTCTGGCGGTACACCTCCCGCATCATGGGGTCGTTGGAGAACGTGAACGTCTTGAGCGGGAGCATGAAGACATTCACGTTGCCCGGACCGCTCATGGCGGCCTTGCCGTTGTTCAGGATCCAGTTCTCCGGAAGCGGCAGGCGCCCCATCTCCATGAACTGATTGTCGAGCAGCTTGTGCAGGACGAGCCTCCCGTTGGGCTCGGGCCTGACCTGGGTCGACTTCCCCTCGTTGTCTCCACTCATGTTTCCTCCCCTCCCCGTAGACAGCCTACTGCGCGACCACCTTGCCTGCGTCACGGCGGAAGTAGACCCTGGCGTTTCCGCGCTCCACGAACAGGGCATACACCTGCCCCCTGGCATTGCGCAGGAACTCGAACCGGAGTGGGAGGATTTCAACCGGGCCGAGGAAGCGCGTCGGGGAGAGCGGCCGCAGCGTCTTCGGCGACTGCTTGTCCTCGGCCACCGTCACGGCGCCCTCGGTGATGCCCACCTTGAGCGTGCCGGAGGCGAAGTGGCCGGCCAGGTTGCCAGTCAGGTCGTTTGGCACGCCGGCATCGAGGCGGTAGGTGCCGGTGTAATCAGCAAACACGGTCGGGGCCAGCTCCACCGTGCGCTCCAGCGGGTTGATGCCGCGGCCCAGTGCATCCGACAGCGCGTTGCGGATCTCCACCATCAACTGGGTGCCTCCGGGGCCATTGGTGAGCATGACCATGCCGTCGCCGGTCTCCAGGTAGCCCTCGATCCAGGCGCGGTAGCTGTCATTGGAGCCACCGTGATGGAAGACGCGGGTCTGGCCATCGCCTTCCAGGCGGGGTCCGAGCCCGTGAAGGCTCGGAGTGACCTCCGTCATCATCTGCAGGGCGAGCGGCTGCGGCAGGAAGCCGCCCTTGCCTTGATAGCTGTTGATCAATGCGCCGACGAAGGCGCCCAGGTCGTTGGCGCTGGTCCACAGTCCCGACGCCGCCTGCTCCGGGAAGGTCTCCCAGCCTCGCGGCAATGCAGCGCGCTGTCCGTCCTTGTCGTGGGCCTTGGCGATGTTGCCCAGGCTGGCCGGCAACGGATTGACGAAGGTGCTTCGGCGCATCCCTACAGGCTGGAAGAGCTCGCTCCGGGCGATGGTTTCGAGCGGCTTGCGCGTGGTGTCCTCCAGCACCAGTTGCTCGACGGTGACGCCGCCGCCGGAATAGCGCATGCGCGTGCCCGGCTCGAAGTCGATGCGGATGGGCTCGTTCTTGGCCGGAGCCACGCCGTCGAGCGTCTGCACCAGGGTCGGCAGCTTCTCGTTCGGCAGGTAGTCCTCGAAGCCCCACACGGTCAGGCCCGAGGTGTGCGACATCAGCATTCGCAGGGTGACCTTGTCTTGAGCGAAGGCCGGCGCCTTGGGGATCCGCCACGAGGTCAGGTACGTGTTGACGTCGCGATCCAGGTCGAGCTTGCCGGCCGCCACCCTGCGCAGCGTGGTGGCGGCGGTCACGACCTTGCTGACCGAGCCGACGGAGAACAGGGTGTCCGCGTTCACCGCGTCCTGGGTGCCCGCCTCGCGCACCCCGAAGCCCGCGGCCTGCACGACCTTGCCGCCCTTCAGCACGGCGATGGCCACGCCCGGCACGTGGTGGTAGGCCATGCGCTCCTGCAGCGACCAGCCCGGCAGCGGTTCGCCTGACTTGAGGGTGGAGGGACGCAGGCCGTGCTCCAGCGCGGCGAACACGTTGGGCGTCTGGCTGTTCGCCTCGGGTGCGGCAGCGAGGACGTTGCCAGCGAACAGCACGGCCGCGAGCAGGGACGGACCGTGCCATCCCCACCCTCCGACGACGTGTTTCCTGGCGCTGCTCAGGGCCTGCGTGTGCATCACGTCCATGCATTCTCCCTTTGGAGTGGCGGCCGGAAGCATAGGATGGAAGGGAGCCCTGTCGAGGGTGTCTGACATCGGCGGCGCAATCTGTCAGACCGCGAGGACATGATTCCTTCGACTGACACCCGAGCGAAGGACGTTCATGGCAACCCTGAAACAGCTGGCGTTCCGGATGGCGAGGACCCCGGCCTCCGGCTCCCTGGTGCGCTTCGGCTTCGCGCACGCGGATCGGCTCCTGCCGCTCACCTCCGTGGAGCGCTCGGAGCTGGCCGCCGTCTACCGCCACCCACGCCCGGTCTACGGCACCTTCCACCACATCGCCGTCCCCCTGCGGGGCGTGCCGGATGTCTTTGCCCTGGCGCACCCGCGCCACGCCGGACTCCGCGCCAGCCTCTTCGCGCTCATCGCCAGCGCCCGGCAGCGGGCCCCCGCGTCGGTGCTCGTCAATGCGGGGCCCCGACAGGACGTCGGACAGGTGCACTTCCACCTCACGGACGACTCGCCCTTCAGCGACGCCGTCCGCTCGGAGCAGCTCACCTGGCCGGACTGGGACGCGGCCGTCCGCGCGCTGACCTCCGTCCCCGACATCCAGGAGCGCTACCGCGCCGGCTTCTCCCTGCTCCAGGACGCGGGGGACGCTCGGGTGCGCCTCATCTGAGGCTTCAGCGGGGGAGCGCCGTGGGAGACCAGAGGTCCGCCAGGGCTCCCGAGGCGTGGGCCTCGGTGTAGCGGCGCAGGTCCTCCGCGTTGTCCGCCTCCAGCCAGCCGGACGCGATGGGCACGGCGTGCACCGCCACGCCCTCCGCGATGAGGTCCTGGAGGAAGGCTGTCATCGACGTGTTCCAGTAGCGGGGATCCTTCGCCACGCGCAGGTCGAAGCGCTCGTAGAGCGCGTGCAGGACCCCGGGCCCGAACCGCAGCAGCCCGATGTACTGCCCCTGCACCTCCTCCACCGAGCGCACCCGCGCGCCAATCTCCACGATGCGTTCACCCTCCAGGCGCAATGACTCGCAGTCCGCCGTGGGGTCCTCCATCCGCAGCTCCCAGAGCCGGCGCCACTGCGTGTCGATGGCGACGTCGATGTCTCGCGATGCGGCCAGCATCGCCCCCAGGACCTCGCGCGAGAAGACGATGTCCCCGTAGGCGACGAGGACCGGCTCGCTCCGGGACACCACCGGCAGGCTGAAGCGCAGCGTGGCGACCATGTTGCCCGTGGTGTAGGCCGGGTTCACCACGACGCGCACGTCCCGCCCCGCTTGAATCTGCTCGGGATGCGCGCCAGCCATCACCGTGACGTCCACGCCGAAGTGCTTGTAGACGGCCAATTGGTGGTCGAGCAGCGGCGCTCCCATCAGCTCCACCAGACACTTGGGCCGGCTCGCCGCCAGCGGCCCCATGCGGGTTCCCAGACCTGCGGCCAGGATGATTGCTTTCACGGTTCGTATGCCTCCAGGTACTCGAGGACTGCGGGAAGGTGGTGGGGCTCGCGCTCGGGATGCCAGAGGACTCCGAGCGCGCGCCGCTCCCTGTTCGCGAAGGCCTCCACCCCACCCTCCTCCGCGCGCGCGAGGACGTCCCACCCGGCGGGCAGGGAGTCCTCCTCCACGCCCCAGTGGTGGAAGCTCGCCACCTCCGACGGGCCTCGCCACGCGCTGGCGAGCGGGCCCGTCAGCGCATGGCGCACGCGCACGTGGCCCTCCACGCGCACGAGCCTCATCCCGGCGGAGAGCGCGAGCATCTGCGCGCCCCGGCACACTCCCAGCAGCGGCGTCCCCGTCCGGGCGGCGAGCGACAGGAGGACGGACTCCGTCTCGTCCCGGGCGGGCACCGGCTCCTGCCCCGTCCCCGGAGCGTCGTTGCCCCCGCTGAGGATGACGAGTCCCGGACGGAGGGCCTCGAACTGGGCAGCGGCCGCAGCGGCCACGTTCACCGCGGGGAACGGCACCCAGCCCGCCTCCCACAGACACGAGGCCCAGGAGTCCTCGAGCGCATCCCTCACCTCCAGACGCTCCGGGACGCGGTCGCGGCGCTGGGTGACCAGGACCACGCGGCGCTCACTCATGGACCAGCCTGCGCCCCCCGCAGTCCAGTGTCATC
>NZ_RAWI01000041.1 GCF_003612125.1 Corallococcus praedator
CCTCCGGCAACAGCCCCGTCACCTCCGAGCCGAACACCAGGTGGTCCCCCGCCTGGAACCGGGCCGCGTAGAGCGACGTCTGGGCCCGGGCGGAGAACAGCCACCGCCGGGCCTCCGGGTACTCCGCCACGTAGGCGTCGTAGGTCGGGTACAGCTTCAGGAACACCTTGTCCCAGTAGTCCAGCCCCGCCCGCTTGAGGTTTCGGTCGTCGATGGAGAACCCCAGGGGCTCCACCAGGATGAGCCGGCAGCCCGTCACCGCGCACAGCCGGGCCACGTTGCCCGTGTTGGGCGGAATCTGGGGGGAGACCAGGACCAGATGCAGGGGGGACGCCAGGGGCTCAAGCATGGGGTAGAACACGGGACATGCACTGGAGGGTGACCAACGAAACGCGGCAGCGGCTGCTCGCGGACCGCGCCGAACGGGCCGAGTCCTTCGTCCAGCGCTTCCAGGGCCTCATGGGCCGCGCCTCACTGCCGATGGGGGCCGGGATGCACATCGAGCCCTGCAACTCCATCCACACGTTCTTCATGCGCATCCCCATCGACGTCGCCTTCCTGGACGCGGAAGGGCGCATCGTCAAGCAACTGTCCGCGCTTCCCCCCTGGCGTGCCACCTCCATCTACCGCCGCGCCCGCTCGGTCCTGGAGCTGCCCTCGGGCGTCCTCCTGGCGAGCGGCACCCAGGAGGGTGACCGGCTGGTGTTCGCGCCCGCGGAGACTGTTACCTCCTGAAAAGGAAAATCGCTCCCGCCTCCCCGCCCACCCACACCCGGAGGGTGGGGGGCCTCATCGGCGAGAGCTTTTTGACCCCTTTCCGACCGCTTTGTTAACGTCGCGGCCCGATTTTCACGCCTCTCCCGGAAGAGTCCCCACGCATGCGCATCGAGGTCGCCGGCAGCACCCACGTCGGGATGAAGCGGAACCACAACGAGGACAACTACCTCGTGCTCACCGAGGAGAACCTCGTGGTCGTGGCGGACGGCATGGGCGGTCACTCGTCCGGAGAAATCGCCAGCCGCATCGCGGTGGACGAGCTGGGCGAGTTCTTCCGCATGACGTCCAAGGACCAGGACGCCACCTGGCCGTTCAAGATGGACAAGCAGCGCAACTACGATGAGAACCGGCTGTCCACCGGCATCAAGCTGGCCAACGCCCGCATCTTCGAGCGCGCCACCGTGGACACCAAGTACAAGGGCATGGGCACCACCATCGTGTCCGTGCACTTCGCGGACAGCGCGGTCTACGTGGGCCACGTGGGCGACAGCCGGGTGTACTTCTTCCGCGGTGGCATCCTCCAGCAGGTGACGGAGGACCACTCGCTGCTCAACGACTACCTCAAGGCGAAGAAGCTCTCGCCGGAGGAGATTGAGAACTTCCCCCACAAGAACGTCATCGTGCGCGCGCTGGGGATGAAGGAGCAGGTGCAGGTGGACGTCACCCGCGTGGACCCGCTGGAGAACGACGTCTTCCTGCTGTGCTCGGACGGCCTGAGCGGCATGATCTCCGACGCGCAGATGCAGGACATCCTGTCGCGCACGCCGGAGCTGGAGAAGGCGTGCGGCCAGCTCATCGACCTGGCCAACGCGGCGGGCGGCAACGACAACGTCACCTGCGTGCTCGCGCGCTACCACGCCGCCTGAAGCACATGACCAGGGCCCGGCCTCCCGACAGGAGGACGGGCCCCGTCAGCGCAAAAGCCCTGAAGTATCAGCGGCCCGCGAGCGAAGCGGGCACCCGGTGCGGGCCCCACGCGAGCAGCTCCGTGAGGGCCTCACCCGGCGCCACCTGCGTCTCCTCGAACACGGCGCAGCGCTCCAGCCGGGCCCCCTGCCCTACCCGCGCCCCCGGGCCCACCGACACGCCTGGGCCCACGCTGGCGCCCGCATCCACGACGGCCCCAGCGCCCACGTACGCGGGCCCGCGCACCGTCCCCGCGACGCGGGCCTCCGGATGCACCCACGCCCCGGCGGCATCGGCCTTCAGCCCCGCGAGCGGCGAGTCCGTCCCCAGCGCCTGGAGCGGCACGCGCCCTTCCAGCACGTCCCGCACGGTGGCCAGGTAGCGCGAAGGCATGCCCAGGTCGGACCAGTACGCGTCCACCGCGTGCCCGCGAATCTTGAGCCCCGCCTGCATCACCCGCACGTAGACCTCGCGGTTGATGTCCTCGGGGCCCTCGGCCGTCATGAAGTCGAACACGCTGGGGGACATCACGTGCACGCCAGTGAAGTGCCAGGGCTTGAGCCCGTCACCGCCCGGCCCGTACCCCGCGATGCGCTTCACCTGCCCGCCCGCGTCCGCCTCCACCGCCGCGTACGTCTCCCCCTCCGGCATGGGCAGGAGCACCATCGTGGCCACCGCGCCGGACTCCCGGTGCGCCGCGACCACGGGCTTGAGGTCCACCGGGAAGAGGATGTCCCCGTTGAACACGATGAAGTCCTCGCCCGCGAGGAAGTCCTTCAGGCCGCGGATGCCGCCGCCAGTGCCCTGGATGACGGGCTCGTGCACGACGTGCAGGGACAGCCCCGCGCGCTCGCACTCCGCGCGGGCCGCCTTCGCCATCGTGTCCGGCAGGTGGTGCGTGTTGATGCCCACCGCCGTCACGCCCGCGGCCTTCAGCACCGCCAGGTGGTAGCGGAACAGCGGCTGGCCAAGAAACGGCATGGCCGGCTTGGGCCAGCGCTCGGTGAGCGGGCGCAGGCGCGTGCCCAGGCCCGCGCAGAGGACCATGGCCTTCATGCGCTCAGGCCGCCAGCTCGGGCACGTACTTCGCAATCAGCGTCTGGAGCTTCGACAGCTCCGGCCGGAGCGCGAACGCGTCCTTCACGTAGCGCAGCGACGCGGGGATGGACACCAGGAAGCCCGGGTTGCCCTTCACGCGGTTGATGAACTCGAAGCGGCCCGCGTCCTTCAGCTTGCGCTGGATGGTGAGCAGGTCGAAGAACGCCTTGAAGGCCTTCGCGTCGATCTTCTCCCCGCTCTCCTTCTCGAACGTGGCGATGTAGACATCCAGCATCGTGTCCACGAACGCGCGGTCCAGCTCCACGTAGCTGTCGCGCAGCAGCGCCACCAGGTCGTACTGACGGGGGCCCTGGAGCGCGTCCTGGAAGTCGATGACGATGAGCTCGCCCTCCTTCACCATGATGTTGCGGCTCTGGTAGTCGCGGTGCGTGAAGCCGCGCGGCGCGGCGGCCAGCTGCTTCGCGATGTCCTTGAACGTGGCGTCCAGTTCGGCGCGCTCCGCGTCCGTGGGCTTCTTGCCGCTCCAGGCCTCCAGGCCCCACTCGCGGAAGTGGTGCAGCTCCCAGTCGTACAGGTCTTCATCGAAGGCGCGCGTGAAGGCCAGGCACTCCGGATCCTGCTTCTTCTCCGCCTGCACGCGCAGGCGCGCCAGCAGCTCCACCGCGCGCGTGTAGAGCGCCTGGTTGTGGCGGCCCCCCTCCAGCGCGGACTCGAAGGTGATGTCGCTCAGGTCCTCCAGGATCATGATGCCGGCGGGCTCGTCGTAGCGGTGGATGCGCGGCACGCGCACGCCCAGCCCGCTCAGGTAGCGGTGGACGTTGACGAAGGGCAGCTCCTTCGGGGGCTCGCCCTTGGTGGCCTCGTCGCTCTTCTTGGTCGCGTCCGGCGGCATCACCATGGCCACCCAGCTGTCCGGGGGCGCGCCGACGCGGTAGTAGGAGCGACTGCTCGCCTCGCCCTTGAGCTTCGTGATGGGTGCGTCGGGAACGGGACGGCCAATGGCCTGTCCCACCTGGTCGCGAAGGGCGGCCTCAAGTTCCATGCGGACGGGTGCTCCAGCGGGGGAAGGAAAGTCGCCCGCGAGTATCGGAGGCACGGCGCGGCGGGTCAAAGCCCGCGTGGGCCGCTGGCCCGGCGACCGTCCGGCCTGTCGCCTAAGCGACGAGGGGACCCTGGGCCCCGTGAAGGCCGCCGCCCGGGGCCGGGGAAGCGCAACCCTTTTGGTCCTCCCGCGTCAGGAAGCCTGGGGCCTCCGGGCATGTTCCCCCTGACGGGGCGGAGCACGTATAAGGCCCCGATACCCCCCTTTTCGGGAAGCCACGCACGATGGACATCCAAGAGAACATCCTCACCGCCATTGGCCACACGCCGCTGGTGAAGCTCAACAAGCTGGTCGGTCCGAACGACGCCACCGTGCTCGTGAAGTGCGAGTTCATGAACCCCGGCGCGTCCATCAAGGACCGCATGGCGCTCTACATCATCGAGAAGGCCGAACGGGCGGGCACGCTCAAGCCCGGCGGCACCATCGTGGAGAACACGTCCGGCAACACCGGCATGGGCGTGGCGCTGGCGGCGGCGGTGAAGGGCTACAAGTGCATCTTCACCATGCCGGACAAGATGTCCCTGGAGAAGATCAACCGCCTGAAGGCCATGGGCGCCCAGGTCGTCGTCACGCCGACGAACGTGCCCGCGGAGGACCCTCGCAGCTACTACGAGACGTCCAAGCGGCTGGCCAAGGAGACGCCCGGCGCGTTCATGCTGAACCAGTACCACAACCCGGACAACATCGAGGCGCACTACCACACGACGGGTCCGGAGATCCTCGAGCAGACCGAGGGCAAGTTCGACTACTTCGTGTCGGGCCTGGGCACCGGCGGCACGATGAGCGGCGCCGGCAAGTTCCTGAAGGAGAAGATCCCCGGCCTGAAGAACGTGGGCGTGGACCCCGAAGGCTCCGTCTACGAGGGCTACTTCAAGACGGGCAAGCTCACCGAGCCGCACGTGTACAAGGTGGAAGGCATCGGCGAGGACATGCTCTGCGGCGCGATGGACTTCTCCGTCGTGGACGACGTGCGCCAGGTGGATGACCGCCAGTGCTTCAACGCGGCCCGCCGGCTCGCGCGCGAGGAGGGCATCTTCGCGGGTGGCTCCTCCGGCGCCGCGGTGCACGTGGCGGTGGAGCTGGCGAAGGAGATTGGCAAGGGCAAGACCATCGTGGTCGTCCTGCCCGACTCCGGCAGCAGCTACATCTCCAAGTTCCACTCCGACGAGTGGATGCGCGACAACGGCTTCATGCAGGAGAAGGGCGCCGGCACCGTGCGCGACATCATCGGCGCGAAGCCGCGCGAGCTGAAGACGGCGAAGCGCGGGGACCGCGTGGACCACGTGGTGGAGACGATGCGCAGCCACGGCATCAGCCAGATGCCGGTGGTGTCCGACGACGGGCGCGCCGCGGGCATGGTGCACGAGTACGACCTGCTCAACGCCCTGGTCGCCAACAAGGTGAAGTTCCAGGACACCATCGACCCCATCGTCGCCCCGCTCCAGGGCGCCGTGGCCGCCGAGGCCAGCATCGACCGGCTGCGTGAAATCTTCGCGCGCGACAACGTGGCCGTGGTGAAGGACGGCGAGAAGGTCATCGCCATCGTCACGAAGATCGACCTCATCGACTACCTGCACCGCACCGCCGCCTGAGGCGACGCGGCAGGCGCCGGAAACACCGAGGGCCCGGAAGGAGGAGAAACCTCCCTTCGGGCCCTTCGTGCGTGTCCAGCGCTTCAGCGGCGCGTCAGGGATCCGGCTTCGTCAGGTCCAGGGCCACCATGTGGAAGCCCGGGCCCACGTGGATGAAGCCGAAGCGCTTGGCGCGCTCCATGATGGCGTCCAGCTGCGAGTAACCCAGGAGCAGCTTGAAGCCCAGCCGCCGGGCCTCGTCGCGAATCGCGGCGACGATGGCGTTGACGGCCTCGTTGCGAACTTCCTTGCTCAGCCCGGGGGCGGCGATGATCCCTTCGATCAGCGCCACCGAGCTGTCCGTCCGGTACAGGAAGCCCGCCGCCTTGTCCGGGACCACGAAGCCCGTCTGAGGAAGGGCATCCGGGGTCATGGTCTCGTCCCATGGCTTGCGCCACAGCTCGAGCAACCCGTGGTGCAGCTTGGGGTCGAAGGGAATGGGCTTCATGGACTAGGCGAGGAACGTCGACATGCGCTGCGCGGCGAGCTCCGCCGTGTTGCTCATGCCGATGTCGGTGAGCGGGTTCTTCTTGTTCGACTTGAACAGGTCGCCGATGACGTCCGTGACCTTGCTCTTGCCGGTCGCCAGGTTCAGCGCGCCGGACAGCAGGCTGTTGCCGCCCGCGCCGTCCATCAGGCCGGAGTTGGCGAACATGCCCATGGCGTTCTTCAGCACGCCGCCGCCCGGGATGAGGTCGGTGGCCGCGCCCAGCAGCGACTGCAGGGGGTTCTTGCCCTGCATCAGGCCGCTGGCGAAGCTCATCGCCGCGCCGAGCAGCGGGTTCACCATCGTCACGAACGGCTTGACGATGTCCATCACCTTGCCGATTGCCTTGCCGATGCCGCCCATGGTCGTGATCCTTTTCGGGAGGACCGCGTGGCGGCCCTCGAAGTGAAACGTTGAAGGATTGTCGGCCCGAGGGGCGATTAGTTTCCGGTCCTGGAATAATCAGGATTCATCCGGAAAAAGCCCAGCAGTTCCGCGAGGTTGCGGAAATCAGCCCCGGATGGGGCCCTTCTTGGTGACGGCCGGATCCGAGGGGGTGCCGGGCTTCGGGGCCACGGGCTCGCCGGGCTTGGGCGCGGAGCCGAGCGCGGCGCTGTAGCGCTGATCATGGCTCTTGTCGCTGCTGAAGCCGTCGCGCTGCTGGGCCGGGCTGATGACGATCTCCCCGTCGATGATCTTCTGCAGGTGGGTTCCGATCTCCTCCACCGTGGCGATCTTCGGGTCGCGCGCCTTCAGCTCCTCGTCGGGGATGATCTGGAGCTGGGGCGGCTTGTCCGGGTGGATGGCGTAGTCGAGGATCTTCTCCACGTACGCCTCCACGGGGAGCTTGAGCATCTCCGCCTGCTGCTTCACGTCCGCGTCGGCCAGCAGCTCCGCGCGCACCACCTCCACCGGACGCTTCAGACGGCTGGGCGCCGGAGGCGGCACCACTTCGTTCTTGTCGGACATGGGCTTCTCCTTGGGCGCTATTGCTAGCCCAGGTTGCCCCTGGAACTCAAAGTGTCCCGGTTTTCGTCAGGGGGCCGGCGCGCGACGGGCGAAGAGCGCGTTGGCGAGCTCCGTCATCACGACTTCGCCGTGCTGGTTGACGACCTCGAAGCGGAACTTGAGGGCGCCCCGGTCCGGCTTGCTCGTGGAGGGCCGGGCCTCCAGCGTCTCGACGCGCACCTTGAGGGTGTCCCCCGGGCGCACGGGCTTCTTCCAGCGCAGCTCATCCAGGCCCGGGGAGCCCATGCTGGCGGACGTGCTCAGCAGGCCCTGCACGAGCAGCTTGTGGCAGATGGAGGCGGTGTGCCAGCCGCTGGCGATGATGCCGCCGTAGATGCTCTGGCGCGCGGCGTCCTCGTCGATGTGGAAGGGCTGGGGGTCGAACTGGTGCGCGAACGCGAGGATCTCCTCGCGCGTCACCACATACGGCCCCAGCTCCATGATCTCACCGATGGGGAAGTCGTCGAAGTAGCGCATGGTGTCCCTCGAAAAGGTGTGCCGGCCCGCCGGCGATGGAAGGGGTGGAACGGTGTCTGCCCCTCCCTACCTTCCGGCGGGCCCCTTCGGCTACTGCGGAAGCGGCTCTTCGGGATCCGCCACGGACTCCAGGGTGTCCGCGGGCGGCACCGGCCGGAGGACGCGCGGCTCCGCGCGGTCGTCCGTCGGTCCCGGAGGCGTGTCGTGGGCCTCCTCCGCCGCGGCCTCGTCCGCGCTGGTCGCCGTCCGGGCCGCGCTCTTGGCCAGGGTCTTCTTCAGGGTGAGGGTGTCGCGCACGGTGTTGCTGGAGGTGATGAGCCGCGCCGTCAGCGTGCCGCCGTCCACCGTCACGTCCAGGAAGCCGTAGGCCTGGTTGTCGCGCAGCGCGGTCCACGCGGGCTGGCTGGTGGCGAAGGGACGCAGGGTCGCGCCGCCACTGCCCACCACGAGGTACGGGATGCCGCGCTGGCTGCCGGACGCCACGTTGTCGCCGTACATGGGCTTGCTGCGCTCGTAGTCGTGGTCATGCC
Organism: Corallococcus praedator; assembly: GCF_003612125.1. Classification (GTDB taxonomy): domain Bacteria; phylum Myxococcota; class Myxococcia; order Myxococcales; family Myxococcaceae; genus Corallococcus; species Corallococcus praedator. Next base: position 7,978 of record NZ_RAWI01000041.1, read on the forward strand.
CGGTGAGCACCAGGTCCACGCCGTACTTCTCGAACAGCGGGCCGAACTGGCGGCGCATGGTGAGCTGCGAGCCGTGCTCACCGCTGGACCAGGAAGGGTGGTGGAAGAAGGCCACCGTCCACGGGCGCGTGTTCGCGGCCAGGTCGCTCTCCGCCCACGCCTTCTGCGCCGCGAGCGTGCACCGGTCCGCGGACGCGAGTCCCACCGCGCAGTTGGAGTCCAGCGAGATGAAGTGCACCGGGCCCCAGTCGAAGGAGTAGTAGCGCTCCGTGCCCGCCGGGTTGTTGGCCGGCAGGTAGAGGTTGTCCAGGTAGGGCTGCGCCTGGTTCGTCACGTACTCGTGGTTGCCGGGCGTGGCGAACATGGGCACCTGACGCAAGAGCGTGGCCATGGGCGTGAAGAGGTGCGCCTGGAACTCCGCGTCGGTGCCGTCCGGATACGCGTTGTCGCCCAGGGCCAGCAGCAGCTCCGAACGCCACGCGGGCGTGGACATCACCGCCATCACCTTCTTCTGGTAGCTGCCGCCCGTGCCGAAGTCACCCATCGCGGTGAAGTGCACCTTCGTGGCGCTGGAGGGGGTGGACGTCTGGAACCCGCGCAGGCCCGTGGTGCTGCCGCACGCGGACACGACGTAGCCGTAGGTGCGGCCCGCGGTCAGGTCCGACAGCTTCACCGCGTGGTGCGTGCCGGACACGCCCGCGCTGACCGTGTTCGTCAGGCTGGTGCCTTCGCCGTAGCGAACGGTGGGCGTGCAGGTGCTGGCCGTGCGGAAGGCCACGATGGCGGAGGTCTGCTTCACGCTCTGCAAGTACGGCAGCCGGGGCAGCACAGGACCGGAGTCGGACGAGGACGGAGGCGTGGGAGTCGCGCCCGCCGCGCACGCCCGGGTCTCCGCGATGGAGTTCCAGTCATTCACCGTGTTGCCGTTGACGGTGATGCGCACATAGCGCGCGCTGCGAGCGGAGAAGGACGTCGTCTGCGCGGAGGCGTTGAGGGCGCTGTCGCCCGCGTACGCCTGCGTGAAGGTGGCGCCGTCCGTGGAGGTGGCGATGGTGAAGTGGTTCTGCCGCTCGTTGCCCCGGTGCCACGCGATGGTGGTGCCGGTGAGGGACTGCGCCGTGCCCAGGTCCATCTGGAGCCAGACGCCCTGCCCTTGCGCGCTCCAGCGCGTGGCCAGGTTGTCGTCCTGCGTGTTCGCGGCCACGTTGCCGTCGTCGCCACTGGCCGTCACCGCCTTGGGGGCGAGCTGGTTGCAGTTGGCCGCGGCGAGGGACGCTTCTTCGTCTTGCGCCGCCGGCGCGGGGAGCGCGGCGGGAGGGTCATCCGAGTCAGTGGGAACAGGCGGGGACTCGCAGCCAGTCGCGAGCCACGCGCCCAGGAGGCCGGTGGAGACAAGCAGTCGATTGCGCATCGCGGCGGAAACGTTGTGTTCCAACCAACATTCCCCCTGCCCCGGAGGGCATCCGGGCAGCCTGGAGAGGAGGCAGGCGTGGGCCGCGCTCCGGGTCCGGAAACGACGAAGGGCCTCCACGCGCCCGGTGTGGGGGAGCGTGAAGGCCCGGCGTTGAAGCGACGGTGCGGCCGGGGGCTACTTCGCCCGGTCGAGCGCCTGCGCGAGGTCGTCGATGAGGTCCTGCGAGTCCTCGATGCCCACGGACAGGCGGATGAAGCCGTCCGCGATGCCCAGCTTCTCCCGCGTCTCCTTGGGGACGGAGGCGTGGGTCATGATGGCGGGGTGCTCGATGAGGGACTCGACGCCGCCCAGGGACTCGGCGCAGGCGAAGACCTTCACCGCCTTGAGGAAGGTGCGCGCCGCCTCCAGGCCGCCGTGGATGTCGAACGTCAGCATGCCGCCGAAGCCGGTCATCTGCTGGCGGGCCAGCGCGTGCTGCGGGTGCGTCTCCAGGCCCGGGTAGGTGACCTTCTTCACCTGCTTGTGCGTGGACAGGTACTGGGCGACCTTCATCGCGTTGTGCGCGTGGCGGTCCATGCGCACGTGCAGCGTCTTCACGCCGCGCAGCACGAGGAAGCTGTCGAAGGCGCCGGACACGCCGCCCACCGCGTTCTGCAGGAAGTACATCCGCTCCGCGACGTCATCGCGGCTGGTGCACACGAAGCCGCCCACCACGTCGCTGTGGCCGTTGAGGTACTTCGTCGTGGAGTGCGCGACGACGTCGAAGCCCAGCGCCAGCGGCTTCTGGAAGTACGGCGTCATGAACGTGTTGTCCGCGACGGACAGGATGCCGCGCTTCTTGGCGATCTCCGCGATGCGGCCCAGGTCGATGAGCTTGAGCATCGGGTTGGTCGGCGTCTCCACCCAGACCATCTTCGTCTTGGGGGTGATGGCCGCTTCGAAGTTCTCCGGCTTGGAGAGATCCACGAAGGAGTACGTGATGCCCGCGCGCTTCCACACCTTGTCGAAGAGCCGGAAGGTGCCGCCGTACACGTCGTCGGAGACGATGACGTGGTCACCGACCTCCAGCATGTGCATCAGCATGTCGGTGCCAGCGAGGCCGGACGCGAACGCGGCGCCGTACTTCGCGCCCTCCAGCGCGGCCAGGCAGTCCTGCAGGGCCTTGCGCGTGGGGTTCTGCGTGCGGCTGTACTCGTAGCCCTTGTGCTCCCCCGGCCCGTCCTGGACGTAGGTGGAGGTCAGGTAGACGGGCGTCATGATGGCGCCCGTGGTGGGGTCCGGCTCCTGGCCGGCATGGATGGCGAGCGTGTCGAAGCGCATGGCCCGCGAACTAACACAGTCCCACGTGCCGCGCAGCGCTCCCGGGGTGCCTTCCGGTGTCTACTCGAACTGGCCGTGCCGGCCCGCTCCCCCGGCGAAGCGCGTGGCCCCGGCGATGGACTCCGTTTGGAGCACCTTCACCCCCTCCTGGAACTCCTGGCGCAATGCGTCTTCCAGGCCCAGCCCGGCCTGCGTGTAGGCGGACATCCGGTCCGCCTTCATGCACGCCTGGGGGAACGCGGCCAGTTGGTGCGCCAGGGCCTCCGCCGCCGCCCGGGCCTCGCCCTTCGGCACCACGCGGTTGACCAGCCCCATGCCCAGCGCTTCGGACGCGGGTACGGGGCGGCCGGTGAGGATGAGGTCCAGGGCCCGGGACAGGCCAATCAGCCGGGGCAGGCGCACGGTGCCCCCGTCGATGAGCGGCACGCCCCAGCGGCGGCAGAAGACGCCCAGCACCGCGTCCTCCTCCGCCACGCGCAAATCACACCACAGGGCCAGCTCCAGCCCCCCCGCCACCGCGTGCCCGGAGATGGCCGCCACCACCGGCTTGGACAGCAACATGCGCGACGGGCCCATGGGCCCATCCCCTTCCGGCTCCAGGCGCGACAGGCGCCCTTCCGCCACGGCCTTCAGGTCCGCGCCCGAGCAGAACGTGCCCGCGTCGCCGAAGAGCACGCCCACGCGCGCGTCGGGGTCCGCGTCGAAGGCGCGGAAGGCATCCGCCAGTCCGGTCGCCGTGTCGCGGTCCACCGCGTTGCGCACCTCCGGGCGGTGGAGGATGACGGTGGTGACGGGGCCGTTCTTCTCGACGTGCACGCTCATGGCCCCGGGTTTTCCCCCGCCTCCCGTCCGGCCTGCAATATGAGGGGCGGCGCGCGGGTGCGAAACAGGAAGGACCGACGGGGCATGGCGGACGAAGGCAAGCAGGACTCACAGGACGCGGCGGCGACGGGCACGAACATGTTCGAGAACCGCCTGCGCAAGAACGCGAAGCGCCTGCGCAAGTGGGCCCGCGCGCAGGGGCTCACCGCCTTCCGCGTCTATGACCGGGACATCCCGGAGTACTCCTACGCGGTGGACCTCTACGGAGACCACGCGCACGTCGTGGAGTATCCGCGCCGCAAGGCCCACGCGAAGGGCGCCAGCACGGATTCCGAGCGCGCGGAGGTGCTCGCCGCCGTCACCGCCGTGCTGGGCGTGCCCGCGGAGAAGACGTCCGTGAAGACGCACACGCCCCAGCCCTGGGGCCGCTCGCAGTACGGCCGCGTGGGCCAGGGCAGCGAGCGGCTGGTGGTGGAGGAGCAGGGGCTGAAGTTCTGGGTGAACCTGGGCGACTACCTGGACACCGGCCTGTTCATGGACCACCGCAACACCCGCGCGCGCGTGCGCACGGAGGCCAAGGGCAAACAGTTCCTCAACCTCTTCGCGTACACGGGCGCCTTCACGGTGTACGCGGCGGCGGGCGGCGCCAGGGGCAGCGTGAGCGTGGACCTGTCCAACACGTACCTGGACTGGGCGGAGGACAACCTGGTGCTCAACGGCCTGGCGGATCCGCGCCACGTGCTCATCCGCGCGGACGCGAAGGCGTGGCTGGAGGACCAGGCCCGGCACGGGGAGGACCGGTACGACCTCATCGTGTGCGACCCGCCGTCGTTCTCCACGTCGAAGAAGATGTCGGGCAACTTCGACGTGCAGCGCGACCACGTGCGGATGCTCGAACACCTCCAGGCGCTCTTGTCGCCCGGAGGTGTCCTGTACTTCTCCACGAACTACCTGGGCTTCGAACTGAAGGACTCCGCGACCCGGGGCCTGGAGCAGGTGGAGGAACTCACCCCCCGCTCCATCCCCGAGGACTTCCACCGCAAGGAGATCCACCGCTGCTGGCGCATGGTGGCCCCCTCGCGCTGAAAGCCGTCACCTGCTGGCGGTGACTACAGCCAGCAGACGTTGTCCTGGCAGCGCTCGCCGGACGGGCACTCGCAGTTGGCCTGGCAGACCTTGCCGGAGCCGTTGTTCACGGGCTTGCACTGGCCGCTGGTGCAGGCCTGGCCGGCGGGGCACTCGCAGTTGGCCCGGCACACGGAGCCGGACGTGCCGGCGTCCTGCGACGGCTGCGTCGGGGGCAGCTTGCACTTGCCGCTGGTGCAGACCTCACCGGACGGGCACTCGCAGTTCACCGTGCAGGACATGCCGCTGCCCGTGCCGGGGTCCGGCGTGGGCGCCTTGCACTTGCCGCTGGAGCAGACCTGACCGGAGGGGCAGTCGCAGTTGGCCTGGCACGACTGGCCCGGGTCCGGCTGTGGCGACTTGCACTGACCGCTGGTGCAGACCTGGCCGGCGGGGCACTCGCAGTTGGCCTTGCACGCGCCACCGGAGGGGATGGGCAGGCAGTAGCCAATCTCGCACTTGGTGTCCGCCGAGCACTCCGTGGTGGAGGTGCAGGGCGAGCGGCACTGGCCGTTCACGCAGTCGTTGTTGGCCGGGCACTGGGCCTGCGTGGTGCAGGCGTTGGGGTCCTGCTGGCGGGGCTCGCACAGGCCCTGGATGCACACACCGTTGGGGCCGCACTTGGCATCCGTGTCACACCCGGCCTTGCAGACGCTGTTGATGCAGTAGCGGTCCGCGCCGCAGTCCGTATTGACCCGGCAGGTCGGGGCGGTGCCGCCGTCCGTCTGGGAGCCGCCGTCCGGCCTGGTGCCGCCGTCCGTCTGGGAGCCGCCATCCGGCTTGGTGCCGCCATCCGTCTTGGTGCCGCCGTCCGTCTTGGTGCCACCGTCCGTCGAGCCACCGCTGCCGGGCTTGGGGGTGCAGAAGTTGTCCTGGCAGCGGCCGGAGGCGCCGCATTCCGAGTCGCGGTAGCAGGACTGGGCGCACCAGCCGTTGATGCACATCTGCGAGCCGGGACACTCGCTGGAGTACACGCAGGAGTTGGCGTCGGAGGAGAGGTCCCAGCAACTGCCGGCCCGACAGTACTGGTCGGAGCCACAGTCGGACGTACTCACGCAGCTGGAGCTGTAGTCGTAGTCATCGTCAGGCCAGTACCCGTCTCCACGCGTATCGAGGATGCAACCCGACAACAGGCCTAACAGCGCAAGGAACGGCACGAACAGCGTGCCGCGAAGCGAGGTGTTCCTCATGAGTGGGGGCTCCAAAGGAATAGGATGGGTCCGGACCGGCCACCGGGGGGGTCATCCGATTTCGTGAGGCTTCGACGCAAGAGGGGGCCGAATCGATCAAATAATTTTGATCTTTTTTCGTCTCTCCGGAGACCCAGGGGCACGGAGGCAGTGTGCTCGTCTGGACCACCGACACAGACTGGAGGGCGTTCCTCGATGGGGGGAACGTCCTGCGTCACCTTGAAGGAGAAGCGGCGGTGTTCATCCGTGGAGCACGCTCGTGGGCTGCCGCGAACCCACCCGAAGCCGGGTCGGGCGAGGGCGCCACGCGCGCGCAGCAGTCCACGGACGAAGCCCACCTGCTCCTCCTGGTGCGCCGCATCCAGGCCGGGGAACTCTCCGCCTTCGAGCAGCTCTATGAGGCCACGCGCGAGGACGCGGCGCGAACGCTGCGCCACCTGGTGGGCAACCGCGTGGAGGTGGAGGACCTGCTCCAGGAGACGTACCTGCGGCTGCTCACGGCGGTGAAGGGCTTCCGGGGCGAGTCGCGCTTCCGCACGTTCCTCTACCGGGTGTGCTCCAACGTGGCGCTGAGCCACCTGCGCTGGAAGCGGAGGCGGCCGGAGGATGCGTTCGCGGATCCGCCGGAGGTGGTGGCCCCGGGGGAGGATCCGGAGCGCGCCGCGGAGCGTCGTCAGGCGGCCCGGCTGGTGGAGGCGGCGCTGGAGAAGCTCAAGCCCAAGAAGCGGATCGTCTTCGTGTACCACGAGCTGTGCGGCATGAGTCCGGACGAGATCGCCCTGGCCGTGGGAAGCTCCGTCAACACCGTGCGCAGCCGCCTGCACCACGCGAGAGTGGAGTTCACCGAAGCCATGCAGCGTCTGGTCGTCGCCCGTCCGGTGGGAGGCTCCCATGGCCGGCCATGAGCCCCAGGCCCTGTGGGCGCTGGCCGCGGGCGAATTGGAGACCGGAGCGAAGGCCCGCGTGGAGGCGCACGTGGCGGCCTGCGCGGCGTGCTCGGATGAGCTGAGGCGGGTGGTGGAGGCTCGCGCGCTGCTGCACACCGCGCGCGAGGTGGCGCCCGCCGTGCGGTGGGAGGAGACCGGGGCCAGGTTGAAGGCCGCCGCGGCGACGCGGATGGCCATGCCCGAGCGCCGGTTCCTGTCGCCGTGGGCACTGACGCTCGCCGGGGCCTGTGCTGTCGCGCTCGTGTTGTGGCTGGGCAGTGCGCTGATGGCGCGGCGGAACGCGGGGCTGGGGACGTCCACTGTCGCGGTGCAGGCTCCGCGTGACGTGGAGGGTTCGTCTGGATCCACGCCTGCGCATCCACCAGTGGATGCGCGAAAGGATCCGGCGGTCGTGGCGACCGGACCGGGCTCCACGCCCACGACGGGAGATGCACAGAAGGCCCAGGAAACCATCGCGGCCCGCGCCGACGCGGCGTCCACCACCGAGGTGGAGCGCGTGACTGGCGCGGTGGTGCGTGAGGTCACCGGGTCGGAGCACGCGCTTGAGTCAGGCACGCGGTTGCGCTCGGGCATGGCGGTCCGCACGCTTCCGAAGGCGTCCGCCGTGCTGCGCCTTCCAGACGAAAGTCGGGTGCGGCTGTCGGCCGGCTCGGACGTGTTGCTCGCTCGCGCGGAGACGAACGCGGTGCACCTCACGGTCCAGCAGGGACGCCTCTCCGTGACGGCCTCGCACGCGCGGCGGGAGGGCTTCCTCGTGGAGTCCGCCGGCCTGCGGGTCACCGTCGTCGGGACGGTCTTCTCCGTGGAGCGCACCTCCAGGGGTGCTGCGGTGGCGGTGCTCGAAGGCCGCGTGCGCGTGGACGCGGAAGGACAACCTCCGCGCTTCGTGGACGCGGGTGAACGCGTGGAACTCACCCAGGCCGGAGGCGCGCTGCGACCTCGCGCGCTTTCCGCTGGCGACCGTCAGGCCTTCCACGACCTGCGGGCCGCCGAGCCTCGCCCCACCGTCGCGAGTGTGCAGTCTTCACGGAAGGAGCCGACCCGGACCGACGTGGTCCCTGCCCCGAAGGTGAAGCCGGACACCGCGGTCGCATCCAAGAGCGCGCAGTCGCAACCCACGAACAACTCCGCGCCGCGCCAGTCTTTTGCCACCGCCGCCAATCCATTGGAGGCCCCGGCCCCACCGACAGAGGCCATCGCTCCGGCGCCCGAGTCCCCGCCATCAGCAAGCGACACCGCCGTGGCCACGGCGCCCACCAGGCCCTCGCCCTCCGACGATGACTTCGTGCCCTACCCTGGTTCCTCCGGCGATGCGCTCGCGCCCTCCGCTCTCGGGTTGACGCCCGGAGCGGTGCAGGCCCCCTCCATCGCGGCGGTGCCTCCGCCTCCGCCGCGTCGGCGCAAGACGCTGGGCATGCTCGTGCCGGGTGGCCTCCTGTCGGACGACTCCGACGAGCGTTTCCTCGGCTACGCGCGGTTGCAGTCCCATGCAACGACGTGCGGACGCTTCCTCGTGGGCCTGGGTGAAATCGCCGAAGCCAGTCCCCGCTCGAACCACCGCGAGGAGGCCCGCTCCCTCCGGGGTCGCTGCTTCACGAAGCAGCGTCAACCCGTGGCCGCCGAGGACGAATACCGTCAGTACCTGCGGGAGTTCCCCAGCGGCCGCTACGCCCCCGAGGCCCGCGTCGCGCTGGGGCTGCCCGTCAACCCCGCGTCGGGAACGCCCGAAAGCGCACCCGCGCCCCTGCCCGTCACGCCCCGGTGGAACGCACCGGGCTCGCCCCAGCGGACGCCCGTCAGCCCCGGGGTTCCTCGTCGCTGGTGAAGTCCGCGTCCACCTCGCCGCCCTCGCTCCGGGGGCGGCGGAAGGTCGTGGACCCCTCGGACGGCTCCACCGAAGCGGGCACCTCCGAGGTGTCGAAGCGCCGGGCATCCTGGAAGGGCCCCGGCGCCCGGTTCGGGTCGAACGGAGGTCCGTCCGGAGTCGGCCCCACGCCCCCGAAGTGCGTCACGCGCACCGCGCCCGAGCGCAGGGTCTGCTCCAGCGAGCGCCGGACGCGCGCCGTCATGTAGCGGCGCACCGGAGGCACCATCAGCGCCAGCCCGATGACGTCCGAGATGAACCCCGGCGCGATGAGCAGCGCACCGCCCACCATCACCAGCACGCCGCTGAGCAGGCCCTCCTCGGGCACTCCGCCGCCGGCCATCGCCTCACGCCAGTTGCGGAACACCCGTTCGCCCTGCTTCCGGGCGATGAGGCTTCCCAGCACGGCGGAAGCGGCAAGCAACCCGAGCGTGGACCCCAGCCCGATGTGCTGCCCGAGGGTGATCAGCAGGTACAGCTCCGCCAGGGGCAACAGGATGCAGACGATGACGAGGGCCTTGAGCACGCCGGCACGTTAACGCCAGAACCGCCTCCGCGCTCATCTACAGCCAGACCGCCAGTGAACTACGTCCGCGTCCAGTCCCTGGAGCGGGTCATTCCCCTCCCCCACCCAGCGCAGGACGACGAAGTGCTTCTCCTGCTCCCGGGGCTGGACCGCCGTCCACCTGGAACCCACCCGTCACTCCCGCTGGAGATGGACCGGTGGACTCATTCCCCGTTGAGCTGCCGGACCAGGGACGTCATCACGAAGTAGAGGATCGCGAAGCCCCCCACCCCGAAGAGGATGAGCTTCATGGGCAGCGACATCCCGGGCCCCTTCGGAGCGTACCGGGCCGCCGCGTCCATCGCCTCCGCCAGGCCGGGCGTGATCTCCATGCGCGGCGCCGTGCGCGCGTACTGCTCCGTGCGCGCGTACTGCGCCACCACGCGCTCCGTGTCGGAGGCAGCCAGGACCTGACCGAGCTGCGGGTCGAACAGCCGGAGCTTCGCCTCGCGGGCCAGGGCCGCTGCTTCCTTCAGCACCTCGCGGATGAGGTCCGGGTGTTCCAGCAGGGGCACGCGCAGCTCCAGGGCCATGACCCGGCCCTGGTCGCGGAGCGGCGTCACCTCCACGTTGCCCTGGGACAGGGCCCAGTCACGCGCGCCGTCCGGGCGGACGGCCCCTGACCTTGCCGCCAGGAGGGCATCCACCCGCGCTGCGTCGTATGGACCGCCCGGGGCCATCGGTTGAAGGACCAGCTCGTACTCGAATCTCACGCGGGTTACGAGTATACGCCGCGCGGGGCTGTACCCGCCCCCTTTCCCTCCGAGACGCCTCATGAAGCCTTCCTCTCCCCCACGCTCCGGCCGGCCCGGCTCCCCTCCTCCCGGACGCGGGAGGCCCGGCGACGCGTCTTCCGGAGGCGCAAGGTCGGGCGCCCATCCTCCTGGAAGCGGGAGGCCCGGCTCGCGTCCGGAGAAGCACCACCCCGACCGCAAGACGCCCGACCTGGGCCCCGACGGCACGCCCCAGGTGATGCTCCTGCGCCGCGGCAGCGACCGCTGGCAGGCCGGCCCGCCGTGGATCTACCGCGCGGACCTCAACGGCGACCCCGGCCTCCAGGGCGGCGAAGTGGTGCGCGTGGTGGACGGCCGTGGCTGGTTCATGGGCAAGGCCTTCTATTCGAAGGTGTCCAAGATCTCCCTGCGCTGGCTCACCAACGACGACGTCGCGGTGGATGTGGAGTTCTTCCGCAAGCGCCTCCAGTCCGCGGAGGCCCTGCGCAAGCTGGCGCTCCCCGGTGAGACGACGTACCGGCTGGTGCACGGCGAGGCGGACGGCCTGCCCGGGCTCGTGGTGGACCGCTACGGCGACTACCTGAGCGTGCAGTTCCTCGTCCCCGCCATGGAGCAGCGCAAGGACCTCATCGCGGACCTGTTGGAAGAGCAATTCCACCCCAAGGGCATCGTCAACCGCTCCGACGTGAGCGTGCGCCACCTGGAGGGCCTGCTGCCGGAGAAGGGCCTCCTGCGCGGAACGCTGCCGCCGGGGCCCGTGTCCTTCGACGAGGGCCTCGTGCGCATGCGCGCGGACCTGCTCGAAGGCCAGAAGACGGGCGCCTTCCTGGACCAGCGCGAGAACCACGTGATGGCGGCGCACTACGCCTTCGGCGACGCGCTCGACTGCTTCAGCTACGTGGGCGGCTTCGCGCTCCAGCTGGCCACGAAGGCGAAGCACGTCACCGCGGTGGAGATTTCCGACGCGGCCTCCGCGCAGCTGAAGGAGAACGCCCAGGCCAACAAGCTCACCAACCTGGACGTGGTGACGGGCAACGCGTTCGACTTCCTGCGCGACGCGGTGGACGAGGGCAAGCGCTTCGACACCATCGTGTTGGATCCGCCCTCGTTCGCGAAGAACAAGGACGCCATCCCGGCGGCGGTGCGCGGCTACAACGAACTCAACCTGCGCGCCTTCCAGCTGTTGCGCCCGGGCGGAATCCTCATCACGGCCAGCTGCACCTACCACGTGGACGAACAGGCCTTCGAGGACATGCTCGCCTCCGCCGCGTCGGACGCGCGCCGCCGCGTGCAGATCATCGAACGGCGTGGTGCAGGTCGGGATCACCCCGTGCTCCTCAACCTGCGCGAGACGCGCTACCTCAAATGTTTCGTGCTGCGCATGCTGTGAGTTAGGGTAGGACCCAAGGGGTCCGTCCTTCGGACCCCGACGTACGAGAACGGTTGAGATGGCGCGCCGGGACTGGGACGACGCAGACGACGAAGCCCCCGCGTCCGGTACGCGGGAGCTGGAGCGCGCCATGCAGGAGACGCGCACCGTCTACCGTCAGGCGGACGCAGCGTACGTCCCCTACTCCTGCCCCTCCAGCGGCGAGTGCTGCCAGCTGGCCACCACGAAGCGGCAGCCCTGGTTGTGGCGTCCCGAGTGGGAAGTCCTCTCCCGGGGCCGGTCGCTCCCCCCGCCCCGCGCGGATGGGGGCTGCCCGTTCCTGGACGCGGCGGGAAAGCGCTGCACGGTGTACGCGGACCGCCCGTTCGGCTGCCGGACGTTCTTCTGTGAACGGATCCGCGGCCCGGCCCGACAGCCCTCCGAGGAAGTGACGCGTCTGTTGCTCCGGCTGGAGCGCATTTCACAGCGGGTGATGCCGTCGCTCCAGGGCCCCCGTCCCCTCCTGGAATGGTATGCCGAGGCACGTACCGCCCCGGCCCGGGAGGAACCGTGAAGTCCATGCTGCAGACGCGGTGGCTGAACGCCCACCGGAGCGCCGTCGTGTTCGCGAAGTCCTCCTTCACGGCATCGCACCGTTCCACGCCTTGCGCATCGGCGGGGCTCCGCACGTGATCCGTCCGCGCTGGCTCATCGCGCCCCAGGAGTTCAAGGGCACCCTGAGCGCCGCCGAGGCCTCGGCCGCCATGGCGGAAGGGCTGCGGCAGGCGTCCATGGACGTGGTGCTGGACGTGGCACCGCTCGCGGACGGAGGTCCCGGCACGGTGGACGCGTTGCTCGCGGGCGGGCGCGGCGAGCGGCGGCTGCGCACCGTGCGAGGCCCGATGGGCGCCCCGGTGGAGGCCGCGTGGGCACGCCTGGAGGACGGCCGCACCGCGGTGGTGGAGATGGCGGCGGCGTCGGGCCTGTCGCGGGTGCCGCCCGAAGCACGGGATGCCCGCGCCGCGTGCACCTACGGCACGGGCGAGCTCATGCGCGCGGCCCTGGACGAGGGCTGCGAGCGGCTCATCGTCGGCCTGGGCGGCAGCGCCAGCACGGATGGCGGCAAGGGCGCGCTGGAGGCCCTGGGCTACCGCTTCCTGGATGCGCAGGGAAACCCGCTGCCCCCTGGGGGCGCCTCCCTCGCGAAGCTCGCGCGCGTGGAGTCGGACGCAAGGCATCCCCGCCTGGGCAAGGTGGAGCTGCTGGCGGCCACGGACGTCATCACGCCGCTGCTGGGTGAGGACGGCGCCGCGCGCCTCTTCGGTCCGCAGAAGGGCGCGTCACCGGAAGCGGTGGAGGAACTGGAAGCGGCGCTCGCCACCTTCGCGCGCGTGGCGGGTGAATCCGCCGCGTCGACGCCGGGCGCGGGCGCGGCGGGAGGCATGGGCTACGGGCTGGCCGCCCTCACGGGCGCGAAGCTGACGTCCGGCTACGTCATGGTGTCGCGGGCGCTGGGGCTGGAGCGGCGCGTGCTGCTCGCGGACCTGGTGCTCACCGGCGAGGGGCGCTTCGACCGGCAGACGTGGCTGGGCAAGGGCCCTGGCGCGCTCGCGCGGCTGGCGCGCGAGCATGGCACCCAGGTGGTGCTCTTCACGGGCAGCGTGCACGCGGATGCCCTGCTGGACATGTCGCTCTTCCGCGACGTGGTGGAGCTGAACGCACAGGCCCGTCCCGGCGCCAGCGCCCACGACACCCTGCGCGAAGCGACGGCGCGCTGGGCCATGGGCCGGCTGGGCCGGTAGCCGCCCCCGTTACTCGCCCACCCCGTCCGTCGTGCGCACCACGCGCATCCCGGCGGCGCGGAAGCCCTCCAGCGCCTCCTTCGCGATGCGGGGGAAGTCCAGCGCCGCGGGCAGCGGGCTCAACGGGGGCGCGGGCACGGGGCTCATCGCGTCCTCCAGGATGTGGATGCGCGACAGCTTCGACGGGTCCGTGCGCTCCAGGTACTGCTGCAGGTCCCGCAGCGTGGACAGCACGCAGTGGGAGCTGGCCTGCCCGAAGACATACACGCGGTCGAACGTCATCAGGTGATCCATGAGGCCCTGGTTGAACTCGCCCACGCGCTGGCCGTTCACCTCCTTCACCTCCGGCGACATCACGGAGTAGCTCTCCGTCAGCGGGTTCTCGCCCTTCAGGTCGAACCGGGTGGGCGTGTCGCGCACGAGCGCGTGGAAGAGGCTGGCCTCGTACATCGCCGGCATCAGCGCGTGGCTCATTCCGCCCAGCAGCGAGTGGTACGGCCAGATGTTGAGCACGTACCGGCCGCTCGCCTCCAACTGCTCGCAGTACGCCAGGCTCTCCTGGGGGTGGCGCGTGGGGCGCCAGCGGCCACTGCGCACGTCCTTCGCGGTGATGACCGTCATGGGCGCGGGCGGACGGCCCTCCGCGTCCTTCCACCACGCCGGATGGAAGATTTGAAACACGCGGTGGGTGTCCAGCGAGAACACCAGCTCCGTGATGTGCGCCAGGTTCGTGTACATCCACAGCAGCGCGCGCGAGGTGTCCTCCACCGCGCCAGGGACGAAGAGGGCCGCGCCGGGCAGGCAGAAGCCCACCTGCACGTCGATGCCGAACGCCGCGACGCGGATGGGGTCCTCGCGGGCCGGACGCACGCGGTGCTCGGCGGCGTAGCGGAAGGCCTCCGCGGAGACCTCCGCCACGCGCTCCAGGTACAGCTCACCGACGCGGTGGATGTCGAGAAACCCGGGGAGGGGCAGAAACATGACGTCTTCTCCAGACCGCCTGGCCCCGCCCGCCCCGTCGTCCTACCGGAAGCGTCAGCGGCCCTGCGGGAAGTGGCGCCGCGTGAGCGATTCCACCAGCGCCTGCGTGGTCGCAGTGTAGCCGATGCGCTGCTCCTCCGGCGCCACGCCCTCCACGCCCGAAAGCGACGGCGTCCCGGCCTCCGCCTCCATCAGCGGGAAGTAGCCCTGGGGGGTCGCCTCACCCGCCTGTCCCACCAGCCCCAGCGGCCCCGTGCCGGTGCGGCGGCGGAAGATGATGGGCGTGCCGGGGACGCTCTGCTTGCCTTCGGTCAGTTCGTTGCCGAACTTCATCACCGGCGTCGCGCCCGTGCACGACAGCTTGTAGACGGCCGCCACCCGGTCACGCGTCAGCGCGTGCGACATCGTCCGCGCGACGATGTGGCCGCCGTAGCCGTAGAACTGCGCCGTCGGCTCCCAGCCCACCTGCCTGCGCAGCTCCTCGAACTCGCGCGTCATCTGCGCGTCCAGGCCGTCCTCCAGGATGAGCACCGGCTTGATGCCCATGTCCTTGGCGCGCGTCACCGCGTACAGGTACTGGAGCTTCTTGTTGCCGGAGTCGAACCGGATGGAGTCCCCGCCCTGCGGCTCCTCCGAGATGAGCTTGAACGCGGCCGGGATGCCCGACGTGAGCGTGTCGAAGGTGTCCAAGAGGTAGCTGGAGCGCTGCGGCCGCCGCTCGTGCATCGCGCGGAAGGCCGCGTCGTCGGAGCCGTAGCGCTGCACGTGCTCGTGGCCCATGGTGCCCACGGGGATCATCCCCAGCACGCGCGCGCCCTCCACGTTGCTCGTGCGCTGCACGCCCGCGTCCTGACAGGCGCGCAGGGCCAGCTCGTGCTGCTCCAGGCAGGTGGCCGCGCGCAGGCCCACCTCGAAGATGCGGGACGGGTCCTCGACCAGGTCCACCAGCTCCTTCACCTGCGCCCGCACGCGCTGGACATAGCCCTCCGTGTCCACCCGGATGGGCATGGCCTTCACGCCCACCTGGTCCAGCGTCTCCAGGGCGATGCGCTTCTCCTCCTCGCACGTCACCGTGGTGAGCGAGCGCGCCAGCGCCTCCCGGTCCTGCAGCGCCTGCGTGGCCACCTGGATGCGGTAGTTGAGCTGCAACAGCAGCGGCTCCAGCCAGGACACCAGCGCGGAGGGGCCGGTGAGCGTGAGGATGGGCTCGCGCGGCAGGAACACCGCGCCCCGGGGGACGGCGCGCACGGACAAGCGCTCCGTGCGCAGGATGGCCGCCTTGAAGCCCACGCCCATCTCGTAGTCGTGCTGCGCGAGGAAGGCGTAGTCCTCCGGCTGGGGCACGGGCAGCAGCCTGCGCACGTACGCCTCCAAGTCCAGCGGCATCACCTGGGGCCCGCCCTTGCGGTGCGAGTAGTAGAACGTTTCCTTCCGCAGGGGCCAGCCGGCCTCCGCCATGCTGAACTTGTAGCCATCCGTGGCGAGCAGCGACTGAGACATTGAGGCAGGGCTCCTTGTTGACCCAAAGACTATGCGTGGCGCGGACCCGTTACCTAATGCCACGCGTCCGGAAGGATGCGGGTTGAAGCGGGACGGGTGCCCGGTCACCCGCCGCTTCTCTTCACGGACCGACACATCTGGGAATACGCCCGACGCGACAGGTCCGGTTAAGCTGTCCGGACTCACAACGAAGCCAAGGTGCCCATGCCCGCAGAGAACGAGACGCAGAAGGTCGAAGCGGTACTGCGCGAACATGCGCTGAGCTACCCCGGAGCCCACGAGGACCAGCCCTGGGGCCACCGCGCGATGAAGGTCAATGACAAGACCTTCCTCTTCATGGCCGTGACGGGCGAGAAGCTGAAGTTCTCCGCCAAGCTCCCCGACTCCAAGGACGCCGCCCTCACGCTGCCCTTCACCGAGCCCACCGAGTACGGCCTGGGCAAGAGCGGCTGGGTGACCGCCAACTTCGACGACGCCTCGCAGGTGCCGGTGCCCGTCATCAAGGCGTGGATCGACGAGAGCTACCGCGCCATCGCGCCCAAGAAGCTCGTGAGCCAGCTGCCCGAGCGCGGCACCGTGGTGCCCGGCCCCGCCTCCAAGCCTTCCAAGCCCGCCGCCAAACGCAGCGCGAGCCCCACCGCTCGCGCGGGTGCCGCCACCCGCAAGGCCGCGGCCCCGGTGAAGAAGGCCGCCAAGAAGGTCGTGGCCCAGGTGAAGTCCGCCGCCAAGAAGGCCGCCGCGCGCGTGAAGTCCGTGGCCAAGAAGGTCGCGAAGAAGGTGCCGGCCGCCGCCAAGAAGGTCGCGGCCTCCCGCAAGGCCGCGACCCCGGCCCGGGGCAAGCGCGCGCCCGCCGCGGCGCCCAAGCGCGCGCGCCGCTCGTAGTCCTTCCGGTACGCGCGGGAAGGGGGGCTTGCCGCCACGCCCCTTCCGCGCCCCCCCGGGCTGGGGAACTACTTGGAGCCCTTGCCCGACGCGCCCTTGCCCGACGCGCCCTTGCCCGACGCGCCCTTGCCGGATGCGCTCCGGCCCGCCGGGGCCTTCACCGCCGGGCTCTTGCGGCGGGGCGCCGTCGCGGGCGCGGCCTTGCGCGAGGGCTTCGACACCACCGGCTCCGTGAAGAGCTTGTCGTAGTCGCGCATGCTGCGGCGGATGACCTCCAGCGCCTCCGGCCGGTCGTAGACCTCCGCGATCTCCACGCTGCGCTTTCCCTCACCGGGGATCTGCTTGTAGGTGAGGAAGTAGTGCTTGAGGCGATCCAGCAGGGGGCGCGGAAGCTGCGCGATGTACTGGAGTTCGCCGTACACCAGGTCGGACTCCAGCACCGCGATGATCTTGTCGTCGGCCTCGTTGCCGTCGACCATCCGGAAGCCGCCGATGGGAACGGCGTGCACCAGCAGGTTGCCGTTGGAGACGACCTTCTCCGTCAGCACGCAGATGTCGATGGGGTCCCCGTCGCCGTGGATGTCCTTGTAGCCGGTGCGCTCCGCGCAGCGCTTCGCCACCTGGTCGCCGCAGTACGTCTGCGGGATGAACCCGTAGAGCGTGGGGCACTGGCTGCTGAAGCGCTGGGGGCGGTCCACCTTGAGGATTCCGGACTCCTTGTCCAACTCGTACTTCACCGCGTCCGTGGGGACGATCTCGATGTACGCGTTGACGATTTCAGGAGACTCCGGGCCCGGCGAGATGCCGTGCCAGGGGTGGCTCTGGAACGTGGTCTGGTTCGACTTCTTCATGGCGTGTCTCCCGAGCGCTCTCGCGCTTCGGCATAAAGCCTGGCGACCGCCTCTTCCAGGCGTCGCGTGAGGGTGTCCCGGTCATCCAGCGTCAGTCCCTGCGTGGGCACGGGCCTGCCCACCACCAGCGCCACCCGCTGGCCCCATCGTACCGCCCGGCCTCCCTTGGGGAGGATGAGCCGCGTCCCGGAGAGCGCCATCGGGACGACGGGGACCTGCGCCTGGATGGCCAGCGTGGCGGCGCCCCTCTTGAACGGCTTCAGCTCCCCGTCCGGACTGCGCGTGCCCTCCGCGAAGAACAGCACGCTCACCCGTTCGCGCACGGCCGTCACCGCCTCCGACAGCCGCGCCTTGTCGTCCGCCCCGCCGGTGCGCTGCACGGGGATGTTGCCCGCGCGCCGCATCGCCCGGCCGAACACCGGAATCTTGAACAGCTCCGCCTTGGCCACGTAGCGCGTGTGCTTGCGGATGTGCGCGAAGTTCACCATCGCGTCGAAGTGCGACTGGTGGTTGCACACGAAGACGACGTTGCCGTCCTCCGGGATGTGCTCCAGCCCGTACGCCTCATGCTGCACGCCCGCCGCCGCCAGCGACGAGCGGCCCCAGACGCGCAGCACCTTGTCCGCCGCCAGCGGATCAAACCCGGACAGCACCGACACCGTCGCCGACGCCGCGCCCGTGAGCCCCACCGCGGCCGTGCCGGCGAACACCGTCTGGAGCAGCTTGCGCATCAGACGAACCCGTGTGCGGGGAACAAGAGGACGTCCTCGATGCGCTGGACCCCCAGCAGCAGCATGAGGATACGGTCGAGTCCGACGGCGATGCCCGCCGCCGGAGGCATGCGCCCCACCGCTTCCAGGAAGCGCTCGTCCAGCGGGTACACGGAGCGGCCCAGCCGCCGGCGCAGCTCCTGCTCCTCCAACAGCCGCGCGCGCTGCTCCACCGCGTCCGTCAGCTCGGAGAAGCCGTTCGCCAGCTCCAGCCCCTTCGCGTACAGCTCCACCCGCTCCGCCACCGAAGGGTCGCCGGGCTTCAGCCGGGACAGGGCCGCCATGGAGGCCGGGTATTCGATGAGGAACGTGGGCCGCTCGTGCCCCAGCCCCGTCTCCACCTTCTGCAGGAACAGGTGGAAGAAGACGTCGTCGAAGGACTCCGAGTCCCCGGTGCGCACGCCCGCGGCCTCCACCGCGCGCTTGAGCGAAGGGCCGTCCGCGTGCTGCCGGATGTCCACGCCCGTGGCCCGCAGCACGGCGTCCCGCACCGTCACTCGCTCGTACGGGGTGCGGGTGAAGAACGCCGGATCCGCGCCCGGGGCGCCTTCACCCGCCGTGGCCGCGGCTGCACCGGCCGCCACCAGCGCGCCCTCCAGGTCGTCCATGATGGCGTGGTAGTCCGCGTGCGGCCGGTAGAACTCCAGCAGCGTGAACTCCGGGTTGTGCGTCTGGGAGACCTCGCCGTTGCGGAACACCTTGCAGATCTGGAACAGCGGCCCGGCCCCTTCGGCGAGCAGGCGCTTCATCGCGTACTCGGGGCTGGTGTGCAGATAGAGGGTGCGGGCCCTGCCCAGGTCCGTTTCGGGGACGAAGGGGGCCTCGAAGGCGGTGATGTACGGCTCCATGCCGGGCGTGGGCACGAGCAGGGGCGTCTCGACTTCCAGGTATCCCTGGCCGGCGAAGAACTGGCGCAGGGCGGAATACAGGCCCTGGCGTCCCCGGGCCGCCCGCCATGGGTTTACGTTGGGCATCGGCAGGTCGGAAGTAACATGGGCGGCCTCATGTCCCCAAGGATTCCCGCCCTCCTCGCCGCCGCCCTGTGTCTGCTGGGCGCCTGTCACAAGGCCCCGCCCGCGGCGCCGGTCCCCCCTCTGAGTGAGGAGCAGCAACTGACCGGGGAGGTGAACGCCCTGTCCAAGGAGGCCGCCCTCCTCCTGGAGGAGCAACACCGGCTGGTGTGGGACTTCTGGACCGAAGGCAAGGTGGCGGACATCGCGGCGACGTACTCCGGCAAGGAGGCCCTCTTCAGCCTGGAGAACCTGCGGCGCATCGACCGGCTGCGGCACCTGACGAAGGAGCCACGCGAGCTGCGCGCCCTCACCGCGCTGCACGGCCACTTCGCCGGCGAGTTCCTGGCGCGCGAGCTGGCCGAGTACAACGACGCCTCCGCCAACCTGGAGGCCGCGCTGCGGCTGACCGTGGATGGGCGCGAGGTGCGCTACCGCGACATGGAGCGGCTGCTCGCCAACGAGAAGAGCGCGGCGAAGCGCAAGGCGCTCTACGCGGCCGCCACGCCCGCGCTCACGCGCCTCAACCAGACGCTGTACCGCAAGGCGGAGCGCACCGAGGAGCTGGTGAAGCAGATGGGCTTCGAGTCCTACGAGGCCTTCGGCAGCGAGCTGCGCCAGGCGGACCTGGAGCGGCTGGCCCAACTGGCGGAGGAGGTGCTCCAGGCCACCCAGGAACCGTACAAGCTGGTGATGGAGCGGCTGAGCCAGCGCGAGCTGGGGCTGCCCTTCGCGCAGATTACCCGCGCGGACATCCCGCGCCTGTTCCGCTCGCGCGAGGTGGAGGACGCGTTCCCCAAGGGCGAGTCGCTGGCGAAGGCCCAGGCCACGGTGGCGGGGCTGGGCATCGACCTGGCCGCGCTGCCCAACGTGAAGGTGGATGCGCGCGACCTGCCCCGCAAGAACCCCCGCCCCCTGGCGATGGCGGTGCGCGTGCCCTCCGACGTGCGGCTGTCGTTCAAGCCCGGCACGGGCGTGCTGCACCAGGGCCGCGTGCTGCATGAAGTGGGGCACCTGTTGCACGTGGCCTTCACGCAGGAGCCCCGCTTCGAGCTGGCCCAGCTGGGCAACCCCACCGTGGGCGAGGCGTACTCGGCGCTCTTCGAGGACCTGCTGGAGGACCCCGTGTGGCTGGAGGAGCACGCGGGCGTGCTGGGGGACAACGACAAGCGCACGCAGTTCCTGGCGGCCTCCAGCGCGCACAAGCTGTACCTCATCCGTCACGCGGCGGGCCGGCTGCTCTACCAGTTGGAATTGCACCGCCGCGTGGAGGTGGATCCGCGCGAGCTGTACCGCGCGCTGATGGCGCGCGCGGGCGCCATGCCCATGACGGAGGACGACGTGGAGCGCTACCTCGTGGAGCAGGAGGACTTCTACCAGTCCGCCGACAGCTTCCGGGCGTGGTTCCTGGCGGGTCAGCTGCAGGGACAGTTGAAGGCGCGCTTCGGTCCGGCGTGGTGGCACGCGCCGGAGGCGGGCGCGTTCCTCAAGGAGCTCTGGGCCCGGGGCACCGCCCCCTCCGCGCGCGAGCTCACCCAGGCGCTCGGTGAGAACGGGCTCGCGCCGGACGTGCTGCTGCTGCGGTTGAGCACCACGCTCCAGGTCCCCATGAAGCTGGACCTGCGCCGGCTGGACGACACGCCCACGACGCCCGCCGCGCCCACGGAGCCACCGCCCGCCGTGAAGCCGTCCGCGACGCCCCACGTGAAGCCGTCCTCCACGTCCGCGTCCGTGCCGTCGTAGGCGCTCCTGCACGTGCACCTCGCGGTGGCGTCCAACGGGGCGCCATCCGCGACCTCCGCGTCCGTGCCGGCGGCGGCGCGCGAACACCGCGCTCCGCGCTCAAGACAGCCAGCAAAAATCCATCCGGGATGTCCGCATCCGTGCCGTCGGCCACACTGGCGTGACCGCCCTCCGGGGCTGGTACCGGACGGCACTTCCCGTCCCTGCCGGTAGCACGTAGGGTTCCGGGCCATGGTGTCCGTGAATCAGCTTCGTCCCTTCGCGGAGGCTTCGCTGGAGTCCTTCCGGGCCGCGTCCGGTTCCGTGGCCCTCATCCAGCAGCCCGTCGAAGCCGCCTTCCGCGACCCGGTGCCTGGCTTCATCGGCGCGCGCACGGTGGGCATGGCGCACCGCTCGCGCATGGCGGAGCGGCTGCTCGCGATGCTGCGCGACTTCGACAACCTGGAGGTGCACTTCCTCCAGCCGAACCAGGACGGCGAGGAGTTCACCGTGGGCCGCGCCGACGCGGACCTCGTCGTGCCCGAACTCTCCGTGTCCCAGCACCACGCCACCCTGCGCTGGAACGCGTCCTCCGGGGACTTCTCCGTGCGCGACGCCCAGTCCATGAATGGCACCTTCATCAACGGCGCCCCCCTGGGCTTCAAGGCCCAGGTGATGCTCCACGACGGCGCCACGCTGGCCTTCGGCGACGTGCAGTTCCTCTACCTGCGCGCGGAGACGCTGCACGAACACCTGCGCCTCGCCGTGCCCGGCAGACCCGCCCCCTGAACGCGACGAAGGCCCCGCCTCCACGTGGGAGACAGGGCCCTCGGGTGCTTCACAAGTCGCGGGACTACAGGAGCTTCATCAGCTCCGCGCGCTTGGCGGTGTACTCCTCATCGGAGAGCACGCCCGCGTCCTTCAGCTCCTTGATCTCCTTGAGCCGCTGCGCGGGGCTGCGCGTGTCGCCCGCGGGCGCCGCCGTCTCCGCCGGCTGCGGGGGCCGCTGCTGCTGCTGGTTGGCGAACTGCTGGGCCATGCCGAAGCCCATGCCCATCCCCATGCCCTGCAGCGCGCCGTCGGATCCACCACCGCCCTTGGCCATGCCCTCGGACGCGCCGAGCATCGCCTGGCCCTGCGCGTACTGCTGGAAGCCGCCCGCCAGCCGCGAGTACGCCACGTCCTTGGACAGCTTCTTCAGCGTCGCCTCGTCCTCGGGCTTGATGCTGACGTGGAAGTTGCCCATCCGGACGATGGTGAGGCCGTAGCTGTCCACGTGCGGCTTCAGGCCGGCGAGGATCTCCACCTCCATCTCTTCCAGGTAGGCGCCGCTCGTCACGTCCAAGAGCGGCCACTTCTTCTTCACCAGCATTTCGGCGGTGCGGTCGCGCGTCACCTTGAGGACCTGGCCCTTGAACCAGCCCAGGAACTCCTCGTTGCTCGCGCGGCCCATGCCCACCAGGCCCACGACCAGCTTCTCCGGCTCCGTCACGCGGATGGAGAAGTCGCCGTACACCATGGTGCCGATGCCCAGGCCCGTCTCCGGGTCGCGCACGTCACCGATGGGGCCGCCGAACTTCACGCCCGTGTGCTCACGCGTGGAGACGAAGAAGATCTCCGCCATGAACATGTTGCCGCCGGTGAAGCCTTCAATCAGCTTCCCCAGGAACGGGATGTTGCTGGTGTCCAGCGAGTGCCGGCCGGGCCCCAGCTTCCCCTCCACCTTGCCGTCCTTGACGAACAGCGCCACCTCGTCGGCGTCGACGGTGAGCTGCGTCATCATCCGGACGTTCTTCTCCGGATACTTGTAGACGATCTCGCCCTTCGCCTCGTCCGCCCGGGCGATGAAGTTCCGCTTCGCCTCGCCCTTGATGCTGTCGAAGATCCCCATGTCTGTTTCAGCGCCTCCGTGGCCGCCTGGGCGGCAGGTCTTCAAAGCTCCGTAACCCCATCCCCTAAATGCATGGCCACCGGCACGAAAGCGCTTCCGCTTCGCCCCCGGCGTCCTGCCCGGAACATACCAGCTTCACGGGCGCCTGCCCGTCTGGCAGCCCGCCGGGAGTCCAGTCCCCGACCCGCCAGTGGTTCAACCCCAGCGGCTGACCAGACGTTCCCGGTCCAGGACGCGGATGCTGGCCGCCAGCAGGATGAGGTCCAGCACCAGCACCACCCCGCCCTGGATGGCGTAGTACCCCAGGTCCGCCTTGAGCACGCCCGCCACCTGTCCACCCACCAGCCCCACCAGCGGCAGCACCACCAGGGCGGACAACTGCTGCGCCATGCGCGCCTCCGCCACCCGGGCGGAGATGAGCACCGCGACCCCGTTGCCGAAGAAGGCGAACAGCGGCGCGAACACGAACACGCCGAAGCCCCACAGCGCGTTGGGCATCAGGGGCGCCTGCACCAGCGGCCACGCCACGATGTCCACGCCCACGCAGAACAGGGCGAAGGCGAACCAGGTCATCAGCACCGCGGGCACCAGCGCCGCCAGGCTCTTGCCCGCCACCAGCTCCGCCGCCGACACCGGCGAGGCCAGGAGCGGCTCCAGCGTGCGGCGCTCCTTCTCCCCCGCCACGCTCTGCGACGCGATGAGGATGGGGATGAAGACGGGCATCACCAGGAACATGCCGAACCAGTCGGTGAGCGACTTGTCGATGAGGAAGCGCGCCGCGCTCGCGCCCAGGGGCAGCGTGGGGTCGTAGAAGAGCGCCACCGTGCGCAGATCCGAGTGGTCCGGCTGCGACACGTACGTCCACACCACGCCGATGGGCACCGTCACCATCACCAGCGGCAGCACCGCCATGGACAGGAGCAGGCCCAGGTTCTTGCGCAGGTCCAGCGAGTCCTTCCAGAACACCGCCATCGCCCGTCGCGGTCGGAACGCCATGCTCACGCCACCCCGTCCTTGAGCAGATCCAGGTACACCTCTTCCAGCGGCCGCTGCGACGGCACCACGCTGTGCACGCGCGCGCCCGCGCCCACCAGGCACGCCACCACCTCCGGCGCCTGGGACTCGTCCGCCAGCATCACCCGCAGGCGTCCACCCTCCAGCAGCACGTTGGGCGCGAAGGGCAGCCGGGCCAGCGCGGGGCGGAACACCTCCGCGTCCCCCTCCACGCGCACGTCCAGCGCCTGTCCGGAGCGGCGCAACTCCCGCACCGGCCCCAGCGCCAGCAGGCGACGGCGCACCACGGCCACGCGTTCGCACAGCCGCTCCACCTCCGACAGGTTGTGCGAGCACAGGACGATGGTGCGCCCCTCCGACGCCAGCTCCGCCACCGCGTCGCGCACGGTGCGCGCGGACTCCGGATCCAGGCCGCTCGTGGGTTCATCCAGGAAGATGACGCGCGGGTCGTGCACCAGCGTGCGCACGATGGCCAGCTTCTGGCGCATGCCCTTGCTGAAGCCGCCGCAGGCCTCGTTCTCGCGGCCGCCCAGCCCGAAGCGCTCCAGGTAGTGCAGGGCCCGGGGCCACGCGGTGGCCTCGTCCAGTTCGTGCAGCTTCATGAAGAAGCGCAGGTTCTCGCGCGCGGTGAGCCGGTCATACAGCCCCGGCTGTTCGGTGAGCAGGCCCACCACCTTGCGCAGGGACTCGCCGTCGCGCGTGACGGAGTGGCCCCACACCTCCGCGTCGCCTTCAGAGGGACGCAAGAGGCCCGTCAGCATGCGCACCGTCGTCGTCTTGCCGGCGCCGTTGGGGCCCAGCAGGCCGAACACCTCCCCGGGCCGCACATCGAAGGTGAGCCCCTCCACCGCGAGGCGTTCACCGAAGCGCTTGGCGAGCCCCCGCACGCGGATGCCGCCCTGGGGAGGGACTTCCGCGCTCGGCACCGGGAGGGAGTGCGTCACTCGATGGTCACCAGGACGAACTTGTTGTTGATGTCGCGGTCGATGAGCGTGACGGTCTTGTCGGTGCCTACCGCGCTGCGCAGCAGGGACACGCGGCTGTGCTCCACCAGCGCCCACTCCCGGCCCGGCCGCGCCGCGTACTGGCGCATGCGCGTGTTGGCGTCGCCCGCGCGGAACTGCTCCACCGTGTTGCGCGAGTAGAACGTCTCCCCGCGCCAGTTCATCATGTACGCGGCGATGGGCTCACCCGCCTGCCGCTGGGCGTAGTAGCGCCAGAACAGGTCGCGCTGCGTCCAGTGGTGGGACAGGTCCACCCAGTGGCCCCAGTTGAACCAGAGCGCGAAGCCCGCGGCCAGCCCCCAGAACGTGCCGAACAGCATCACGCGCGAGCGCTGCAGCGCGGCCACCACCGCCAGCACGCCCGCCACGCCGAACGCGAAGCCCAGGCCCGCCTTCACGTTGATGGTCCCGGAGAGCACCTTGAAGAGCGAATCCGAGGCGGCCGGGCCCCGGAAGCCGCGCGCCGCCAGCACCACGCCGACCAGCGCCAGCACGAAGCCCACCGCCTGGAACATCGTGCGGCCCGGCGCCTCCTCCGGCCGCGACGCCTGCCAGAAGATGAAGCCCGAAAGCGCCACCAGCGCCACGCCCCACAGGCCCAGCGCGGACACCTGCCCCTGCGTGGCCACCGAGACCAGCGTGGCGACGCCGGTGAGCAGCAGGCCCAGCGCCACCGCGCGCGACGCGCCCGGGCGCTCCGACTTGTCCTTGGAGGAGAACGCCTCGAAGGCGAGGTAGACCCCGAAGGCCAGCAGCACCAGCGTCACCAGGTCCCCCATCCACAACGGGCGCGAGGAGAAGAACGCGATGGGCTTGGTCACCAGGTCCTGCGGATAGGGCCGGTCGTAGTTGTAGACGAACAGGTCGGTGAAGTCCTTGGGGTTCTCCGCCAGGTCCTTGCCCACGAGGATGAAGAGCACCAGGCCGAAGATGAGGCTCACCGCGTGCTCGGAGACGCCGTCCTTCCACAGCCGGTCCACGAACAGCGCGATGAGGACGGCCAGCCCCGGCAGCACCGGGAACACGTAGTGGTGGAACTTCGTCGCGCTGGAGGCCAGCAGGTAGAACGCGAACGCCACCCAGATGACGGCGATGAGCGCCAGGTGGTCCGCCTTGTCGCGAGAGCGCAGCTTGAGCCGCGACACGACCGCGAACGCGCCCGGCAGCAGCGCCACCCACGGGAAGATGGCGAAGCCGCCCTGTTCGATGAAGTAGGTGAACGACCCGCCCGGCGTGGTGGTGTGCACGCCCGCGGTGAGGCGGTTCAGGTGGTCGTGGATGAAGAAGCGGTACCAGAACAGCTTGCCCTCGTCGTCCACGCTGTCGAACAGGCACAGCGTCAGGTACCAGGGCACCGCCACCGCGAAGAACACCAGGATGCCCGTGCCCAGCTTCATCTTGTACATCTGCGCCCACAGCACCGGCATCTTCCGGGTGCCCGCGCGCACCTGGGCGCGCATGTCGCCGCTGGTGAGCCAGCGCAGGTGCGCCTCCAGGCCCTCGCGGTCCCACGGGATGACGGCGGCCACCGCGTAGAGCATGAGGATGACCGCGGGCAGGCCCACGCCCAGCAGGCCCTTGGCCAGCGTGGCCAGCCCCGCGAAGACATAGAAGCCGTACCACCAGCCCGCGCGGTGCTTCGTCGTGTCGTCCAACTGGCCGATGATGAAGCACGCCATCGCGCACACGAAGGTGGTGACGAAGGGCGTGTCGGTGACGGTCTGCCGGGTGAGCAGGAAGTACAGCGGCATGGTGGCCAGCACGAAGCCGGTGGCCAGGCCCGCGCGCGCGTTCACCACCCGGGCCACGGCCAGGGACAGCAGCGACACGGCCGCGATGCTCAGGAGCGCGAAGGGCATGCGCATGCCCCACTCCGTGTAGAGGCCCATGGCGCCGTCACCCCGGAGGGCGCCGACGATGTTCATTCCCAGCGCCTGCATCCACATGGTGAGGGGCGGCTTGGAGAAGAACCACGCGTTCTCCCAGAAGGGATAGACGTAGTCGCTGCGCTGGATCATCTGCCGGCCGACTTCGCCGTAGTGCGTCTCCCAGGGGTCCCACAGGCCGACCGCGCCCAGGTAGGGCACGAAGAGCAGCGCCGCGAAGCCCGCGGTCGCCAGGACCACGCGCGCGCTGAAGGGCAGGGCCAACCACTTCTTCACCCATGCCGACGTCAGGGTGTCCTCACCGAGGATGGCCTGGGTGAAGGTCTCTTCCCGCTGCGGGGTCTGTTCGCCGTCGCTTGCCACGCGCACGTGCTCCTTCGTCGTCCGGGACGGGCCCTTCGTGCGAGGCACGGGGCCGGGGGGCTTATATCCCCCCCACCCCCGCCGGTCGACCGACCTGGACGGGGGTGCGCCATTCTCGCGTCAGTGCGCGCCCCAGACTGTGCAGGCGGTGTGCAGGCGCCTGCACAGTCGGCCGGGGCAAGTCCGCGAAAGCCCGTCCGCCAGCCTGGGGCACGGGCCTTGTATTGGCCGTCCCGTCACAAGGTGCACCCGCGCGGCCGGAGCGCGGGGACCTCGTCGAGGAGAAGTGATGCTGGTCTCAGCGGTGACCCTGGGCTGTGCCCTCCTGCTCGGGCAGGTGGAGATACCGGAGGCGGCGGTGCCCCAAGCTCCGGCCGAAGCTCCGGCCGAGGTTCCGACAGACGCGCCGGTGAAGGCCCTGACCGAGGCCCTGAAGCAACCCCGCGCGGAGGCGTGGGCCGTCCAGTTGGCCGTGCCGGACGCGGGCTCGCCCCGCCAGTCCCCGGACCAGCGGGTGCTGTGCCTGACCCTTCCGCCCACGCCCGCGGTCCCTTCGGGGCAGTGGCGCGCGCAGTGTGACGAGACGAAGAAGGAGTGCCTGGTCGCCCCTGCCTGGGAGCTGGACTCGGAGGGACACGAGACGGGCCAGCCGCTGGACCGGGTGTCCATGTGCCTGGAGGTGATGCCCGCCGAGCTGGCGCGAGACTACCGGCTGGTGCCCGCCATCGCGGAGGCGCCTCCAGGCTGGTTCCGCGACGAGCGCGGGCGGGTGTTGCAGTACAACTTCGACCTGCACCGGCGCATCCGGGTGGGGGGCGCCTGGGCGCCGCGCTGGCTGCGTGAGACGGAGGGGCGCGACGACCGCGTGCGGGTGGACTTCGGCGTGGACCTGGAGTGGCCGGGCGACCCCGGGCAGTTGCACCGCATGACGCTCCTGGACACGGAGCTGTACCTGGGGGACGCGTCGTCCTTCGAAGCCACGCTCCTGCGCTACGACTTCCGCAGCGAGCGCGACGAACCGCTCTTCCGGGTGACGACGTTCTACGGCAAGCCCCGGCGCTTCGACGTCTTCGCCAACCTGGGCTTCTGGCTGGAGGTGCTCCACGCCGAGCAGGTCCGCCGCGAGGACGTGAAGGCGGACTTCCTGGCCCTGGGCTCCACGCACGTGACGCTGGACCTGTGGCATTCGCGCGACCTGGTGTCCTACGTGCGCGTGCGGGCGGGGCCCACGGTGGAGCGCGACCGGACGAACGGCTTCTTCACGCTGGTCCCCGCCGCGGCGCTGGAGGGGGACCTCACGTTGGACAGGAACGGCTTCCACCATGTGCTCTTCGGCGCGGAGGCCCAGAAGGTCCTGCTCGCGGAGCGCGTGGAGGGGCGGCCCCTGCGCCCGGAACGGCTTCGGCTGCGCGCGGGCTACGAGGTCATCGCCCTGGCCATCAACGACCAGCCCGTGAGCCTGACGCTGGATGGACGCGGGACGTGGCGCGACGACCTGGCGAACGCGCCCGCTGGCTGGGAGTGGTCCGCGCAGGCGGGGCTGCGCTTCTCCCTGTGGGCTCCGGCGCGCCGCAATGCCCCCATGGCGCATGGCGGGAAGGAGTAGGCGCGGATGGTGGCGCTCGCGCTGGCCCTGCTCCTGAGCACCCTGCCCTCCCCGGACGTGGCCTGCGAGGGCCGCACGGACGCCGGGGAGACGTTCCCCACCTGCTTCGATCCCGGGACCGGATGGGTGCTGGGCGCCGGGCTCCACCTGCAGGACGCGGAGGCCGCCCTGCTCCTGCGCACCGGCATCCTCGTGAGGGTGGTGCGCACCAGCGACAGCAAGGTGGACTCAAGCTGGTTCGACTCACATCGCCTCTTCATGACGGAGGCCTGGGGAGGCGCGCGCAAGGCCCTGACCTTCACCGGGTACGAAGGACTGCTGCGAAGGCATGTGGACGAGGGCTCGTTGCTCGTGTCCCTGGGGAGGCCCGTGCGCATCCCCTTCCCCTTCGACGTGGCCATGGCCGTGCGCGCGGCCCACCTGGAGCGGCGCGTCTGGGAGGGACCGGGCTGGACGCTGGAGACCGGACGCGTGGGCCTGCTGCTGGACCCCGTGCGCACGAACAGCGAATGGGGCTGGCTGGCCGTGGGACCCGCCGCCAGTCACACCCTGCGCCACGACCGGGACGGCACCACGCACGAGGTGTCGCCCTTCACGTCGCTGATGCTCGACACCGGCTGGGAGACGCGGGACGGACGGTGGGCGCTGCGCGTGACGGGGCTCGCGGGCTGGGCCTTCGACTTCGATGGCGGCTCCCACTTTCGCGCTCGGGGAGAGGTCGCGCTGGAGCACGTGCTCCTCGCGGTCAACGATGCGCCCGTGGCCCTGCGCCTCGCGGCCACGGGCGTGCGCGGTGACGCGGGACTGTCCCGGCGCAATGAGGGAATGCTGAGCGCGGGGCTCGTCGTGCGCCCGTTCGGTGAGCGCTGAAGTCGAACCGAAGCGTTCGGCGCCCGCGGGAGTCGACGACAAGCGCCGAAGCGTTCATCGCCTGCGTGAGCCGGCAGGCCGCGCGCTCCCTTACGCGCCCCAGGCAGCCGTCGCGTTGAACGCGTCATGGACGGGAGCCTCCGTCGAACGACAGGCGGAGGACACGAGCGCCGCCGGGTTCGCGGCGCCCTGCCTACGGTGCCGCCGTTTCGAGCGCCGCCTTCAACGCGCCCTCGGCCGCGCGCAGCCGGGCATCGCGCGGATCCAGGCGGAGGGCCTCCTCCAACCGCAGCAGGGCCTGCGCCGTGTCCCCCCGCGCCAGCTCGCACCGCACCCCCGCCTCCATCGCCCCCGTGTCGGACGGCCCGTACACGCGCGCTTCCGCCGCGGCGTGACAGCCCTCCTCCACCTGCCCGGATTCAAAGAACGCCCGGGCCAGCTCCACCCGCGTGTCCACGTGCGCCGGCGCCAGCCGCACCGCCGAGGCCAGGGGCTCCACCGCGTCCGCCGGCAGTCCCCACCGCCGCAGCGCACGCCCCAACTCACGCAAGGGGCCCGCCACGCCCGGCACCAGCAGCGCCCGGGCCCGGGCGACCCTCAGCCCCGCGGGCTCCTCGAAGCGCACGTCCGCCATCATCCGCTCCACCACCCGTCCATAGGAGGCATAGGCGTGGGGCCAGGTGAAGACGAGCCGGTACACCCACTCGCCCCGGGGCACGAACCACGCCACCAGGTGCGTGGGCCCGCCCGCGCCCTCCAGCTCCGCGCGGATCCGCTGCGCGGGCCGGCCTCCCAGCGACGCGGGCTCCAGGCCGCCCACGGACACCGTGCGCCCCTCCGGCCCCGCCACGCCGGGCACCAGCGCTTCGTCCCGGAAGTGCCGCGCCTGCGCCGAGCCATCCCCGGGCTCGCCCGCCTCGATGGCCTCCGCCGCGAGCGTGGCCCGCCCCAGGCCCGTCAGCCCGTTGGAGAAGGCCCGCCGGCCCTGCCCGTCATCCTCCCGCCGCCAGCCCTCCGGC
>NZ_RAWI01000420.1 GCF_003612125.1 Corallococcus praedator
TCCCCACGGAGGCGAACCTCGCCATGACCTACTGGAGGAAGCGCACCCCGCAGCCGGAGGCCCCGGATCCGGACCGAGACCGCTGCGGCTTCATCTGGTGCTCCGTGGCCGTGCCCTTCACCAGCGCCCACGCGAAGCGCGGCGTGGAGATCGCCGACCGCGTCCCCCGCCTCTTCGGCCTGGAGCCCAACCTGGCCCTCCTCGCCCACTCCCCGCGCTGCCTCTACCTCGTCACCGCGCTCGCCTATGATCGCGACGTCCGGGGCGAGGACGCCCGCGCCCACGCCTGCTACCGCGCCCTCACCCAGGAGCTGGCCCAGGCCGGGTACTTCCTGACCCGAGCCGGACTCCAGGCGCAGGAGTTGTCACCGCCGGTGCCGGACGCGACCACCGAGCTGGTGCGGACGCTGAAGACGGTGCTGGACCCCTGGGGAATCCTGGCCCCGGAGCGATCCGAGAACTGAGAGGGCCGGCGCGGATCAGCGCTGAAAAAAGAGGAGCGGAAACTTTCTCAGGGTTCGAGCCGATAAACCTACAAGTCACACGCCTTCCCCCAGCGCCCAGCGCCCCCGGAGCCCTTCATGTCCATCGAGACCAACCGCTACCGTCCCGTGTTCCGGAACCCCACGACCCCCACCCCGGCGAACGGCACCAACGTGCGCCGCGAGGTGCAGGCGCAGTCGCAGAACCGGGCGCAGGGCGAGGCGACGATCAACCTGAACCGCGGCGTCGAGGGCAACCGGGTCACCACCAGCAACCAGGTGAACCCCTCCACCACGTCGGACATCCAGAGGCAGCTGGAGACCAGCCGCTTCGACCAGACCGTCGCCCAGGGCGAGTGGAACAAGAACTGGACCGCCGCTTCCGGCGAGCACACGTTCGGTGACGCGAACAGCAACTTCCACACGACCGTGGAAGGCCAGGCGCTGACGGCGGACGTGGCGGCGCAGGGCAACGTCTCCATCGACCCGCTGCACGGCAAGATTGGCGCCGAGGGCAGCGTCGAGGCGAAGGCGGACCTGGTGCGCGGCTCGGTGGAAGGCCACGCGGACACCGCGCTGGGCCGCTCCGAGTGGGGCGCGGAGGGCAACGTCGGCGCCGAGGCGACCGCCACGGGCCAGGTGGTGTTGGATCCGCTCCACGGCCAGGCCGCGGCCTCCGTGCACGGTGAGGCCTTCGCCGGCGCCCGCGCCAGCGCGGAAGTCACGCAGGAGATTGGCCCCGCGACCGTCACGGCGGGCGCGGAAGCCTTCGCCGGCATCGGCGTGGAGTTCGAAGCCAACGTCGGCCTGAAGGACGGCAAGCTGTCCGCCAACTTCGACGTGGGCGCGGCGCTGGGCATCGGCGCGAGCGTGGAGTTCGGCTTCTCCGTCGACGTGGGCAAGATTGGCGACGGCGTGAAGGACGCGGTGCAGAACGTCGGCGAGGGCATCAAGAACGTCGGCGAGGGCATCAAGAACGTCGGCGAGGGCATCAAGAACGCGCTGGGCGGCTGGTAGTCCCCCGCACGCTTTCGCCTCTGCTTCCCAGGGCCTCGTCCATCCGGACGGGGCCCTTCCTTTTTCCCGTGGCTCGACAGCCCCCGGACGCTGGGGGACACTTTCCATCATGAACTCTCTGGAAACCCTCCTCGCTGCGGGCCAGCTTGCCCAGGCCAAGGCAGAGGCCGAGAAGCTCCTCGCGAAGAACCCGGCGCACCGCGACGCGCTGGTGGTGATGACCAAGCTCTCCCTGGTGGAAGGCAAGCTGCCCCAGGCGGAGGCGCTGCTCGCGAAGGCGGAGGCGCAGGGCGCCACGCCGGAGACGGGCCTCGTGCGCGCGAACATCGCCGCGCAGAAGGGCCAGCTCGTCGCCGCCCTCAACGCCTACCAGGCCGTGCTCGCGCAGGACCCCAACCGCGCGGAGGCCCACTTCGGCCGCGGCATGATGCTCATCAAGCAGGACAAGGCGCCCCAGGCGCTGGAGGCCCTCACCCACGCGGTGAAGCTCCAGCCCCAGCAGGACGTGTTCCGCTACCGCCTGGGCCAGGTGCAGTTGGAGGCCGGCAAGACGGAGGAAGGGCTGGCCACGCTGCGCGAGGTCATCACCCGGCAGCCGCGCTTCGTGCCCGCGTACCTGAGCCTGTCGCACGCGCTGTCCTCGCAGGAGAAGCTGGTGGACGCCCGCCGCGTGTTGGAGCAGGGCCTCAAGGCGGTGCCCAACCAGCCGCGCCTGCTGGCGTCGGTGACGGTGCTGTCCATGGCGCTGCGCGATTTGCGCACGTCCTACCAGGCGGCCTCCGCGCTCGCGGCCTCGCGCCCGAAGGACGCGGACGCCCAGGCGAACCTCGCGCAGCTGATGCTGGCGCGCGGTCAGATTGAACAGGCCCGGCACCTGTGCCAGACCATGGCGTCGCTGGGCGTCACCAGCGAGTCCCTGAAGATGGCGGAGGCCACCTGCTTCGAGTCGCAGGAGCCGCCCGCGTACGACAAGGCCATCGCCGCGTACGAGCAGGGCATGGGCATCTCGCCCGACGGCTGGCGCGCGGCGAACAACCTGGGCCAGCTGCTCTTGCGCATCCCCGCGGAGCCGGCGAACACGCACCTGCCGCGCGCGGTGACGGTGCTGGAGGAGGCCACCCGCCGCGCCCCGGAGCGTCCGGAGCCGCTGCTCAACCTGGCGCTCGCGCAGGCGCGGCTGGGGCAGGAGAAGAAGGCGAAGGAGCTGGTGCAGAAGGTGCTCGCCATGCCGCTGGCGGAGGACACCGACATCTACCAGGAGGCCACGCGCCTGTCGCAGGCGCTCGCCAAGGCGTGACGCGCGCGCCTACTCGCTGAAGTCCAGCGTGGGCACGTCTTCGTCGCCGGATGCGGCCTGGAAGACGTGCCACGCGGCGGTCAGGTCCTGGAAGGGCAGGCCCACCGCCGCGAACACCGTCACCTGCTCCTGGGACGTGCGCCCGGGCTTGAGGCCCGCGATGACCTCGCCCAGCTCCGCGTGGATGGCGCCCTCCGAGAGGCCCACCGCGCCAGCGGCCCCGGACGCCACGCTGAGCGCGCGGTGGTCGCAGACGAAGTGGGCCGAGGCCAGCAGCTCCGCGGACACCTCCGCCTTGCCCGGCTCGTCCGCGCCCAGCGCGGTGATGTGCGTGCCCGGCCGCACCATGCCCGGGTGCAGGAAGGGCTCGCGGCTCCACGTCGCCGTCACCACGATGTCCGCGTCCGCCACCGCGTCCGCCACGGACGTCTCCACGCTCACCGGCAGGTTCAGCTCCTGGTACATGCGAGAAGCGAACGCGTTCGCGTGCTCCAGGTTCGTGTCGTAGACGCGCACCTGGCTGAGCGTGCGCACCAGCCGCAGCTGCTTGAGCTGGAGCACGCCCTGCCGGCCCGCGCCCACCACCGCCACGCGCGTCGCATCCGGCCGGGCCAGCACGTCCGCGGCCAGCGCGCCCACGACGCCGGTGCGCACGGAGGTGAGGTGGCCTGAGTCCATCACCGCCAGCAGTCCGCCGGTGACCAGGTCGTGCAGGTGCACCACGCCCTGGATGGCGGGGGACTGGCCGGGGAACTTCGCGTGCACCTTCACGGTGTACGCGGGGATGCCGGGCACGCTGCCGGGGAAGAGCACCAGCGCGGTGCCCTCCGAGTGCAGCGGCGCGCGCACGCGCTGGGGGGCCACCGTGCGGGCCAGCGCGTCGGTGCGGAAGGCCTCGCGCATGTCGTCCAGGAGCAGGAGCGCCTGGAGGTTGCGGGCCACGGCGGAGCGGTTGAGCAGGAGGGTGCGCATGCGGTGGCCGCCACCCTACCCGACCCCCCACGGCGCCATGCGGAGGAA
The DNA here is from genome assembly GCF_003612125.1 of Corallococcus praedator. Lineage (GTDB taxonomy): Bacteria > Myxococcota > Myxococcia > Myxococcales > Myxococcaceae > Corallococcus > Corallococcus praedator. The sequence goes on from NZ_RAWI01000420.1 coordinate 3,817, forward strand.
CGTGCCCTGGCCCCGCCGAGCGCACGAAGGTGAACGGCACGCCGGGCGGTGCGTCCGAAGCCCGTCCCAGGACCCACGGGCGAGGGGTCGCCATGGGGGCGTCCCTGGACGAAGACACGAAGCGCGGCGCGCACACCGTGAGCAATCTTGCGACAGGGCGGCGCGGCCGGGCGAGGGCCTGGGGAGACTGGCGATGCAGGAGCCGGATTCACGCCCCGTGAAGGGGAGCACGGGCAGCGAGGACCGCCTGTCGGCGGCGGAGTTCCTGCGTGCCCACCGCGAGACGCTGCTGGCGGACTGGCAGCAGGCGGTGCTGGAGCACCTGGCGGGGAAGGTGCCTCCGCGCGAGCCGTGGCTCATCGACCACCTGCCGGAGCTGCTCTCCGCGCTGGCGGACGCGGTGGACTTCGGGTCGGAGACCCTGGACGAGCGCATGGAGGTGGCGCACGCCATCGCGCGCCTGGATGAAGGCTTCAACCTGGGCGAGGTGGCCCACGAGTACGCGCTCTTGCGCCGCTGCATCCTCCACCGCCTGGAGGCACAGGAGCAGCGGCTGCGGCCCGGCGACCTGACGCGGCTGGAGGAGGCGCTCGACCGGGTGGTGACCCGGTCGATGGTGTTCTTCTGGGACATGAAGCAGCGCATCCTCCAGACGCTGGAACGCATGGCCGAGGCGACGCTGGACGACCCGGACATGGAGACGCTCCTGGAGCGCCTGCTCACCCGGCTGATGGAGTCCACGCTGGCCGTGGACGCGGCCGCGGTGATGCTCCTGGAGGGCGACGAGCTGGTGGTGCGCGCCGCGGTGGGCCTGGGCACCCACGAGGTGAAGGGCCAGCGCGTCCCGGTGGAGCACAGCATGGCGGCGCAGGCGGCCGTGCTGCACCAGCCCTTCCTCATCCGCTCGGCCGCCACCGACCCCCGCGTCCTCCTGGACTCCCTGCGCCAGCAGGACCTGCGCGCGCTGTACGGCATGCCCTTGATGGACGGCGACCGCCTGTTGGGCGTGGCGTACATGGGTTCGCGCACGGCGTTCGCCTTCTCCGACGCGGACACCCTGCTCTTCCGGGCCGTCGCGCAGCGGGCCTCGGCGCACATCGCGCGCACGGAGCTGCACACGCGCGAGCGCGCGGCGCGACAGGAGGCGGAGCGGTCCCTGGCGCAGTTGGACTCGCTCCTGGACGCCGCGCCCGTGGGCATCACGTTCCTGGACACGCAGCTGCGCTACCTGCGCATCAACGACGTGCTCGCGAACCTCAACCGCAAGCCCGTGGAGGCGCACAAGGGCCGCCCGTTGCAAGAGATGGTCCGCGATGGCGCCGGAGATGCCATCGAGCGTTCGCTGCGGCAGGTCTTGGAAACCGGCCAGCCCGTGCAGGACGTGCTCATCGAAGGGCCGGATGTGAAGCGGGGCGGCATCGGGTACTGGCGGGCGGACTACTTCCCGGTGCGCACCCGGGACGGCGTGCTGCTGGGGGTGGGCAGCACGGTGGTGGACATCAACGACTACAAGCGCGCGGAGGCCGCGCTCCAGCAAGCCGTCAACTTCCGCGAAGAATTGCTCGCGGTGCTGGGACACGACCTGCGCAACCCCCTGCACGCGGTGAACGCGTCCGCCTTCATGCTGGGCCGCTTCGAAGGGCTGGACGCGACGTCGCGCCGGGGCGTGGACCGCATCCGCAAGGCCTCGGCGCGGATGGCGCGGATGATCAACGACATCCTGGACTTCGCGCGCAGTCGCCTGGGCGGGGGCATCCCGACGACGCCCCAGCACGTGAACATGGTGGAGCTGTGCCAGAGCATGCTGGAAGAATTGCAGGTGGCGTACCCGGAGCGCCCCCTGACCCTGGAGGTGAGGGGCGGGAACCTGGAGGGCCAGTGGGATCCGGACCGGGTGACGCAGGTGCTGGGCAACCTGGTGGTGAACGCGCTGCAACACGCGCGCAACGACACGCCGGTGGAGACGTCGCTCACCGACGAAGGCACGGACGTGGTGATGCGGGTGCACAACGAGGGTGACCCCATCCCGGAGCACCTGCTGCCGCGCCTGTTCGACCCCTTCAAGCAATCCCTCACGCCGGACGAAGGGGGCAAGCAGCGCAGCCTGGGGCTGGGGCTCTACATCGTGCATGAGATCGTCCAGATGCACGGCGGCAGCGTGCACGTGGAGTCCACCGTGGAGCGGGGCACGACCTTCACCGTGCGCTGGCCCCGCGTCCCACCGCCCCGGGGCTACCTGCCGCCCTGAAGCTCCGGATGAAGCTCCGGATGAGGCCCCGCTACGGCGTGGCCTTCGCGTCCGGCGCGGGGGCGATGGCCAGCGTGTGCACGGCCTCCGCGAGCATGCGCGTGCTCAGGTCCAGCGTCTCCAGCGCGATGGACTCGTCGGGCGCATGGCCGGTGTAGGGCTCGTTGGGGAACGCCGGCCCGAAGTCCACGGCGCGGGGGAACAGCCGCGCGTAGGTGCCGCCCCGGATGGAGCCGGGCACGGCGTCCGGCGCCTTGCGCTGGCGCTTGAAGATGTCCATGAGCGTCTGGACCAGCGGGCCGGACGTGTCCGCCACATGCGGGTCTCCCACGTAGCGGCCGCTGGCCTCCTTCACCTGCCCGCCTGAATCCTCGCCCACGCGCTTCGCGGCGGCGTCCAGGCTCGCGTTGAACGCCGGGGCGTCCTTGCCCTGCGGACGGCGCATGTTGATGCCCAGCGACACGGCGCCATCCTTCACGCGCAGCACGGTGGGCGCGACGAGCAGCGGCCCCATCAGCGTGTCCTGGTAAGCGACGCCCAGCTTGTCGCCGTGGTGGTCCCCGTCGAAGCGCAGGGCCACGACGCGCAGCATCGCGGCGATGCCATTGTCCTCCAATGACAGACGCGCGGCCACGGCGGACAAATCCCAGAGCGCGTTGCGACCTTCGTCCGCGACGGAGGAGTGCACCGCGTTGCCGTGGGTGGTGAGCACGACGGAGGCGCCCTCGCGCTTCACGTCCGCCTTCAGGTCCTTGCGCGCGGGCTGCTCTGCGGCGATGGCGGCCTTCACCTGCGCGAGCACCACCTCCGGCGTCTGGCCCTTCACGGGCACGAGCTTCAGCGTCGCGGCGCCGGGCACCTGGGTGAGGAACTCGCCCGCGGTGACGTCCACGGCGCGCGCGGTGGTGCCCTCCTTCGGGGTGGCGGCGGCCGTGCCCACGGGCGCCTCCAGCGTCCACGCGACGAAGCCGGACTGCGCGGCCATCACCGGGTAGCCGGAGTCCACGGAGATGACGTGCGTGGGCTTGGGTTCGGTGTCGGCGTACTTCTTCATGCCGTTCCAGTCGCTCTCCTCGCCGTTGCCGATGATGACGAGCACGCGGCCCTGGGGCTTCAAGCCCAGGTCCTTCGCCATCGCGAGCGCGACCAGCGCGGAGGCGATGGGCCCCTTGTCGTCCTCCACGCCCCGGCCGTACAGGCGCCCCTTCTCCAGGACGGGCTTGAAGGGCGGGCGCTTCCACTCGTGCGCGGCGGCGGGGACGACGTCGCCGTGGAAGACGAGCCCCAGCAGCGGCTCGCCCTCGCCCCAGGACAGCTCGAAGACGTCGCGCTCGCCCACGGTGCGGAAGGCGAAGCCGTGCTGCTTCGCCCACGTCTCCAGGTAGCGGCCCATGGCGGCCATCTCCGGGTTCTTGGACGCGGGGGCCTCGCTGCTCACCGTCTTGAAGCGGACAAGGCCCTGGGTGAGGGCCACCACGTCGTCCAGCGCGCACGCCTGGATGTAGGCGGCGTAACGCTCCGCGGCGGACGTGCCCTTCAAGGCGGTGTCGGAGAAGCGGGCGGCGCGGGCGGCGGGCTTGCCGGCGCAGCGAGGGTCCTTCGCGGCGAGGGCGGCGGTGGGCGCCAGGAGACAGAGGGCGGCGAGGAGGCGGGGGCGCATGGGGGTCCTTGGAAACCGTCCGCCGG
>NZ_RAWI01000421.1 GCF_003612125.1 Corallococcus praedator
CCGCCGCCCCGCGCGGACGCGCTGCCCGCCACGCCGGAGGAGTTGCCCAAGCTCTTCCCGGAGCTGAAGGAGAAGGGCAAGGAGGACCTGCAGAAGGCCTACGACTCGCTCAACAAGCTGGGCACCGGCACGTTCTCCGAGCGCGCCACGGCCCTGGGCGAGCTGGCCTCGCAGTTCCCGGAGACGGTCCCCAACGCGCTGGAGCGCTTGGGCGTCAAGGACGACAAGCTGGCGAAGCTGGCCACCAACGCGGACGCGCTGAGCTCCCTGGGCACGCTGACGGACCCGAAGAAGAGCGTGACGGAGAAGGCCCAGGCCAGCCTCACCCTGGCGAAGGCCGCCGGGGACATCTTCAAGCCGGAGGACCTGAAGGGCGTGCTGGACACCGCGCTCAAGGGTCTGCCCGCCGCCGACAAGCTCATTGGCGCCATCGGCAAGTGGACGGACCCCAACGCATCCGCCACGGACAAGGCGAAGGCCACGCTGGAGCTGGGCAAGGCGCTCAAGGACTTCGCCGGGGACAAGTTCCCGGCCCTGGCCAATGACCTGCGCAAGCTGGATGGTTCGCTGCGCGCCGCGGGCGCCGCCATCACCCTGGCGGATCCCAACGCCCCCCTCCAGGACAAGGCGATGGCCGCCGCGCAGCTGCTCGCGGAGGTGCCCGACCTCAAGAAGGACCTCAAGGGCTTCACCGAGCTCCTGAAGAACGCGGGCGTGAAGAACGCGGCGGACGTGGCCCAGCAGGGCACTCGGCTGGCGGAGGTGGCGGTGAAGGGGTTGGACCCCGCGCTGGCATCGAAGCTCACGCCCCAGCAGTTGGAGAAGCTCAACGCCGCCGCCACGAAGCTGGGCGGTCCGGAGTCGCTGGAGTCCGCCCTCAAGGGCATCACCGACCCCAAGGCCCTGGACACCCTGGTGGGCCAGCTGGGCACGCTGGACGCTGACGCGGGCAAGCGGCTGGTGAGCGCGCTGGGCGGCATGGAGCACAAGGTCCTCAACGAGGTCCTCTCCGATCCGAAGACGGCCGAGCAGTTCGCGAAGCTCGCCGGCAAGCTGGATGACGACGCCGGCAAGGTGCTGGCCAAGGTCGTGACGGAGATGGACTCCGGCGCGCTCAAGGCGCTGCTCAAGTTCACCGACGGCGTGGGCGCGGACGCGCTCAACACGACGATGAAGGGCCTGGGCCCGCTGCTGGACAAGGCGGGCAGCAAGCTCGTGGGCCAGGGCCTCAAGGTGATGGAGAAGGTGCTGGGCAAGGTGGGCGTGGAGATCACCGCCGATGTCGCCGGCAAGGTCTTCAAGAACCTGGCGAAGGTCGTCCCAGTGGCGGGCGCGCTGCCCAACGCCATCGACGCGGTGAAGTACGAGAAGGAATCGCTGGACCTGCACGGCAAGAACAACGACCTGGGCTACTTCGCGCACACCATCGCGGCGCTGAACGCCGCGGACGGTGCCCTGGGCATCGCGTTGGACCTGACCGGCGTGGGCGTGGCCGTCGACGTGGGCGCCAGCGTGCTCCTGGGCGCGGCCGAACTGGCGATGGACATTGGCTTCAGCCAGGAGAAGGCGAAGTACGAGGCCGACCCGAAGGGCTACAAGGCCCCGGACTGGATGAAGGCCGTGAACATCGCCGGTGCCGCGGCGCAGGGCCCGGCGGGGCTGGCGCACATGGCCGCTTACTACGGCCCGGAGGGCGCAGCGCAGCTCCTGCAGTGGGGCGTGGAGAAGGGCGCCAAGGGCGCGGTGAAGCTCGCCGAGTTCGTGGGCGTGTCGCAGGCGGAGGCCGTGGGGGATGGCCTGAAGACGGGCGCCGCCGTCATCCACAAGCTGGCGGACGTGGTGCGCAACCCGTCCAAGTACGGCGAGGCCGTGGTGCAGCAGGCCACCCAGGCCTTCAACACCGCCATCGAGAAGGGCGGCGAGCTGGCGAAGGAGGCCCAGAAGGTCCTGGGCAACGTCGTCGACGAGGCGAAGAAGCTGGGCGAGAAGGGCCTGGAGACGCTGAAGTACATCGCCCAGAACCCGGGCGCGGCCGCGAAGAAGGCGCTCGACGGCATCAAGAGCATCGTCGACTCGGGCGTGGACCTGGCCACGCAGGCCGGCAAGGACCTCTACAAGAAGGCCGTCTCCACGCTGAACGACCTGAAGGCCGGCTACGACAAGCTCACCGGCGCCGCGAAGGAGAAGGCGAAGGAGCTGATCAACAGCGCGACGACGCTCGTCTCCAACACGGTGAACAAGGCGAAGGAGCTGGGCGAGAAGGGCCTGGAGCTGCTGGCCTGGACGGCCGCCAACCCCGGCGAGGCCGCCACCAAGGCCAAGGAGGCCCTCACCGACGTCCTGGCCAAGGGCGGCGAGCTGGCGAAGAAGGCCTGGGACTCCGTGAAGGACCTGGGCGCCCAGGGCGTCCAGATGGCGGAGAGCCTGGTGAAGGGGCTGGCCAACGCGGGTGAGAAGGCCGTGGAGACGCTGAAGTACATCGCGGCCAACCCGGGCGAGGCCCTCACGAAGGCAGGCGAGTGGGTGGGAAGCACGCTGTCGTCCCTGGCCCGCAAGGGCGGCGAGGCCGCCAAGGCCGCGGCCACCGCCATCAAGGACTTCGTCGACAACCGCGTGACGTGGGCCAAGGACTTCGCCAAGGACCTGCTCAAGGACGGCGTGGAGGCCTTCACCAACGTCGCCAAGGCCTGGAAGGACAACCTCACCGAGGGCGGCAAGGAGCTGCTCGTCGCGGTCGCGGACCTGGGCGATGCCGGCGTGGACGCGCTCAAGGACCTGGCCGGCGCGGGCGGACAGCTGGCGGAGGCCGCGGTGGGCCACCTGGATGATCTGGCGCGCAAGGGCATTGAAACGGCCAAGGACGCCCTGGAGGGGCTCGCGAACCTCCCGGGGGAGGTGGGCAAGCTGGCCGGTGACGCCTTCAACTCCGTGAAGGACTTCCTGGGCGACCTGATCCCCGACGATGTCCCGGGCGTCCCGTTCATCTAGTCACTCTGTAACTTTCCGCCCCGACGGGGCCTGTTCCCAAGCTGGGAGCAGGCCCCGTTTCATTTTCGGACCTCGCTGGATCTTTCCGTTAATCGCGGTGCGTCATGGATTGTGAATCGAGGCGGACCCTCGGTGTGGTCGTGACCCGGCTGTAACCTGGTTGTGACAGACACTCCAAAGCAGACACGTTTGAGCGGAAAATTTCACACAGGTTTAACTGGCAGATCTTAATTTTCGGATCTCGCGCAACTCGCTGGGAGTGATCTGGATAATCGGGACAGGAATCACAGCCTCTACCGAGGAAATCCCCGCATGAGCCTCTCCGCGACCACGACGTCCCAGCGCACGAACTCGACCCGTTCCCAGGCAGTGACGGCGACGTCCGCGCGCAATGGCGCCGCGAACCCGAACGCCATCCTTTCGCAGTACACGCCGACGGGCGCGTCGGCGCGCACGGCGCGTCAGGACGGGCTGCAGCCGGGTGTGGCGGCCTCCACGAAGATGGCGCAGGCGGACCTCAAGCGGATCCTCCCGTTCAAGGGGGCCATCGAGGCGGCGGCGGCGAAGCACGGTGTGCCCCCGGCGCTGCTGGCGGCCATCGCGAGCCGCGAGTCGCGCGGTGGCGCGGCCCTGGACCGGACGGGCCACGGTGACGGCGGCAACGGCTTTGGCGTGATGCAGGTGGATCACCGCTATCACCAGACGCAAGGCGGGCCCACCAGCGCCGCGCACATCGACCAGGCGGCGGGCATCCTCAAGGGCATGCTCAACACCGTGAAGAAGGACCACCCGGACTGGTCCGAGGCGCAGCAGCTGCGCGGCGCGGTGGCGGCGTACAACTCCGGCACTGGCAACGTGCGCACGCTGGCGGGCATGGACCAGGGCACCACGGGCAACGACTACTCCAACGACGTCTGGGCGCGCGCGCAGGCGCTGGCGCCGAGCTTCGGCGGGGCGACGGGCACGAACACCCCCACGCAGCCCTCCACCACCACGCAGCGCCCCGCGCAGACGAAGGACTCCTTCGAGCAGGCGGGCCCCAAGCGTTGGACGACGGCGCCGACGCTGGAGCAGGTGAAGGCCGGCGGCGTGAAGCTGAGCGAGGGCATGCAGGGCCCCGCGGTGAAGCAGATCCAGGAGATGCTGGGCATCCCGGCGGACGGCAAGTACGGCCCCGTCACCGCGAAGGCCGTGGCGGCGTTCCAGAAGGCCCACGACCTGCGCCCGGGCACGGCGGAAGGTCACGTGGGTCCCACCACGCTCCAGACGCTGCAGAACACCCGCGGCACCGGCAACACGACGAACACCGGCAACACGAACACGACGGGTGGCGTGAAGCCCGGCAACACGACGACCGGCACGAACACCAACAACACCACCGGCGCGACGAACAACAACGGCGCGGTGCTGGGCAACGGCGTCCGCATCAACACGAACGACCCCACGCTGAAGAAGCTGGCCACCTCGTCCCTGAACAACGGCGCGACGGGCTACTGCGTGCGCACGACGCTGGACAACATGAGCCGCCTGGGCATCCCGAACACCCCCGCGGCGACGGGCAATGACCCGAACAACCCGCGCGGCGGCATGGCGCAGATGCTGCGCAAGGGCTGGGACTCCATCCCGTTCCCCGGCTCGCGTCAGCAGACCATCAAGAGCCCGTACGGCAACGCCACCGCGAACGTGGTGACCGCGGACCAGTACAAGAAGCTCGTCGCGGAAGGCAAGGTCCCGGACGGTGCCATCATCTTCCAGTCGCGCCACGGTTGGGACTACAGCGGCGGCTCGAAGGGCAACGACATGGGCATCGTGCGCAACGGCGGCAAGACGACGCACAACTACAAGGACATGCCGTCCATCATCTACTCGGACTGCAAGGAAGTCGTCATCCTGGTCCCGAAGGGCGCCATCCAGCGCGACTGATGAAGTCGGCTCAGTGAGCCCCGTCAAGTGAAGCCCGGTCCGGTGACGGACCGGGCTTTTTCATGAAGACGATGAGGACCGACGCGGCCAGGAAGCTCAAGGCCAGGAACAGGAAGCCGCTGTTGAAGGCCTTCACCAACGCCTGTTCGCTGATGCGGTGTTGCAGGACCGCGAGCGCGGCGGCGTCGGGTGCGAAGAGCCTGCTTCCAGGGCCCGCGCTCAGCGTGGCCAGTTGCTCCTGGACCCACGGGTTGTAGGCGTCCACATGCTGCGTGATGGCCGCGTAGGCGCGGTGGGATTCCCGGTCCAGCAGCGTGCTCATCCACGCGGTGCCGATGGAGGCCCCCAGCTCGCGGGTGAGGCTGAAGAGCGCGGTGCCGCCCGGACGCTGCGAAGCGGGCAGCGCGGTGACGGCGAGGAAGGTGAGCGGGACGAAGCCGAAGCCCGTTCCCACCGCCCGGATGAACAGCGGCGTCACCAGGCTGGACATGTCCGCCTGGGCCGTCAGGTGGGCGTTGAGCCACAGGCTGGTGAAGATGCCGGCGTTGGCCACCACCAGCAGCTTGCGTGGATCCATCCGCGTCACCAGCCGGCCTGCCAGCGGGAAGATGAAGAGCTGGATCCAACTGCCGAAGAGGAACACCTTCCCGATGTCGAGCGCCCGGTAGTGCATCACCGTGCCGCAGTAGAGCGACAGGAGCAGGGACCCCGCGAAGATGGCCGTCCCGATGAGGAAGTTGAGCCCTGTCGCCGCGGCGTAGGCCCGGTTGAGGAAGATGCGCAGCTCCACCACCGGGTGGCGCGTCTCCAGCTCGTGGCTCACGAACCCCACCAGGCTGATGACCGCCACGCAGGCGAGCACGGTGATGGTGGCGCTTTCGAACCAGCCCTCGCGGTTGCCCTCCTCCAGCACGTACTGCATGGACACCATGCCCACCGCGAGCAGCGCGATGCCGAAGCGGTCCACCGGCGCGCGCTCCGGCTCGAAGCCCGGCTGCTTCAGGTGCCTCCACGCGACCCAGGCGGAGAACAGGCCGAAGGGGACGTTGATGAGGAAGACCCAGTGCCAGGACGACAGGTCGATGAGGTAGCCGCCCACGCTGGGTCCCAAGAGGGGCCCCGTGATGGCGCCCATTCCGAACAGCGCGCCCGCCATGCCGTGCTGCCGCTCCGGGTAGCGGGAGAACAGCACGCTCTGGGACGTGGGGATGATGGCGCCGCCGCCCAGGCCCTGGAGCACGCGGAACACCACCAGCGAAGGCAGGTCCCACGACAGGCCGCACAGCACGCTCGCGGCGGTGAAGATGAGGATGGACGCGGTGTAGTAGCGCCGGAAGCCGAAGCGCTTCAAGAGCCAGCCCGACAGCGGGATGATGGTGATGTTCGCCATCGCGTACGCGGTGGACACCCAGGCGATCTGATCCAACGGCGTGCCGAAGCTCGCGCGGATGTCGTTGAGCCCCACGTTGACGATGGAGATGTCCAGGAAGGCCATCAGCCCGGCGAACATCGCGCCCAGGGTGATGAGCGTCTTGTTGCCCGTCAGCAGCGTGGCTTCCTCACCGGCGGGGGCCGTGCCGGTGCTCATGGCGCGTCCGTGTAGACGGTGGCCTCGGCGCTCATGCCCGGGCGCAGCTCCACGTCCGGGGCGGTGTCCAGGCGGATGAGCACCGGCACGCGCTGCACGACCTTCACGAAGTTGCCGCTGGCGTTGTCCGGTGGCAGCAGCGCGAAGCGGGACCCGGTGCCGTGCGACAGGCTCTCCACGTGGCCCGGGAAGTCGCGCCGCCCGTACATGTCGAAGCGCACCCGCGCCCGCTGGCCGGGCTGCACGCGCTCCAACTGGTCCTCCTTGAAGTTCGCCACCACCCAGACGTCATCGCGCGGGACGATGGCCATCAGCGACCGCTCCGGGCCCACCGTCTGGCCTTCCTCCACGGAGCGGCGCGACACCACGCCGGAGCGCGCGGCGCGCACCGTGGTGTAGGAGAGGTTCAGCTCCGACAGCCGCACGGCGGCCTCCGCCTGCTGCACCCGAGCCTCGGCCAGGGCCAGCGCGGCGCGCGCCGCGGCCAGTTGTTCGCCGGTCGTCTGGGCCGCGCTCAGCCGTCCCCGGGCCAGCGTCACGCCGCCGTGGGAGCCCGCCACCGTGGCGTCCGCGGACACCCGCCGGGCCCGCGCCTGCTCCAGCTGCGCGTCCGCCGCGTCGAGCTCTGTCTGGCGCAGGTCCACGTCCGCCTGGGCCAGGGCCTGCTGAGCGAAGAGTTCCCGTGCGCGGCGCAGGTTCGTGGCCGCGAAGAGCTGGCGCGACGTCGCGGCGGCGACCTCCGCGTCCGCCTGCGCGATGGCGGCCTTCGCGGACTCCAGCGTGGAGGTGGCGGAGGTGAGGCCGCCCTCCGCCTGGGCGAGCGACGCGGGCGCGGTCCGCTCGGTGAGGGAGAGGGTCGCCTTCGCGCTGTCGGCGGAGGCGCGCGCGGCCAGCAGGTCCGCGCGGGCCGCGGCGAGCCGGGCGGCGAAGTCCTCCGGATCCAGCTCCACCAGCACCTGGCCCGCCTCCACGCGCTGGTTGTCCACCACGGGCACGCGCCGCACCTGGCCCGCCACGCGCGAGGCCACGCTCATCACCCGGCCTTCAGCCTGGGCATCGTCCGTCGTCTGCTGTCCCCGGTGCAGGAGCCACCATCCGCCGGCGAGCAGTGCCGCGCCCACCGCCAGCGAGCCCATGAGCAGCGGCGTGCGGCGGCGCTCCTTCACGGCGGGCGTGGCGGGGGAGGCCGGGGAG
>NZ_RAWI01000422.1 GCF_003612125.1 Corallococcus praedator
CCTCCCAACCCCCCCGAAGGACGCCGTCCGGTGAGCGAAGGTCGTAAGCCACCACCGCCTGACGACCTCCCACCGGACCCGGACGGGGAGGGGACGCCGCGCACACCCGCCGATGCCTTCCGGGTGGCGCTGCCCAATTTCGAGGGGCCCCTCGACCTGCTGCTCCATCTCATCAAGGAGCATCGGGTTGACATCTTCGACATCCCGCTGGCGCTCATCACGGGGAAGTACCTGGAGTACCTGGAGCGGATGCGGGAGCTGAACCTGGACATCGCCGGGGAGTTCCTGGTGATGGCCTCCACCCTGGCGCACCTCAAGAGCCGCATGCTCCTGCCCCGGCAGGACGCGGCCCAGGTGCCCGAAGGGGCGGACGCGCTCGCGGCGGTGGAGGAGGCGCAGGACCCCCGCGCGGAGCTGGTGCGCAGGCTTCTGGAGTACCAGAAGTACAAGGACGCCGCCGAGCACATGGCCAAGCAGGACATCCTGGACCGGGATGTCTTCACGCGCCGGGTGCCGGTGGAGGCCGTCCCCATCCCGGACGACGAGATCGGGCTCCAGGAGATTTCGGTCCTGAAGCTGGTGGAGGCGCTCGACCGGGTGCTCGAGCGCCTGACGCCCAAGGTGCAGCACGAGGTGGTGCTGGAGCGGGTGAGCCTGTCGGAGGCCATCCTCCGGATGGCCGAGCGGCTGCGCAAGGACGGGCAGGTGGTGTTCGAGGCGCTGTTCTCGGAGGCGGCCACGCGCCAGGAGGTGGTCATCACCTTCATCGCCATGCTGGAGATGGTGAAGCGCCGCCTCATCAAGGTTTCCCAGGCGGAACCCCTGGGCCCCATCCAGGTGATCCCCAACGGGGACGCGCTGGACAAGCTGCTCCCCACGGAGGTTGACGAGAGTGACTACCGGTAACGGTCCCGACGACGGTGACGAGACGCCCGCCCCCGGCACGCCCGGAGGCCCCGGCCCGTTCTCCGAGGAGGAGATCGCCGCCGTCACCGGCCCCGGTCCCGACGACGCGGAGCTGGACGGGGTGGAGCCCGCCGCCATCGAGGAGGACTCGGACGACAGCGTCCCGGACCTCCAGAGCTCCTTCGAGAAGCTCGTCTCCAAGAGCCGCAACCTGTCCGCGGATCGCATCCGCACGGTGCTGGAGAGCGTGCTCTTCGTCGCCGAGCGGCCCCTGTCCGTGGACGAGCTGTACCAGGCGACGGGCATCCACCGGGACGCCATCACCCAGGCGCTGGATCAGCTCTCCGGCATCCACAGGGAGGGCATCAGCGGCATCGTGCTGTACGAGGTGGCGGGCGGGTGGCAGTTCCGCACGGACCCCCATTCCGCCGAGTACGTCCGGCGCTACCTCCGGGTGAAGCCGCAGCGGCTGACGCGGGCCGCCGTGGAGACCCTGGCCATCATCGCCTACCGGCAGCCCGTCACCCGGCCGGAGCTGGAGGACATCCGCGGCGTGGACTGCGGCGCCGTCCTCAAGGCCCTGATGGACCGCAAGCTGGTGAAAATCCTGGGCAAGCGGGAAGAAGTCGGCCGCCCCATTCTTTATGGAACGACGCGCGAGTTCCTGGAGTTCTTCGCGCTGAAGGACCTGTCGGCGCTCCCCACGCTGCGGGAATTCCACGAATTGACCCAGGAGCACCGGGACATCGTGGAGAAGGAAGTGGCGCCGCCAGTACCTGTGGCGTCGGGGACGGTCCAGGCGCTGTCGGACCCGGGTTTCACGAAGCGGATGGAGAAGAACGAGGCGGCCAGTGAGGCCGCCCTGGAGGAGCTGGAAGAGGCCATGGCCGCCGCGGAGCGGACCCAGAAGGTCAGTTCCAGCGCCCTGGAAAGCCCCCCATCACCCGAGAAGGGTGATAGCGAGGGCCCCAAGCCCGAGTGACGGGCCGAATTGGAATGGAAGAAGGCTAAGGCATGGCGGCGGAACGTTTGCAGAAGTACCTGGCTCGCGCGGGAGTGGCATCGCGCCGGCACGCAGAGGAACTCATCACCAGCGGTCGGGTGGGAGTCAACAACGAGACGGTGACGGAGCTGGGCACCCGGGTGACGCCGGGCGAGGACCTGGTCACCGTGGATGGGAAGCTCGTCACGCCGCCGGATGAATCGTCGTACTACCTGCTCTACAAGCCCATCGGCGTCGTGACGACGCTGTCGGATCCGCAGGGCCGTCCTACCGTCGCCAACTACGTGGAGGAGACGGGCAAGCGCCTGTTCCCCGTGGGCCGCCTGGACTACGACGCGGAGGGCGCGCTGCTCTTCACGGACGACGGAGCGCTGGCCCACAAGCTCACGCACCCCAGCTTCCAGGTGCCGCGCACGTACCTGGCGAAGGTGAAGGGCGTGCCGGACATGCCCACGATTGAAAAGCTGCGCGGCGGCGTGCGTCTGGAAGACGGCATGGCCACGCCGGTGTACGTGGGCATCTTCGAGAAGGTCGAGCGCAACACCTGGCTGAAGATCGTCGTGGCCGAAGGCCGGCCGCACCTCATCAAGCGCCTGTGCGCGGCGGTGGGCCACCCGGTGGTGCGCCTGTTCCGTCCGGCCTACGCGGGCATCGGCGTGGAGGGCCTGCGTCCCGGCCAGCTGCGGCAGTTGAAGCTCGCGGAGGTGACGCAGCTCAACGAGGTCGCGGAAGGTCGCGCGCAGCCCGCGGAAGCGGAGATGAAGCTGCCGCCGCGCCGCCACGGCCGCGCCGCGCCGGGCTTCGACGGTCCGGACGACGACGATGTCGAGCTGTCCATGGACGACGAGCTGCCGCCGCCTCCGCGCAAGTCCGCGGCGGCCAAGGCGGGCAAGGCGGACCGGGGGGACAAGAAGGCCCCCACGGGTCCGAAGACCCGCGAGGCCCGTCCGGAGCGCAAGGAGTGGAAGGGCGTGCAGGATGGTGGCACGCGTCCGCCGAAGTTCGCGGTGCGCGGGGCGACGCTGCCCGCGGAGGACGAGGAGATCGGCGAGGGCTTCGATGACGCCGATGTGCCGACGTTCGACGACGAGGGCGAGGAAGTGACGGAGCCGAAGGCCGCGACGGGCCGGGGTGCTCGCGCTTCCGAGGACAAGCCCGCGGGGGCTCGCGGCGCCGGGGGTGGTTTCGGCAAGCCGGCCGGTGCGGATCGTGGCGGGGACGAGGGTGCTCCTCGGGGCCGCTTCGCGAAGTCGGACGGAGATCGCGCGCCTCGTGCGGGTGGCTTCGGCAAGCCGGCCGGTGGCAGCCGCTTCGGTGGTGGCGAGGGCGCTGCTCCTCGTGGCCGTTTCGCGAAGTCGGACGGTGATCGCGCCCCCCGGTCCGGTGGTTTCGGCAAGCCGGCTGGTGATCGCCCGCCTCGTGCGGGCGGCTTCGGCAAGCCGGCCGGTGGCAGCCGCTTCGGTGGCGACGAGGGCGGTGCTCCTCGCGGTCGCTTCGCGAAGTCGGACGGTGATCGTGCGCCTCGGTCCGGTGGCTTCGGCAAGCCGGCGGGTGCGGGGCGCGGTGGTGACGAAGGCGCTCCTCGGGGCCGCTTCGGCAAGCCGGACGGTGATCGCGCGCCTCGGTCCGGTGGTTTCGGCAAGCCGGCCGGTGGCAGCCGCTTCGGTGGTGATGAGGGCGGCGCTCCCCGTGGCCGTTTCGCGAAGTCCGACGGTGATCGCGCCCCCCGGTCCGGTGGTTTCGGCAAGCCGGCCGGTGATCGCGCGCCTCGTGCGGGCGGCTTCGGCAAGCCGGCCGGTGGCAGCCGCTTCGGCGGTGATGAGGGCGGTGCTCCTCGCGGCGGCGCTCGCTTCGGCAAGCCGGCCGGTGATCGCGCGCCTCGTGCGGGCGGCTTCGGCAAGCCGGCCGGTGGCAGCCGCTTCGGCGGCGACGAGGGCGGTGCTCCTCGCGGCCGTTTCGCGAAGTCCGACGGTGATCGCGCGCCTCGTGCCGGTGGCTTCGGCAAGCCGGCGGGTCGCTTCGGCAAACCGGACGGTGATCGGGCGCCTCGGGCTGGTGGCTTCGGCAAGCCGGCGGGTCGTTTCGGCAAGCCGGACGGCGATCGGGCGCCTCGGGCCGGCGGCTTCGGCAAGCCGGCGGGTCGTTTCGGCAAGCCGGATGGCGATCGCGCGCCTCGGGCCGGCGGCTTCGGCAAGCCGGCGGGTCGCTTCGGCAAGCCGGCCGGTGATCGTGCGCCTCGGGCCGGTGGTTTCGGCAAGCCGGCGGGTCGCTTCAGCCGCGACGAGGGCGGTGCTCCCCGTGGCGGTGCCCGGTTCGGCAAGCCGGCCGGTGGTGCTCGCTTCGGCAAGCCCGCTGGGGCTGGCGCGTCGCGCGGCGAAGGCCGTCCCGAGCGTCGTGAGTGGAAGCCCCGTGGCGAGGACTCCGGCAGCCGGGGTCCTCCGCGCACCAGCCGTGGTGGCGTGGGCCGTACGCCCCGTTCCGCGAGTGCGAGCCGCCCTGGCGACTCCGCCCGGCCCACCGGCGAGCGCATCGTGCGCGCCGGCATCCGCAAGGGTCCTCCGGGCGAGGGGGGCGGCGCCAGCAAGGGCCCCCGCCGTCCCCGCTAGGACATCCATCCTCCCGGGTCGTGCCGTCGGTGGGCGGCCCGGGGGGGCGTTGATATAACCGCCGCCTACCTCCACCGTCCGCCTCTCCGGGAGAACGATGCGACCCAGCGTGCGCCCCCTCTTCCTCGCCCTGGCCCTGCTCGCCGGGTGCAACGGCAACAGGGATCAGCTCCTCGCGGAGATCCAGGACTCTCGTCCGGAGATCCGCGCCGCGGCCGTGAAGAAACTGGCCGCCCAGAACAACGCGGACGATCTGGTCCTCTTCACGCGCGCGGCCAAGGACCTTTCCGCCATCGTCCGGGGCGAGGCCGCGGGCGCGCTCGGCGAAAGCCAGGACCCCCGCGTGGTGGACCTGCTCGGCGAACTGCTCGAGGACGCGGACGAGTCCGTGCAGGGCCAGGCCGCCCTGGCGCTCGCGAAGGTGAAGAGCGACAAGGCCAAGGCGTACCTCACGCTCCAGTACGGGCGCCGGGGCCGCGCCACGCGGCAGATCATCGTCCAGGCCCTCAAGAGCGCGAACGTCCCCGGAGCCATGGCGACCGTCGTCGCCGCCGAATCCAAGGGCCTCTGGGAGCGCAACCTCCTGGCCCTCACCGAAGGCGCGCTCCCCGAACGCGTGGGCGCCGCCGAGGAGCTGGGCAAGAGCGGCCGTCCGGAAGCCGTCAACCGGCTGCTGCCCATGGTGCGCGACAGCCAGGTCATCCTCGCCGCCGCCGCCGTGCGCGGGCTGGGGGACGCGGGTGACCCTCGCGCCGTGGCGCCCATCGCGCTGCTGCTCGACGAGAGCTTCCCGGAGCTGCGCGAGTCGGCCATCAGCGCGCTGATGAAGCTGCAGGATCCGACCTCCGCCACGCGGCTCCAGGCGGTGGCGGTGGAGAAGAGCGCGGTGAGCCCGCTCGCCACCGACGCCATCCTGACCTTCCAGCGCACGCCGGCCACGGACGCCGCGCTGTGCGCCATCGCGCTCGACGGCGCGCGGGCGGAGGCCGAGGAAGCCGGCCGCGCCATGCGTTCGCGAGGCGGCTGCCCGGCGGACCCCATCGCGGATCGCCTCTCCCGGCCGGCCTCCGCGGCGGCGGGACTCCAGGCGGTGGTGGGCCTGGGCCCGTCCGCGAAGGCGCTGCTGCCCAAGGTGACGCCGTGGCTCAACCAGCCGGACGTCGCGCTGCGCACGCTCGCGGTGGAGGCGGTGACGAGCGTGGGCGATGTCTCCGTGGCCCCCGCGCTCCAGAAGCTCTACGAGCAGGAGGTGGCCGGGCTCGCGGCGCTGCGCGCGGACTGGGTGCCGACCGCGCTGCCCCTGAAGTACAGCGCGGAGCTGGATCCGAACGCCCCGCATCCGGCGTCGAAGAAGGAGGACAGCAAGGCGGGCAAGCACGCGCAGCTCTTCGATCGGCTCCAGGCGCTCAACGTGGCGCGGGCGAAGGATGCCGGGCGCGTGGTGGTGCCTCCGCGAGTGCCCTCGGAGCTGAGCGACGACGTGGATCCCGCGAAGCTCCAGCCGCTGGCCACGCTGCTGACGGGGCTGGGCGCGCTCAAGGCCCCCGGCGCGCTGGAAGTGCTCAAGGGCTACACGAACGACGCAAGCCCGGTGCTGCGCGCGGCGGCCCTGGTGGGGCTCGCGTACGCGGGTCCGGAGGGCGTGGAGATCACGCGCACGGCGCTGCTGGAGCCCGACCGCGAGCTGCAGAAAACCCTCGCGCTGGCCCTGGCGGAGCAGGGGGAGAGCGGTCAGCTGGCGCTGGTGGCGGCGCTGCCGAAGATGGGCAGCGAGAAGCTGGTGGTCCTGGATGCGCTGACGCGCGTGGGCCCGCCTCCGGCCTCGACGTCGGAGGTGCTCCAGGTGGTGGTGAAGGAGGGTGGGGCGGAGGCGGCGCTCGCGGCGATCCTGCTGGGCCGGATGGGCGCGAAGGACGCGGTGCCCACGCTGCTCCAGTCACTCGACGACTCCAACAGCGTGGCCCGGCGCGACGTGCTGCTGGCGCTGGGCGCCATCGGCGACGCGAAGTCGGCGGAGAAGGTAGGGCGCGACCTGTACCACGACCTGCCGGAGATCCGCGCCGCGGCGGCCACGGCGCTGCGCAAGATGAACACAGGCGCGGAGGCCGAGCCGCTGGACGCGCTCAAGGGTGACTACTTCCGCGAGGTCCGCGTCGCCGTGGGCGCCACCCAGATGAAGGACGACAAGGTCGCTGGCGGAGCGCAGTGAATGGAGTCTCGCGCGCTCAAGGACAAGGCGACCGAGGCCTTCACCAAGGGCCGCTTCTCCAAGGCCGCGGAGCTGTACGAGGACTACTGCCGCGCTGAACCGAAGGACCACCAGAGCCGCCTGCGCATGGGCGACGCGTGGTCCAAGGCCGGGCAGCGCGACCGCGCCGTCACCGCGTATCAGTCCGCCGCGGAGGGCTTCGCGAAGGAGGGCTTCCTGCCGCGCGCCATCGCCGCGAGCAAGCTGATCCTCGAACTGGATCCGGCCCATCAGGGCGTGCAGCAGATGCTCGCGGACCTGTACGCGCGAAGGGGCACGCCGACCACGTCCCGGGCAAAGCCGAAGGACGGCGCCTCCACGACGCCCCAAGGTACGCCGAGCCTCGTCAGCCAACGCGAGGTTGCGTCCAGCGCGGTGGGGAAGCCGGCCTCCCTCGATGTGGCGGCCACGGCGGACCGACAATCCCCTCCGAGCGCGGTGCGAACGACGCCCGCGCCCCTGGAGGCTGGAGGCGCATCGCTCGACCTGTCGGATTCGCTGCCGGCCGAGCTGGCCCTTCAGACCGCGCCGTCCACCGAAGCGCGAAGCCTCCCGGTGCACGAAGACACCGAGGTGGTTCTCTCCGTCGAGGTGCAGGTCGAACCCCAGCATGACGAGCCCGGCTGGGACCTGACGCCAGAAGACTCGCCGGATCCGGAAGCCTCAAGATCCATCCCTGCGCCAGACGTGCAGGGCACCAGTGCAGGCTCCACCCCGGTGTCCACACGGGATACCGCCACAACCTCCCTCCCGGTGCCCCCAGCACCACCTTCCGCTGCCCAGGACCGCCTGCCTCCAGGCCTGTCCGTGCGCGTCTCGCCGCCGCGAACCCCGTCGTCCCCAGCCTCCATGCCCGAGCTTCCCCAGACCCGGACCCCCAGCGGACGCTGGCAGGCCCTCGCATCGCCCATCAC
>NZ_RAWI01000423.1 GCF_003612125.1 Corallococcus praedator
CGCCCTCCACCGAGGCCCTTCGCTCCTTCCTCGCCTCGCGGCTGCCGGACTACATGCTGCCCGCCGCCTTCCTTCACCTCGCGGCACTCCCCCTCACCGCCAACGCCAAGCTCGACCGCAAGGCCCTTCCCGCCCCTGACTCCAGGCCTTCGCTCTCCCAGGACTTCGTCGCCCCTCGCGATGACGTCGAGTCCCTCCTCGCCTCCCTCTGGGCCTCCGTCCTCCACCTCCAGCGCGTCGGCATCCACGACAACTTCTTCGCCCTCGGCGGCCACTCCCTCCTCGCCACCCAGGCCCTCTCCCGCATCCGCTCCGCCTTCGGCATCGACCTGCCGCTTCGCGACCTCTTCGACTCACCCACCGTCGCCTCCCTCTCCCTTCGCATCCATGCGGCCCTGCGAGCGAAGTCGGGGCCCGTCGCGCCTCCACTGCTTCCTGTCCCGCGCACGGGCCGACTCCCGCTCTCCTTCGCCCAGCAGCGCCTCTTCTTCCTCGACCAGCTCGAACCCCTCAATCCCGCCTACAACATCCCCACGGCCGTCGTTCTAGACGGGGACCTGGATGTCGCGGCGATGGAGCGATGCTTCGACGAACTCGTCCAGCGCCACGAATCGCTGCGGACCACCTTCCACGCGGACGCGGACGCGGACGGGGCGGTGCAGCGCGTCTCGCCGCCCGCGCGATGGTCGCTTGCCGTGGAGCAGACCTCCGGGGCGTCCGTGGAAGAGCGCACCGCCGAAGCAAAGCGACTGGCCCTGGAGGAAGCGCAACGTCCCTTTGATCTCGCGCGGGGTCCGCTGCTGCGCACGCGCCTGTACCGCCTGGACGCGCGCGCGCACCTGTTGCTCGTGACGGTGCACCACATCATCTCGGACGGCTGGTCCATGTCGCTGCTGATCCGCGAGCTGGGCCTGCTCTACACGGCGTTCCGCGAACAGCGTCCCTCGCCGCTGCCCCCGCTCCCGGTCCAGTACGCGGACTACGCCGCCTGGCAGCAGGGTTGGTTGAAGGGGGATGTCCTCGAAGCCCAGCTCACCTGGTGGCGTCAGCACCTCGCGGGAGCGCCCCAGGTCTTGAGCCTGCCCACGGAG
Organism: Corallococcus praedator; assembly: GCF_003612125.1. GTDB lineage: Bacteria > Myxococcota > Myxococcia > Myxococcales > Myxococcaceae > Corallococcus > Corallococcus praedator. The sequence continues at coordinate 1,092 of NZ_RAWI01000423.1, forward strand.
CACCCGAGGCCCGCGGTGCGCTCGCATCACGGGGCCACGCGAACCCTGCGCCTGCCCGACGCGGAGGCCCTGCGCGAGCGGGCCCGTGCAGAAGGCGTCACGCCCTTCATGCTGGTGCTGACGGCGTTCCAGGTCCTGCTGCACCGCTACTCCGGACAGGACGACCTGATCATCGGCACGGACGTGGCCAACCGCCATCACGCCGAAGTCGAAGGGTTGATGGGCTTCTTCGTCAACCAGCTCGCCCTGCGAAGCCGGCTGGACGGAGCCCCTACCTTCCGGGAGCTGCTGCATCAGACACGGGATGGCGTGCTCGACGCCCAGGCCCACCAGGACCTGCCCTTCGAGGAGCTGGTCCGGGTCCTCAACCCCGAGCGAAGCCTGCGGCACGCCCCGCTGTTCCAGGTGAAGCTCACCTACCAGTCCACGCCCCAGGGCGGCGTGATGGAGTTGCCCGGCCTGACGCTCAGGGGCCTGGGCACGGAGGAAGAAGCCGCTTCCGCCAAGCTGGACCTCACGCTGGTCGTCGCGGAGCAGGCGAAGGGTCTGTCCTTCGTGTGTGAATACGCCACGGACCTCTTCACCGCCCAGGGCATCGATCAGCTCCTCGAAGCCCTGAGGGTGCTCCTGGACGCCGCCGCGTCAAACCCAGACACCCGCGTCTGCGGACTCCCACTCCTGTCCGAGGAAACCCAGCGGCGAATCCTGGCGGACGGGCGTTCCACGCCGCCCCGGCCCCTGCCCGACACCCGCGCGGACGTCCTCTTCGAGGCCCAGGCCCGAAGCACTCCGGAGGCCCCGGCGGTTGTCATTGGAGGAGAACAGCTCACGTATCAGGAGCTGGATGCCCGGGCGAACCAGCTCGCGCACCACCTGCGCGCCCTGGGCATCGGGCCGGAGGGCCGCGTCGGTCTGTGCCTGGAGCGCTCGCCGGAGTTGATCATCGGAGCGCTGGGCGTGCTCAAGGCAGGAGGCGCCTTCGTCCCCCTCGATCCGGCCTATCCGAGCGAACGGCTCGCCTTCATGATGCGCGACGCCGTGCTTCCCCTGGTGCTCACCCAGGAAGCGCTCGCCGACGAACTCCCCGCGCAGGGAGAGCTGTTGCTCTGCCTGGATTCGGAATGGAGCCAGGTGGCGCGCAGGCCCCGGAGTTCCCTGCCCACCGTCACGCATCCCGAACACCTGGCCTATGCCATCTACACCTCGGGCTCCACGGGGCGGCCCAAGGGCACGCTGCTGTCGCACCGGGGCCTGTGCAACACGGCGCTGGAGGCAGCACGGGTGCAGCACCTGGGCCCCGGCCAGCGGGCCCTGCAGTTCGCGGCCACCGGTTTCGACGCGGCCATCTGGGAGATCTTCTCCGCGCTCCTGTCCGGGGCCGCGCTGTGCCTCGCGCCCAGGGACGCCCTGTTGCCCGGAGCGCCGCTCCAGGGCCTGCTCCAGGCCCAGGCCATCACCACCGCGACGCTCACGCCCTCCGCCCTGGCGCAGCTCGACCCGGACGCGCTTCCCACGCTCCAGACGGTGACCTCCGCGGGCGAGGCCTGCACGCCGGAGCTCGCGAAGCGGTGGAAGCCGGGACGCCGCTTCCTCAATGCCTACGGCCCCACCGAGGTGACGGTCTGCGCGACGGTCAGCGAGGACGTGGACACCACCCGCCCGTCCATCGGGCGCCCGCTGGCGAACGTCCAGGTCTACGTCCTGGACCGGCGACTGCATCCCGTTCCCAGGGGAGTCCCCGGGGAGCTGTTCGTGGGAGGGCCTGGACTCGCGCGCGGCTACTTGAACCGGCCCGGGCTGACCGCCGAGCGCTTCATCCCGCATCCCTTCGCGCAAGAGCCCGGGGCCCGGCTGTACCGGACCGGGGACCGCGCGCGCTTCCTCGCGAACGGTGAGCTGGAGTTCCTGGGCCGCTCGGACACCCAGGTCAAGGTGCGGGGCTTCCGCATCGAACTGGGCGAGCTGGAGGCCGCCCTGGAGCAACATCCCGGCGTGCGTCAGGCCGCCGTACGGGTGCGGGAGGACGCCGCGGACGACAAGCGGCTCGTGGCCTACGTCACGGCCCGGGACGGACACCGGTTGGAGGCCTCCGAAACGCGGACCTGGCTGGGCACGCTCCTGCCCCCCTTCATGATCCCGTCCCACATCGTCGTGCTGGAGCAACTGCCCCTCACGGCGCACGGCAAGGTGGACCTCCAGGCGCTCCCGTCACCGGATGCGACCGCGTCCAGCGCGAACACCTTCGTCCCTCCCCGGGATGCGCTGGAGCACCAGCTGGCGGCGCTCTTCGAGGAGACGCTCGGCCAGGGACCGGTGGGTGTGACGAGCAGCTTCTTCGACCTGGGAGGCCACTCGCTGCTCGCGGTCAAGCTGCTGCGGCGGATTGAAAAGGAGCTGGGCCACGCGCTGCCCATGTCGGCGCTCTTCGAGGACGCCACGGTGGAACACCTGGCGCGCCTGCTGCGGCAGGAGCCCCGGCCCTGGTCCCCGCTCGTCACGCTGGGCCGGGGTGGCAGCCAGCGTCCCTTCTTCTGCGTGCACCCGGTGGGCGGCAGTGTCCTCTGCTACACGGAGCTGGCGCGCGCCCTCGGACCGGATCAACCCTTCCACGGACTGCAGGCGCCGGGGCTGGACGGAGAACAGCCGCCGCTGGACACCGTGGAGGCGCTGGCGACGACCTACGTGGCCGCGGTGCGGAGCCTCCAGCCCCACGGGCCCTACCTCCTGGGAGGCTGGTCCCTGGGCGGCAACATCGCGCTCGAGATGGCCCAGCAGCTCCAGCGTCAGGGCGAGAAGGTGGCGCTGCTGGCCATCATCGACGGCCACGCGGGAGCCCCCGAAAGCCCCCTGCCCTCCGAGGAGACCACCGCGATCATGACCGCCCTCTTCGCCCGGGACCTCGCGGCCATCTCCGGTGAGCCGCCCCCCACGTCGGATGAGGCCCTGGCGAACCTGGAACCGGACGCGCTGCTCCAGCAGCTCCTGGAGGAAGGCCGCCGGAGCGCCGCCGTCCCGCCGGACACGGAGCTGCCCCGGCTGCGAGCCCTGCGACAGGTCTTCGAAAGCAACCTCCGGGCAAACACCGCCTACCGGCCCCAGCGCTATACGGGCTCCCTCGTGTTGTTCCGTTCCAGCGATCCGGGGAAGGATCCGCTGGAGCAGGAGCACAGCTGGCGTCAGGTGGCGCCCGACCACCTGGAGGTCCAGGACGTGCCGGGAGACCACTACTCGCTGCTCAGAGCCCCCCACGTCCAGACGCTCGCGACCCACTTGAAGGCCCGGTGGGCGGAAGCCCCGAGCGACGAAGCCCTCCCCCCCAAACAGTCCGCCTGACGCGCCGAGCACACACCCCATGGCCCGAATCGCCTTCTTTCCCCTCGCCCAGGTCGGCCACATCCACGCGACCTTCCACCTCGCCCGGAGGCTCCGCGCGAGAGGCCACGACGTGCACTACCTGTCGCTCTCCGACGCCGAGGAGCCGGTGCGAGCCCAGGGCTGGCCCTTCACGCCGGTGAGCGAAGCGCTGTTCCCCAGGGGCTTCCGGGACGCCTCGGAGTCCACGCTGGGCTCGGACGCGCCCCGGGAGAAGAAGCAGCAGGTCGCCCAGGAGATGCAGCGCCGGCTGCAGGCCTACGCCTCGGAGCTGCTCTTCGGGCCGGCCTTCGAGGCGCACCTGCGCGAGCTGCGTCCCGACCTGTTGCTGGTCGACAGCACCTATCCCCTGCCCGCGCTCGCCGCTCGCCGGCTGGGCCTCGGCACGGCCCTCTTCAGCACCACGCTGCCGCTGCGCGCCGACGCTGGCGTGCCCCCGCTGACCAGCACCGCTCCGCCGCCCACGGGCGCCTGGTCCCGGTTCAAGGTGCGCGCGGCCTGGACGCTCCAGGCGCAGGCCGGCCGGGCCGGCTACGGGCGGTTCCTGAGGGAGCAGGTCCAGGTCCTGACGCAGCGCCACCCGGAGGTGGGGGCGCTTTGCGACTTCCGCACCCACCTCCAGCACGGGCCGCACGTGGACCTTCCCACGCTGATTGCCTGCGCGGAGGCCTTCGACTTCCCGCGCGCGTCGACGAAGAACCTCCACTACATCGGGCCGGGGGTGGACCTGGAGCGCGCCGGTGCGTCCCTGCCGCCAGAGGTGGAGCAGGACCCGCGCCCCCTCCTCTACTGCTCGCTGGGAAGCCTGGGGCACCGTGCCGCGGCGCACCGGCCCTTCTTCCAGGCGGTGCTGGACATGGTGGCCCGCCGGCAGGACTGGCGGCTGCTGATGGCGGTGGGAGCGAACCTGGCGGCGGCGGACTTCCGGATCCCCGCCAACGCCACGGTGGTGCCCTTCGCGCCCCAGCTCGCGGCGCTGCGCAAGGCTTCGGTGATGGTGACCCACGGGGGCCTCAACAGCGTGAAGGAATGCCTCTGCCTGGGCGTCCCCATGCTGGTGTTCCCCACGGGCCTGGACCAGCCCGGCAATGCCGCCCGGGTGGTGCACCACGGGCTAGGGCGCCAGGGCGACATCCGGCGGGCCACCCCCGACACGCTGTCCGCCCTGCTGGACGCGGTGGTGGGGGACCCGGGCGTCCGGACCCGGGTGGACGCGATGCGGAAGGCCTTCCTCGCCCTGGACGGTTCGGACCGGGGAGTGGAGGCGGTGGAGGGCCTCCTCGGGGCGCCCTGAGGGTCCAGGGGCCGTGACGCCCCGGGGGGTCCCTTGATTCCTCCACTGCTGGACGGCCGGGGCTTCCGTGGCCGTCGCATCCTGCGAGGCCCTGTTATAAAGCGCCCCCCATGCTTGAGACCGTCACCAAGGGCTTCCGGGCCGCCAAGAACCGCCTCGCCGGCAAGAGCGAACTCACCCCCGACCTGGTGGACGAGTCGCTGCGAGACATCCGCGTTTCCCTGTTGGAGGCCGACGTCGCCTTCGACGTGGTGAAGAAGTTCGTCGCCCGCGTCCGCGAGAAGGCCGTGGGCGAGGTGGTGCAGACCACCGTCACGGACGCCGGGGGCCAGAAGCGCCGCGTGAGCGCGATGGACCACTTCATCAAGATCTGCCACGACGAGCTGGAAGCCCTGATGGGGCCGGTGGACACCAGCCTCCACCTGAAGCCCAAGGGTCAGCTGTCCGGCATCATGATGGTGGGCCTCCAGGGCTCCGGTAAGACGACGACGACGGGCAAGCTCGCCAGCCGGCTCCTCCAGGAAGGGCGCAAGCCGTTGCTGGTCGCGGCGGACATCTACCGTCCGGCCGCCGTCGACCAACTCAAGGTGCTGGGCGAGCGGCTGAAGGTCCCCGTGTACTTCGAGCCCGGCATCCAGCCCCCGGAGCTGGCGAAGCGGGGCTACGCGGCCGCGCGCGAGCAGAAGTGCGACGTGGTGCTCATCGACACCGCCGGTCGGCTCGCCATCGATGAGACGCTGATGACGGAGCTGGAGGCCATCAAGTCCAACGTGCAGCCGGACACCATCCTGCTGGTGTGCGACGCGATGATTGGCCAGGACTCGGTGCGCACGGCGGCCGAGTTCGACCGGCGCCTGACGCTGGACGGCTTCATCCTGACGAAGCTGGACGGTGACGCGCGTGGTGGCGCGGCGTTGTCCATCAAGGAGGTGACGGGCAAGCCCATCAAGTTCCTCGGCATGGGCGAGTCGATGGACAAGCTGGAGGAGTTCCGTCCGGAGGGCCTCGCGGGCCGCATCCTGGGCTTCGGCGACATCGTCGGCCTGATGAAGGACTTCGAGAAGGTCGTCGACGAGAAGAAGGCCGAGGACGACGCGCGCAAGCTGCTGTCCGGCCAGTTCTCGATGAAGGACTTCGTCGAGCAGATCCGCATGGTCCGCAAGATGGGCCCGCTCAAGGACCTGCTGGAGAAGTTCCCGCTCTTCGGGGACCTCACCGAGCACCTGAACCCGGATGAGAAGGAGCTCACGAAGATCGAGGCGATGTACGACTCGATGACGCAGAAGGAGCGCCTGCGTCCGGACCTCATCAATGCCAGCCGCATCAACCGCATCTCGAAGGGCAGCGGGCGCAAGCCGGAAGAGGTGAAGGAGCTGCTGCAGAAGTTCGGGATGATGCAGCAGGTGATGGGCACCATCGGCCAGAACCCGGGCCTGCTGGGCCGCATCCCCGGCTTCAAGCAGTTGGGGCAGCTGGGCCAGATGAAGAACATGGACCTGGGCAGCATGTTCGGGAAGGACCCGAAGGCGCTGGAGAAGGCCATGGCGGGGCTGGGAGGCGGGATGGGCGGCATGGGTGGAATGCCCATGCAGCTGCCGCAGATCGCCCCGGGCTACACGCCCCCCATGGGCCAGGCCGCGATGGCCAAGGCCCGCCTGATGGGCTACGCGCCGCCGGCGGTGGGCAAGACGGAGGATCGCGACGCGCTCAAGGAGCGGCGCAAGAAGGAGAAGGAGAACAAGAAGAAGAACCGCAAGAAGAAGTAGTCCGCTTCAGCGGCTCGAACTCGTAGTCGCCCGGACGGGTGATGCCCATGCGGTCCTGCGTCGAGCCGGAGAGGATGAAGATTTCGGCCGGTCCCAGGTGACGGTGCGGCGCGAACACC
>NZ_RAWI01000424.1 GCF_003612125.1 Corallococcus praedator
CCCGTCGAACTGTTGGCTGGTGGGCAGGGGGGCTTCCACCCACCCCGCCCCGGAGGGCAGACTGGGAGTCGCACTCAGGCCCTCACATTTCGAGAGGACCCGCCGCCCCAGGGCGGGGGTGCCGCGCCCCACCCACAAAGAGAAGACGATTCATGGCTACTGGTACGGTGAAGTGGTTCAACGATGCGAAGGGCTTTGGCTTCATCACTCAGGACGGCGGTGGCGAGGACGTGTTCTGCCACCACAGCGCCATCAACATGGATGGCTTCCGCACCCTGGCCGAGGGCCAGAAGGTGGAGTTCGAAGTGACCCGCGGGCCCAAGGGTCTGCAGGCCCAGAACGTCCGCGCCGCCTGAGCGGTCGCCCAAGCCACTCCGGGCCCTGCCCGGCTCCGGAAGCCCGGTCTCGCGTGCGCGCGGCCGGGCTTCTTCATTTTTACAACCTGCCGAGAAGGAAAAACACGCAATTCCTTTCAAACCCTTCAGCGCCAGGAGAATCGCAGGGGGGGCCTGTACAAAGTCACATAGACGTCTGTTAGGCTTTGATCCGCGAGGGAGGGGCGCACCATGTTCGAAGTCACCAACGATGTGAGCCGTCGGACGATCACTGCCCGCATGAGCGGTTTCATGCGGCCGAACGAGATGAAGGAGTACGTGGCTGTCTACCGGAAGGCCACGGACAGCTACGGCGGAGGGCGGCACCTGGTGCTGGCGGACATGCGGGGGCTTCGCCCGCTGGAGCCGGAATCGGCGAACCTGTTCTCCGAGGTCATCAGCCACGGGCGCAAGAATGGCTGTGTGATGTGCGCGCACGTGTCGGATTCCACCATCGCGCGGCTGCAGACGGCCCGCGTGGCGTCGGAAGCCTCCCCCAATGACGACATCACGGTGGATTGTGTGTCCCTGGAGGAAGCGCAGAGCCAGCTGGCGAAGGCTCGCGTGCGGCTGTCGCTCACGAATGAAGGCCACGCGGCCGCCGGTCGCTGAAGCATCCGCGACCCGGCTACCGAAGCGGACCCCGCGAGGCCCCGTCTCCTGGCGTTGATGTCCGGAGACGGGTGCCCGCGTCCGTGTCATTCCAAGACACACGGTAGGTGACATCCGCGTCGGTGAAGGCATGCACTTCCACGCGAGGGTCCGCGGCGCCGGTGGCGCGCAATCCCGCCAGCAGTGCGCCTTGCGTGAAGGAGCGGATGAAGCCCGCTTCGTTCATCCACAGCTCCAGCGACGTGGGTGACAGCTCCCTCATCCGCGTCTGTGTATAATTATTGCCCGAGCGAAACATCTGTTGCGCGCGTGAGACACCGCGCCGGGGCCCCATGAGCTGCAACACGCCGAAGAGGGCCCGCCCCAGCAGGGTGGCCCGGTAGCCATCCACCATGCGCTCCCCCAGACGTGCCAGGGCGACCTCGTCCGGCAGGTCCGCGTGGAGGAGCCGGGCGGAGACGCGCACCGCGGAGCACCAGACGTTGAAGCCGTAGGCGGGCTGGAGCTTGCGGTCCAAGTCCACGCCCACGGTGCGCAGGCGCTCACGGAGGACCGGCGTCATCTGCCCGGCCAGCCCACGGATGAAGAGCCCTTCCAGGGTGTGCTCGAAGACGAGCTTCTCGGGCATGGGGATACTGTAGGCGCCGGACGGACTTCACGCGAGGCACCCCCATGGGACTGCAACGGGAACTGGCCCTGCTGGCCATGCGCGGCACACCGCTGCCGGGACGCGACGACTTCCTCACCCACGCGGGGGTCGCCACGCCGGTCCCCACCGTGCCGGGTTCCCTGGGGGAGGTGGCGCGGGAGTGCTTTGACGCCTTCACGCTGAAGCACCCCTTCGACCTGGTGGTCGTCTTCACGATGGGGGACTTCCCGGCGGGCGCGGCGTGCTCCTCGTACTTCGACCCGGAGAGCCCCTGGTACAACGTCTTCTACGGGGCCTACGGCATCCGCTCCTACAAAGCGGACGGCAGTGCCTGGGGGTTCACTACCCAGGGATACCCAGACATCAATGAGATGCTTCAGGTTGTGCGATTGGACTACGACTATCTCACCGCGGGGGAGATGGGCTGTCCGCCGGCCCGGATGTGCTTCCGCACGCTGTCCGTGGAGCTGGGGCGCGAGGGCGACTGGCACACCGCGGACGTCACCTGCGTCGTCCCCAGCGGGTTGCACCGGCTGGCGGAGGCCCAGGCCCCGGACCTGACCTACTACACCGTGTTCGGCCTGCCGGACGCGCGCCACCTGGACGCAGGACGGTCCAGCTATGAGCCCGTGCGGATGCGCGGGCACCTGGCGTGGAAGCCCGTGGGGGAGCGGCTGACGCTGGCGTGGGGCGGCCTCTTCCCGGACACGCCGGAGGGCCAGTCCCTGCGCCTGCGCGTCCGGGCCGCGCAGGTGCCGCTGTACGTGCGCTGAGGCCGGAAATGCGACGGGGCGCGAGGCAGACTCCCCTCGCGCCCCGTGATGCTCGGCGGACCGGCTGCCTCAGGCCGCGCGGTCGGGCGCCGCGTGCACGTCCGCGGACGGCGTGGCGAGCGTGCCGCCGGGCGTCCGGGGCTGCTTGCGGCGGAAGGACAGCTTCTCCATGGCCGCGAACACCACCGGCACCACCAGCAGGGTGAGGAAGGTGGAGGTGATGACGCCGCCGATGACGGCGATGGCCATGGGGGCGCGGAACTCGGAGCCGGTGCCGGTGCCCACGGCGGTGGGCACCATGCCAATGGCCATCGCGGCGCTGGTCATCAGGATGGGGCGCAGGCGGCGGGGGCCGGCCTTGAGCAGGGCCTCGTCCACCGAGTCGCCCTCGCGCAGGTGGTGCAGGGCGCCGTCGATGAGGAGGATGGCGTTCTTGGTGACGAGCCCCATCAGCAGGATGACGCCAATCATCGCGCCCAGGCTGAGGTGGTAGTTGGTGACGACGAGTCCCAAGAGCGCGCCCACGAGCGCCAGCGGCAGCGACACCATGATGGTGAACGGGTGCTTGAAGGACTCGAACTGGCTGGCGAGCACCATGTAGATGAAGACGAACGCCAGGCCGAAGGCGGCGCCGAACGCGTCGTTCTGCTCATCCAGGCTCTTGATCTGCCCGTCGTAGACGATGGCATAGCCCGGAGGCAGCGGCTTCGCCGCGATGGCGGCCTTCAACTGCGCGGCCACGTCACCCAGCGCGGCGCCCTTGGCGAGCTGAGACACGACGGCCACCTGCCGCTCGCGGTTCTCGTGCTCGATGATGCTGGGGCCGTCCTTCAGGGACACGTTCGCCACGTCCGTCACCTGGCGCAGCCCCCGGGGCGTGGACACCATCAACTGGCGCACGCGCTCCGGGTTGGCGCGGTCGCGCTCCTGGAGCCGCACGCGGATGTCCGTCTCGTCGGTGCCCTCGCGCAGCTTCGCGGACACGTCACCGTCGATGGCGAGCCGCAGCTGCATGGCGAGCGAGGCCGCGGACAGGTCCACGTCCGTGGCGCGCGCCCGGTCAATCTGCACCTGGAGCTCCGGCTTGGCCGGGTTGGTGTCCACGCGCACGTCGGACGTGCCCAGGCTTCGCAGGATGCCAGCGATGCGCTCGGCCTCCTCGTTGACGAGCTTCAGGTCGGGCCCCACCACGCGGACCATGATGGGGAACCAGTCGCCCAGGCCTTCGATGGACGGCGGATCCGACAGGGTGATGGCGGTGGAGACGAGGTTGGGGACGAGCAGCGCGCGGGCCTCCTCCTTGAGGACGGGGATGCCCTTGGTGCGCGCCTCCTTGGGCACGGTGAGGACGCGCATGCGCGCCTTGTAGACGTCTCCGTTGGGACCGACGGTGGTGTAGATGTCGGTGACCTCCGGGAGCTGCTTGAGCAGCGTCTCCGCCTCCGCGGCGCGCTCGGTCGTCTGCGCGAGGCTGGAGGAGTCTGGCAACTGAAGTTCGACGATGAGCTGCGAGCGGTCCTCCGCGCTCATGAACTCCGCGCCCAGCGTGCTGGCGGCGCCGAACGACAGCACCAGCGCCAGCAGGGTGAGGCCCGCGGTGGTCCACTTGTGCTTCAGCACCCAGCCCAGGATGCGGGCGTAGGTGTTCTCCGTGCCCTCCAGGAACCGGCGCAGCCCGCGGAACACCGCGGCCTCCTGGTGCACCTCCCCGGGCTTGCGCGCCTTGGCGAAGCGCGCGGACAGCATGGGGTCCAGGGTGAAGGAGATGAACAGCGAGATGGTCACCGCCACGGAGATGGTGATGCCGAACTGCTTGAAGAACTGGCCCACGATGCCGGGCATGAACGCCACCGGGATGAACACCGCCACCAGGGACAGCGTGGTGGCGAGCACCGCGAGGCCCACGTCCCGGGTGCCGTTGGACGCGGCGCTCATCGGGTCCTCGCCCTGCTCCAGCCGGTGGGTGATGGCCTCACGCACGACCACCGCGTCGTCGATGAGCAGACCGATGGCCAGCGACAGCGACAGGAGCGTCATCTGGTTGAGCGAGTAGCCCAGCACGTACATCACGAAGAACGTGCCGATGACGGACGTGGGCAGCGCGAGCGCGGAGATGAACGTGCCGCGCGGGTCCAGCAGGAACATCAGGATGATGAGCACCGCCATCAGGCCGCCGAAGATGATGGCGATCCACACCTCGTGGGTGTTGGCGCGGATGAGCTCCGACTGGTCGATGAGCAGCGTCGCCTGGAAGCCCTGCCCCACCACCGGCGTCATCTGCGCGAGCGTCTTCTTCACCGCGTCGCTGACGGCCACCGTGTTGGAGCCCGGCTGCTTGACGATCTCCAGCACCACGGCGTCGCGGGCGTTGAGGCGCGCGGTGGTGCGGCGCTCGGTGACGCCGTCCGTCACGGTGGCGATCTCCTCCAGGCGCACCTGGGCGCCGGTGCTGCTGCGGGCCACGGGCAGCATCCGCAGGTCTTCCACGCTCCGGAACTCGCCCATGGAGCGCACCGTCAGCTCATTGGGCCCCAGTTGGAGGCGGCCCGCGGGCAGGTTGAGGTTCTCCGTGCCGATGCGCTGGGCCACCTGCGCGGGCGTGATGCCCACGGCGCGGGCCTTGTCCAGGTCGATGTCCACCTGCACCTCGCGCACGTCACCGCCGGTGATGCGCACCTCCGCCACGCCGGTAATCTGGGCGAGCGCGGGCTTGATGCGGTCATCCAACAGCTTGCGCAGCGCCTGGGAGCGCATGTCCGCGGAGACGGCGTAGGTGAGGATGGGCGTGGCGGACAGGTCGATGCGGCTGACGATGGGGGCATCCGCGTCCGTGGGCAGCTTGTTGACCGCCTGCCCCACCTTGTCGCGCACGTCCTGCACGGCGGTGTCCAGGCTGGTGCCCAGCGTGAAGGACACGACGACGGTGCCCAGGTTCTCACGGCTGTAGGAGTGGATCTTGTCCACGCCGCTGATGCCGGCGACCGCGTCCTCCAGGGGCTTGATGACCTGGGTCTCGATTTCACCCGGGCCCGCCCCCTTGTAGACGGTGTTGACCACCACGATGGGGAAGCTGACGTCCGGGTAGAGGTCGGTGCCCAGGCGCTTGAGGCCCATCAGCCCCAGCACCACGAGCAACAGGGACAGCATGGCCGTGAACACCGGCCGACGGATGGAAACGTCACTGAGAAGCATGGAGGACTCGCATCGCCGCGCGGACCGGCCGCGGCGCAAAGGGGCGCGAAGTGGCTACTTCACGGAGACGCGGGTGCCGGGCGTCAGGGCGGGCGTCGGGTAGTCCACCACCTGCTGGAGGACGGACGCGGCCAGCACCACCACCTCGCGGTCGCGGCGCTCCAGCACCTGCACGTCCACGCGGCGCAGCGCCCCGTCGTCGACGACGAGGACGTGGTCCCCGTTGGAGGAGGACACCGCCGTCAGGGGAATCACCTGGGCGTCGCGCAGCTCGCCCAGCTTGAGCATCGCGCGCGCCAGCGTGTGGGCCACGAAGCGGCCATCCGCGTTGGGCACGGCGATCTCCACCGGCACGCGGCGGGTGTTCGGGTCGGCGGACGGCAGGATGGTGCGCACCACCGCTTCGTCGGTGGCCGCGCCCCCGCCCAGCGACACCACGCGCACCTTCACGCCGGGCTTGAGCAGCGCGCGCGAGGACTCCGGCACCGTGGTGCGGAAGACGAGCGTGTCCAACTGCTCCAGCGTGAAGAGCGGCGTGCCCGGGGCCACCGTGGCGCCCGTCTGGTCCGGGGACTCGATGAGCGTGCCAGTGAAGGGCGCCTTCAAATCATGACGGCGGCGCGCCGCGCGGGCCTGGGCCAGCTGCGCCTTCGCGGCCAGCACCTGCGCCTGGGCCTGCGCGGCGGTGGAGGAGGCGCTGCGGTGCTGCTGCTCGCTGATGCCGCCGCCCGCGCTGAGCTTCTCGCTGCGCTCGGCGGCGTCCTTCGCCATGGAGGCACCGGCCTCCGCGGCGGCGACCGCGGCCTCCGCGCCGGCCACCTGCGCGTCGACGATTTCGGGGTTGAGCTGGGCGAGCACGTCGCCCTTCTTCACCGCCTGCCCCTTCTGGGCGCGCACCGACTCCAGCCGGCCGCCGACCTCGAAGCCCACCTGGAGGCCCTGCGCGGGGAACAGCGTGCCCGTCACCTCCTCGGACGCGGAGGCCTGCTCGCCCCGGGGGGTGACGACCTTCACGGCCGTGGGGGCCTTGGCGGTGGCGGCCTTGTCGGCGGCGGCGGGCGGCGCGGCGGCGGCGTCCGCCTTGTCGCAGGCGGTGAGCGACAGCGCGGCGGCCACACCCACGGCGGCGAAGGCACGGGAAGCGAAGGGCTTCGTGGACGATTTCACGGGCGTTTCCTTGGCGGGCGATGCGGGTTGGCCGCGCGGGCGTGACGCCGGCGCGTGGAAGGCGTGGAAGGGGTCCGCGCGGCGACGGGCGCGGGCGGCGCAAGCAGCGTCTGGGACGAGGGCAGCGGCTTGCTGCGCGGCGCGGTGCCCTCGTGCATCAGCCGCTGGATGCCGGTGGCCCAGGAGGCCAGGTCCGGCTTGTGCGTCAGGCGCCCCATCTGACGGGCCAGCAGCAGGTAGGTGCCCACGACGAAGGAGCCGAAGAGGCCAGGGTCCACGTCCGGGCTCTCCCCGTGGTGGCCCTGCAGGTGGCGGAACTCCTGGGAGATGCGGTCGACCTCGCGGTCCACCAGGTCCCACATGACGGACTCGAAGGCGGTGTCCTGGCTGCCGACGATGAGCGTGGTGACGACCTCGCGGCTCTCCCACATGAGCTCCAGCATCTCCAGGTCGGACGCGGCCTCCATCCGCAGGAAGTGCTGGTAGCGCTCCGAACACGCGGCGACGTCCGCGGGGCCCGGCTGGCCGTGCTCCGCGCGGAAGTGCTCCATGCACGTCAGGCGCTTCAGGCTCACCCGCTCCAGCTCCTTCACGAACGCCTCCACGAGGCTTCCGAAGAGGCCCTCCTTGGAGGGGAAGTGCAGGTAGAAGGCGCCCTTGGACAGGCCGCACGCGGCGGTGATGTCGCCCACGCGCGCGCCCTTCACCCCCCGACGGGCGAACTCCGCCCGCGCGGCGGCGATGAGCGCGCTGCGGGCCTTCGGGTCGGCGGGGCGGGACATGGCGCCCGCATTCCTAACCCGCCGGTCAGAAATAGAACAGCCGTGGCTGACCGCCGGGTCAGGAATCCGGGGGGCG
>NZ_RAWI01000425.1 GCF_003612125.1 Corallococcus praedator
GGATGCGGGAGGGCTGGAAGCTGAGCGACCGGGCGTCCTGCCGGCTGGAGTTCCCCAGCCATGCGGACACGATGGTGTTGATTGAAGACGGCCGCGTGCTGGCGCTGTTACCCACCAGCGAGATGCGCACCGTGCAGCGGTACGCGGATGGCGGCGTGGTGTCCTCCGACGCCGGCCGTTGAAACCCCTTTTTCCCTATCGTGACTGACGACCTTCGATGAACGAACAGACCTTCATGAAGTTGATGCGTGTGCTGCCCAAGTCGGCGGTGTCCTCCGCGGTGGGCCTGGCCACGCGCCTGCCGGCGCCGGCGCCGGTGCACCACTGGGCCATGCGCGCCTTCGCCAAGGCGTACAACGTGGACATGGCGGAGGCCGAGCACGCCTTCGAGAACTACCCCACCTTCGCCCAGTTCTTCACCCGCGGCCTCAAGCCGGGCCTGCGCCCGGTGGACGGGGGCAAGAACGTCGTCGTGTCGCCGGTGGATGGTCGGGTGTCCCAGGTGGGCTACTCGGACAACGGCCGGTGCCTGCAGGCCAAGGGCATCGAGTACACGGTGGACGAGCTGCTGGGGGACGCGCAGGCCGCGAAGCCCTTCCACGGCGGCGCCTGGACGACGCTGTACCTGTCGCCCCGCGACTACCACCGCATCCACGCGCCGCTGGGCGGCACCATCACCGGGTACGCGTACATTCCGGGTGAGTTCTGGCCGGTGAACCCCGCGTCGGTGAAGAACAAGCAGTCGCTGTTCTGCGTGAACGAGCGGCTGGTGACGTACCTGGACACGCCCGCCGGCAAGGTGGCGGTGGTGAAGGTGGGCGCCACGTGCGTGTCGCGCATCAAGGCGTCCTACGAGGACATCACCACCCACATTGGCCAGCCGGGCAAGGTGCACCGCTACGGCGCGGGCATCCCGGTGGAGAAGGGTGGGGAGCTGGGCCGCTTCGAGATGGGCTCCACCGTCATCCTCTGTTTCGAACCGAAGCGGGTACGCTGGGACGAAAGCCTCCAGCCGGAAGCGGTGGTGCGCATGGGCACGCGCATCGGGGAGATCGTGTGAGTCAGAAGATCAACGGCGTGAAGGGGATGAACGACCTTCTGCCTGGCGAGATTGAAGTCTGGCAGTTCGTGGAAGGCACCGCGCGCACGCTGTTCAGCCGCTTCGGCTACGGCGAGGTGCGCACGCCCATGGTGGAGGACACCGCCCTCTTCGTGCGCAGCGTGGGCGAGGAGACGGACATCGTCGGCAAGGAGATGTACACCTTCGAGGACAAGGGCGGCCGCAGCCTGTCCCTGCGTCCGGAGGGCACCGCGCCCGCGGCGAGAGCGTACATCGAGCACTCGGTGAGCAACGCGGAGCCGGTGTCGCGCTGGTTCTACATGGGGCCCATGTTCCGCTACGAGCGGATGAAGACGGGCCGCTACCGCCAGTTCTCCCAGATTGGCGCGGAGGCGTACGGCGCGAAGGAGCCCGCGCAGGACGTGGAGCTGATGGACATGGTGGTGCAGTTCCTGGAGGCGCTGGGCCTCAAGGACGTCACCCTGAACATCAACTCGCTGGGCGACGAGACGTGCCGGCCCGCCTACCACGCGAAGCTGGTGGAGTACCTCAACGCGCACCGGGAAGAGCTGTGCGCGGACTGCCAGCAGCGGCTGGAGCGCAACCCGCTGCGCGTGCTCGACTGCAAGAACGAGAAGTGCCAGGCGGTGGCCGGAGCCGGGCCCAACGTCCTGGAGTTCCTGTGCGAGCCGTGCCGCGCGCACTTCGGCGACCTGCAGCGCAAGCTTGCCCAGCTGGGCATCCGCTACGTGGTGAACCACCGGCTGGTGCGCGGCCTGGACTACTACACGCGCACCGTCTTCGAGTTCATCGCGTCGCACCCCGCGCTGGGCACCGCCAGCACCGTGGGCGGCGGCGGGCGCTACGACAAGATGATGAAGGGCCTGGGCGGGCCGGACGTGCCCGCCGTGGGCTTCGCCATGGGCCTGGACCGGCTGGTGCTCCTGCTCAAGGAGGGTGGCAAGACGTTCACCGCCCAGCCGGACCTGTTCATCGTCGCGGCGGACGTGGACGCGGCCTGCCAGGACGCGGCGCTGGCGCTGACCAGCCGCCTGCGCCGCGAGGGCTTCTACGTGGAGTTCGACACGCGTGGCGGCAGCCTCAAGAGCCAGATGAAGCGCGCGGACAAGTCCGGCGCCCGCTTCTCCCTGGTGCTGGGCGGCGACGAGCTGCGCAGCGGGCAGGCGAAGCTCAAGCCGATGGCGGGCGGAGACCTGGTGCCGGTGGCCCTGGACAACGTGGGCAAGACGCTGCGCGCCCAGCCGGCCGCGGCTCCCGCGCCCCAGGGATGATCCGCCGCTGATCCTCCGATCCGGTCCGCCGGGTCGGAGGGCAGGCGGCCGGCCCGTCTTCCCTGAAAATCCCGGAGTAAAGGTGTTAAGCATCGTAAGTCCTGGGAATCGCTGGGAGATTGAGGCTCCAGAGATTCGCGAGCGTTGAGAGGCTGGGGTAGATTCGGTCTCCGATGGCGAGCGTCCCCCGCACCGCATCCGTGATCGATGGTCCGCGCTGGATCCCCGTGGATGGGGACAGCATGTGGCCGTCGTTGCGTGCGGGTGACGTGGCGGAGGTGGAGCCGCTGGTGGAGGCCCCGCGTCCGGGCGAGGTGGTGCTGGCGCGCTTCGAGTCCTCGCTGGTGCTGCACCGGGTGCGCTGGTGTGACGGCGACGTGTGCGCGCTGCGCGGGGACAATGGCGGGGGCGAAGATCCGCCGCTGCCTGTCTTCCGTATCCTGGGGAAGGCGCGGCGGGTGCGCCGTGGGGGCGCGGTGCTGGAGATGGAGCGCTGGGACGTAGGCCCCCGCCTGCTGGGCCGGTGGCGCGCGACGGTGAAGCGTCGGCTGGCCACGTGGCTGGGAAGGACGGGCCGCCCATGAGCTTCGCGGAAGCCAGCGTTCCCCGCCGCCGCGCGGGTGCTTCGGGCGAGTGGTTCGGGGCGGACTTCCTCGTGCTGGACGCGGAGGGGCGCACCCTGCGCGGACTCAACGCGACGGCGGCGCGCATCTGGGCCTTGTGTGACGGCCAGCGCACGGTCCGGGCGGTGGCCGAGGCGGTGGCGCAAGAGTCTTCAACCGACGTGGGTCCGGTGTTGGCCGACACGCTGCGCTTCCTCACGGAATTGCAGCGGCGGGGACTGGTGGATGAAGTGCGCGCGCCGGCCGGTGCCGCGCCTCGGGAGGTTCGATGATGCGTGCGCTCGTGGCGGTGCTGGCGGGTGCGGTGGTGCTGTCTGCGTGCTCGGAGGGGGTGTCCCCCCGTCCGCCTCCGGCCGTGACGCCGGGGCAGGGGAGCGACAGCGCCGGGCCGCTGGATCCGACGGACGTGCTGGCTGGAGGCGGAAGCGTGGCCCGGCCTCCGCCCGAAGCGCAGGGGGACCCCGTGGCGGGGGAGCAATTGCCTCCCGTGGAAGTGCCGCCGCCGTCCGGAAGCGCGCGGGTGGTGGGCGCGGCGTCCGGGCCGGTGGGCCTGTCCCAGGTGGATCAGGTGGACGTGGACTTCGTGGTCCGGGGCGTGCGGGGCAGGGGCCAGGTGGACGTGGAGTTCATCACGCCCACCGGGCGGCCGTACGAGAAGCAGGGCCAGACGGTGGAGGCGCCGCCGGAGGAGTCCCGCACGCTGCGCTTCTCGCTGCCGGTGGCGGGCACGCAGGTGACCGCGTCGCGGATGACGGGCACGTGGCAGGCGCGTTTCTTCCTGGATGGCGTGCTGCTCGCCACCACCCCCTTCACCCTGGAGCCGTGACGTGAGCGCCGCCATGAACCTGCGAACCCTCACGCTCCTCGCCGGCGTGCTGCTGCCCGTGGTGGGCTTCTCCCAGACCTGGACCGCCCGGATGGTGCCGTCCGCGGGAGAGACCGTCGCGCGCGTGGTGATGGACGAAGCGTCCGAGCTCGTCGTGGAGGTGACGAACACGGCCTCGGCCACGTATGACAACTCCCGGCTGTCGGAGGTGTCCTTCGTCCTTCCGGATGGCTACCAGTTCCTGGGCGGCCTCCCCGCGGCGGAGACGCCGGATTGGAAGATCGAATACTTCGACGCGCCTTCGCGGCGGCTCACGTTCCAGTCCAGCGTGGGGTGCTCGGATGACGCGGAGCGGGGGCTGGCGCGGGGGCAGAGCGCCCGCTTCGTGCTGAGCGTGGTGGCCCCCCTGGACCGCGCGAACGACAAGGCCAATGAGCGCCTGATGGCGGGCACCTACGGCCGCGACCAGTGCGATGGCACGAACTACACCATCAACCTGGCCACCTATTCGTGGACGCGCTCCAGCCTGTCGTCCACGGTGACGATGACGCCTCGCGGGGTGGCGGCCAACGGGAACGCCGTGGCCCGCGTCGTCGTGGAGAACCGCACCAACGCGAACACCGGGACGCTCACGGTGGACAACCCCACGTCCACGAGCGCCGTGCCGCTCACGACCGTGGGGACCGAAGCGCCGTTCAACAAGACGGTGCCGCTCCGGGGCGCCGGCGTCTTCGTGATCAACGTGCGGCCGACCGCGGCCGGCACGGTGGCGGCGCGGGTCCGCG
Organism: Corallococcus praedator; assembly: GCF_003612125.1. GTDB lineage: Bacteria > Myxococcota > Myxococcia > Myxococcales > Myxococcaceae > Corallococcus > Corallococcus praedator. The sequence goes on from NZ_RAWI01000425.1 coordinate 4,587, forward strand.
CGCGAGCGACCGCGGGCACCGTCACCGCGCCGCTGGCGGATTCGCCGATGGTGGACGTGGGCGCCTTCGTGGCGGCGGCGGACATGGACGTGGTGGATGCGTTCGCCGACGAGCAGGTGACGCTGCGGCTCACGGTGCTCAACACCTCCACCGCGAACACGTACGCGAACGTGCACCCGCGCGCGCCCGTGCTGGTGGGCAACGCGACCGCGACGCTCGTGTCCGGGCCTTCGCCGGAGACGGTGGCGCAACTGGCCCCGGGGGCCTCCGCGCAGTTCACGTGGCGCTACCAGGTGTCCGGCGCGCCCGGCGCAAGCTACCAGTTCCAGGTGCGGGCGGACGCGACGCTCAACGGCGCGCCGGTGGTGAGCGACCTGGTCACGACCGCGCGCAAGGGGCGCATCGTCCTGCAGCGCGTGCGGCTGAGCCAGGAGGCGGTGTCCACCGCGGCGACGAACGTCACGGTCGCGTACACGGTGCAGAACCGCGGCCCGCTGCCCCTCATCGAGGTGAAGCTGTTCAAGCCGGCGGTGAACTTCTTCGCCGTCGCCGCGTCCGGGCCGCAGCCCGTGAACGACTGGACCCTCTACTACGACAACGCGTACTACCTCTGGGAGTCGAACTCCGGCGAGGGCATTCCCCCGGGCGGCGAGCTCACCTTCCGCGTCACGTATTCGGGCTTCAGCGCCGTCACCGGGGACACGGTGTTCCGCCACCGCCTGGAGCTGAACCAGGGCTACAACGATCCTCGCATCCACGTGAACGCGTGGATGACGCTGCTCGCGGTGACGAGCGCGCCGGATGTCCAGCGCGTCACCGGCGTGGCGCGCGACGGCAGCGTGACGCTGACGTGGGACAACCCCTTCAACCACGGCGGCACCCTGGTGCTGCGCGCGCAGGGGACGGCGCCCCCCAACGCCGCGCCCGTCAGCGGCGTTCAGTACGCGGTGGGCGACGTGCTGGGCAACGCGACGGTGGTGTACTCGGACGAGTTCAGCTCCGCCTCCAGCTTCACGGACACCTCCGTCACCAACGGCACGACGTATGTCTACCGCGTGTTCAACGCGGACGACGCGCGCCGCTACGGCCCGGGCACGCAGCCCACCTCGCTGGGCCTGCTGGCCACGCCGCGCGCTCGGACGGCGGGGCAGCCGCTGTGGTGCTACTCGGTGGGTCTGGCCTCGAAGTTCCAGCCCGTCACCGCGCTGGGCGAGGGCATCTTCAGCTCCTTCAACGATTCGGTGGTGGGCAACCTCACCAGCGTGGCCAACCCGGCCGAGGACGGCGCGGAGCGCTTCCGGCCGGTGAAGCTGTCGGGCGCGGTCGGCAGCCGCTTCCCGGTGGTTCCGCTGCTGGGCCGGCCGGGGCAGCAGTTCCTCGTCGTGGGCGACCAGGCCGGTGTCCCGGCGGTGATCAACGCGGCCACGGGCGAGTTCCTGTGGCGCAACACCACGATTGGCCTGGGCAACATCAGCTCGTTCCCCGTCACCCAGTTGCTGGACTACGCGAACCCGGCGTACCGGGCGATGTACTCCAACGTGGATCTGGCCATCTTCGCGACGCGCCTGTCCTCCGCCACGCAGAACCAGGTCGTTGCGCTGAACGCGGCCACGGGCGCGTTCATCTGGCGCTACCGGCCCGGGGACCTGGGGATGATCAGCGGCGGCATGCTGGTGGACTACACGACGAACAAGCTCTACGTCGGGACGAAGACGGGCGTGGGCAGCACGAGCACCCTGCGCGTCCTCAACAGCCTCACCGGCCAGGAGCTGGGCCGGCGGGCGCTGGGGGACCTGGAGTACGGCGTGGTGCGCAACCCCGCGTCCAACCAGATCCTCGTCACCGCCCAGGACGGCATGGTGTACGGGCTGGATCCGGCCACGCTCGCGACCGTGTGGTCGGTGTCGCTCGTCACGCAGCCGACGGCCGCCGCGTTCACCCACTTCGTGCGCCCGCTGGGCCGGGGCTTCGTGGCCAGCCTCTCCAACGGCACCCTCCAGCGCTGGGAGGTGGATGCGAACAACGTCCCCGTGTGGAAGTGGACGACGACGACGCCCATCACGAAGCCGTCCGGCACCTTCGCCCTCAACGTGAGTGGCGTGGCGCGCATCTACGTCGGCAGCTCCGACGGCAAGGTGCACCAACTGGATGCGGAGACGGGTGTCGATACAGGGCAGGTGTCCATCGGATCCGCCCAGGAGATCGGCACGCCCACCATCGACCATACCGTGGGCCGGCTGCACGTCGGCTCGGCGGATGGTCGCATCTGCGCGTTCCCGGTGCCCTTCCCATGAGCGCTCGACCTCCGCAGCAGCCCGCGGTCAAACCGACCGCGTCGAAGCCCGCGCCGGCCGCGCCGGCCGTGTACGTGCCGCCCGCCATCCTGTGGGAGCAGCCCTTCGTCGCGCTGGCGCAGATCTCCGCCTGCAACATCCCCGGTGAATCGGAGTGCGTGCCGTGAGCGGTGGGGGCCCGTCGTCGGGTCCCCGTGATGCCGCGCTCCGGGTCACCCTCGCCGGGTGGACGGTGGCGCTGGAGGTGGAGGACGGCGCGCTCGCCGCGACGCTGGGGCGCGTGTTCAGCGCGTTCCTGGCTCCGGCCGCCGGGACCTCCTCCGATGCCCGGCTCGTGCTGCGGGCCCCTTCGAGTTCGCGACCTCCGCCCGCCGTCCGGGAGCTGCCCTGGCTGGAGCCCGGCGCTTCGGGGACGCTGCGGGTGGAGGGGGAGGACTACGCGGCGGTGCTGTCCGGGGACCGGACCCACGCGGACGTCACCGGGGCCGGACGCTTCCCGGTGGAGACGGTGCTCAAGGTGATGCTCGCCTCGGCGCTGGCGAAGCGCGGAGGGCTGCTCATCCACGGCGTGGGACCTGCCTCTTATACACATCT
>NZ_RAWI01000426.1 GCF_003612125.1 Corallococcus praedator
GCTCCACCTCCTCCGCCGACAGCGGCACCGCCTCCACCAGCCGCGCCACGAGCGATGAAGCGGTGCCGTCGAACACCGTCGCCACCAGGTGCCGCACGCTCTGGGCCTCGTAGGCCTCACGCGACAGCCGCGCCGAGTACAGGTGCCCGCGCCCTTCCTTGCGGCTGTGCACCACGCCCTTCTGCTCCAGGATGCGCAGCACCGTGGACACCGACGTGTAGGCCAGCTTGCGCTCCGGCGGCAGCGCCGCGAGCACGTCCGCCACGCTCACCTCCCCCTGCTTCCACACGAGCTGCATCAGCTCCAGCTCCACCGGCGTCAGCGGCCGGGACTCCTCGACGGACGGCGACCTGGACACGGCGGCGACCTCCCCTGACGACGAACTAAGGACTTAGTTCCAATACAACTAAGCCTTTAGTTGAGCGACGTCAAGCAGGCGGCCGGTGGAGGGGAAACGGGAGGGGGGTGCGGATTCCCACGCGTCAGGTGGGGCAAGTCCTTAAACTGCGGACACATGCTCCACGTCATACCTCTGGGCGGCCTCGGCGAAATCGGCCTCAACGCCATGGTGCTCGCCTGCCGTGGGGAGCTGCTGCTCATCGACGCCGGCCTGATGTTCCCCTCCGCGGGGATGCCCGGCGTGGACATCATCGTCCCGGACTTCACCCACCTGAAGCGCAACGCCGCGCAGTTCAAGGGCGTGGTGCTGACGCACGGGCACGAAGACCACATCGGCGCGCTCCCCTACCTGCTCGACGAGTTGCCCGTGCCTGTCTACGGCACGCGCTTCACGCTGGCGCTCGCACGCAACCGCCTGGAGGAGTTGGGCGTGGAGGCGGACCTGCGCGAAATCGAGCCGCGCTCGCCCTTCAAGGTCGGCACCGCCTTCACGGTGGAGGCCACGCGCGTGACGCACACCGTGCCGGACGCGGTGGGCTACATCGTCCGCACGCCCGAAGGCACCATCATCCACACCGGCGACTTCAAGCTGGATCCGGATCCCATCGACGGGCTGAAGACGGACCTGGAGCGCTGGGGAGAGGCCGGCGAGGAGGGCGTGCTGTGCCTCCTGTCGGACTCCACCAACTCCGAATTGGTGGATGAGACGGGCAGCGAGCGCGTGGTGCAGACCACCTTCGAGCGCCTGTTCCAGGAGACGAAGGGCCGCATCGTCGTCGCGCAGTTCTCCTCCAACCTCCACCGCGTGCGCCACATCCTGAGCCTCTGCGAGCGCACCGGCCGGCTCGTCGCCCTTCAGGGCCGCAGCATGGTGCGCAACGTGGCCCTGGCGCGGGAGATGGGCTACCTCCAGGTGCCCGACTCGCTCTTCGTGCACATCGACTCCGTGCCGAAGCTCGCGCCCCACCGCGTGGTGGTGCTCACCACCGGCGCCCAGGGGGAGCCCCGCGCGGGCCTCACCCAACTGGCCCACGGCGACGGGCCCGTGCGGCTGGAGGCCGGCGACCTGGTCATCGTCAGCGCGCGCCCCATCCCGGGCAACGAGCGCTCGGTGGGCGCGCTGCTCGACCAGCTCCACTGGCGCGGCGCCCGCATCGTCTACGCCCAGGTGGAGCCCGGCGTGCACGTCTCCGGACACGCCAGCCGCCCCCAGCAGCGCCGCGTGCTGGACATCGTGAAGCCCCGCCACTTCGTCCCGGTACATGGGGAAGTCCGGCACCTGCACCGACACCTGACCACCGCGCGAGAGTCCGGCATGGCGCCCGAAGGGCTGCTCCTGGCGCACGACGGCGACGTGGTGACGTTCGAGGAGGGGCGGGGCCGCTTCTCCGGCAGCGTGCCGTCCGGGCGCATCCTGAGGGAGCGCTCGGGCAGCGGGGTGGTGACGCCGGAGACGCTCCTGGAGCGCAACCGGCTGGCGGAGACGGGCATGGTGGCCGCGGTGGTGGTGCTCCGGCGCGACACCCAGGCCCTGGTGGCGGGCCCTCAGCTGTCCGGCCAGGGGCTCTCCCCGGACGAACAGGGGGTGCTGTCCAAGATTGCCCTGGAGGCGAAGGCCTACTTCGAGGAGCTGAACCCACAGCTGCGCGGGGATGACGCCCTGGCGCGCGAGGAGCTGGTCCGGGCGGTGAAGCGGGCCTTCAAGCAGCACACCACCCGGCGCACCCTGGTGGTGCCCTTGGTCGTCCGGGTGTAGGTATGGTAAGGGCGGCCATCCCCCATGCCCTCCTTCGACGTCGTCTCGAAAATCGATCTGGCTGAGCTCGACAACGCGGTCAATCAGACCAAGAAGGAGCTCAGCACGCGCTATGACTTCCAGGGCGTCAACGCCGACATCGTCGTCGCCCCGGACAACACCTCCGTCACCGTGAAGGCGAACAGCGAGGACAAGGTCCAGGCCGCCAAGGAAGTGCTGCTCTCGAAGCTGGCCAAGCGAGGCATCAGCCTGCGGGTGCTGGAGTTCGGCGACATCGAGAAGACGGGCCTCGCGAACGTCAAGCAGCCCATCAAGCTGCAGCAGGGCATCCCGGTGGAGAAGTCCAAGGAGCTCATCAAGGTGCTCAAGGACTCGAAGATCAAGGTGCAGGGCTCCATCCAGGCGGATCAGCTTCGCGTGACGGGCAAGAACCGCGACGACCTGCAGGCCGCCATGGCGCTGTTCCGCAAGGAGCAGGACCGGCTGAGCCTGGACATGCAGTTCACCAACTTCCGCGACTGAGTCCTTCCGCCATGCACGCCGCTCCCCTGGCTCCGCTCACGCTCCTGCTGCTGGCCACCGCCACCCCTTCGTTCGCGCAGGACGCCGCGCGCCCCAGCCGTCCGGTGCCCGTGCTCAAGAAGGCGCCGCAGCCGGAGAAGGGGCTCAAGGACTTCGGCTCGCCCATGGTCCTCAAGCCGCTGACGGTCGAGGGCGCCACGGCGAACTTCTCCGCCCGTGTGGGCTGGCGCAAGGACACGCTCTTCGTCGGCGTGGAGGCCACGGACAACCAGCTGCTCGCCGGCGACCTCATCACCCTCACCCTGTCCTTCCCGGACGCGGGCCCCACCGCCTCCGGCTACACCTACCGCTTCGCGTTCGACGGCCAGCGCACCTCCCCGCCGGAGAGCGGCACGCCCGCGTTCGCGCAGAAGCTGGTGAACGCCGCCGTGCACCGCCAGGGCGACACGCTGTCCGTGGTGGCCCTGGTGCCGGTGCGCGCCCTGCCCCGCTTCCCCGCGGTGGCGCCGCTCGTCATGGACCTGTGCATCACCTACGAGGACCAGGACCAGGTGGGCGCGAAGACGGTGCCGGTGTCCAACTGCACGGGCGGGACCACCATGGTGGGCGAAGCGCTGCGTCTGCCCGACGACGCGCGCAAGAACCTCAAGCTCAAGCCCCCCGCGTCCGTCACCGCCCTGGAGGCTGCGCCCACCGGCTGGCTCGGCTGGGGCATCCTGCCGTACCCGGACTGGGCCCAGGGCGAGGCCCCGCTCAACCCGGCTTCACTCCGCGCGCTGGTGGCCCCCAACGCGGTGGACGCGACGAAGATGGGCGTGAACGTGCCGGATGCTTTGAGCCTGCCGGACGGACGACCGGTCGTTACGGTGCTCACCGGGAAGAATCCCTATGCCGTCGAGGGTCAATGCGACTCCGACGACGAGCTTCGGATGGGGCTCTACGTGGTGTCGGGGAAGACGGCGCAGCAGGCGCTCGAGTGGCCGGCCGCCACCTGTGCGCTGGGTCGCGCCAGCTCCGTCGAACTGGATGAAGAGGGAGCGCTGACCATCGGTTACTCGAACGGCGCCATCGTCAACTTCGTTTGGAGTGCGGACCACTTCGATCGAACGGAAATCGGAAAGCGGTAGACGCAGTGGAAGACACCAAAAGCCTGTACATGATGACCCTCGGCTGCCCGAAGAACCGGGTGGACTCCGAGGTGATGCTGGGCACGCTGCGCACTCGCGGCTATTCGCTCGTGCAGGACCCCGCGGCCGCCCAGGTCATCGTCGTCAACACGTGCGCCTTCATTGGCCCGGCGAAGCAGGAGTCGGTGGACTCCATCCTGGAGATGGCGGAGCTGAAGAAGACGGGCGCGTGCAAGACGCTCGTCGTCACGGGCTGCCTGTCCCAGCGCTACGGCCAGGACCTGTCGCAGGAGATGCCGGAGGTCGACCACTTCCTGGGCACCAGCGCCTACGCGCAGATTGGCGACCTGTTGGCCGCCGAGGCCTCGCCGCGTCAGGTGATTCCGGATCCGGACTACATCCACAACGCCCAGACGCCGCGCATCAACTCGATGCCGAAGTACACGGCGTACCTGAAGATTTCGGAAGGCTGCGACAACGCCTGCGCCTTCTGCATCATCCCCACGCTGCGCGGCGGTCAGCGCTCGCGCACGGTGGAAGACATCATGGCCGAGGCGCGCAACCTGGCCGACAGCGGCGTGCAGGAGCTGAACCTCGTCGCGCAGGACCTGACGGCGTACGGGCATGACCTGCCCGGCAAGCCGAAGCTCCACGAGCTGCTCAAGGAGCTGGTGAAGGTGGACGTGAAGTGGATCCGCCTGCACTACGCCTACCCGCGCGTGTTCCCGGACGAGCTCATCGACGTCATCGCGTCCGAGCCGAAGATCGCCAACTACCTGGACATGCCGGTGCAGCACGCCAGCGACAAGCTGCTCATGTCCATGAAGCGCGGCCGCAACTCCAAGTTCCTCAAGGAGCTGCTCACCAAGCTGCGCGAGCGCGTGCCGAACCTGGTGATGCGCACCTCGCTCATCGTCGGCCTGCCGGGTGAGACGGAGGAGGACTTCGAGCTCCTGAAGGAGTTCGTGAAGGAGCAGCGCTTCCAGCGCCTGGGCGTCTTCCAGTACTCCGACGAAGAGGGCACCTCCGCGTTCGACCTGCCGAACAAGGTCCCCGCGAAGACCATCGAGCGCCGCTGGCGCGAGGTGATGGCCATCCAGAAGCGCATCAACCGCGAGCAGAACAAGAAGCTCGTGGGCCAGAAGCTCACCGTGCTGGTGGAGGGCCCCAGCGAGGAGTCCGAGCACCTGCTGGTGGGCCGCCACGAGGGCCAGGCGCCCGAAATCGACGGGCAGGTCTACATCAACGACGGTCTGGCGTACCCGGGCGAGTTCGTCACCGTGGAGGTGACGGAAGCGCACGACTACGACCTCATCGCCCGCGTGGTGGAGCGTCCGGATCCGAAGCAGCGCACGCACACCCCGCGCGAGGCCCTGCCCGCGCCCGTGCCGATGAAGGCGCTGAAGCGTCCCGCGGAGCCCCGGCCGGAGTAGTCACCCGCCACGGTCGAACAGGTATCCTCGGGCCCCAGCTCGCGCTCCTCGACGGGAGGCGGCTGCGGGCCCGAACCTTTTGGCGGGGCGGCCATGCCTTCCCCGAGCGGCACCGCGCTACTTCGGATCCTCGGGCTCCAGCTCGCGCTCCTCGACAGGCGGCGGCTGCGGGCCTGAACCCTTGGTGGGCATCGCCACGCCCTCGCCCAGCGGCGTCGGCTGGCACTCGCACACCGTGCGCCGCGACGCGGTCTCCGTGACGAAGGCGCACGTCGTGGGGCACTCGGGCTGACGGCCCTCCTCCACCAGGGACACCGCGTAGCTGCGCGCGCCCTGGAGCGCGGCGTGACACGCGGGCAGGCTCTGCGCCAGTGACGCCCACGGCAGCCGGTGCTGCGTGTTGGCGCCTCGCAGGGTGGTGGGGAAGCTCAGGCCCACCTGACAGCCCGTCTCCAGGCGCTGGCCGTCCGCGCCCCGGGGCTCCACGTACAGGCGCACGCCCTCGGGCACGTCCCGGTACACCGCGCCGGAGAGGGCCACCGCGCCGTCCGGCTCGGGGCGCGCGAAGACGCCGTAGCAGGCCTCCTCGCTGAAGGCCCCGCCCTCACCCGCGCACTGCTGCCGGCCACTGGCCTCCTCGGGCATCCGCACGTGCGGCCTGCGGAGCACCAACGCCCCACCCTGCGCGTCCACGGTGGCGGTGAAGCGGCCCCACACGTCCGGGCCCAGGCGGCCCAGGCTGCTCTGGGAGGGCCAGCGTCCAGCGGCCTCCATCACCAGGGGGCGCGCGCCCAGCCCTTCGGCGACCTCCACCGCATCCACGACGAAGGTGCGCGGCGGCAGGCCCGCGGCCGTCTCCAGGGGCTGAAGCCCCTGCGCCAGCGCCGGGTCCACCGCCAGCCGGGAGAAGGGCTCGCGCGTGCCCAGGACGAAGGGCCCGGTGATGCTCGCGGTGCCTTGCGTCACCTGCACGGCCAGCAGCGGCCAGTCCCCCACGGGCTCGCGGCTGAGCTCCACCACGTGCGACTCGCGCACCGCATCCGAGGCGCGCAGCTCCGCTTCATGGGCCTCCCGGGGACGCGTGGCGGTGAAGGTCACCTCGCGGCGCAGCGGCTCCACGGTGAGGGCGTACGGGGCCAGCACGTCCTGCCCCAACGTCACCGAACAGCCCTGCTCTCCGGACAGCAGCACCGTGCGCAGCGGCGGCGCCACCGGGCCCACCGTCAAGAGCGGGGCCTGCACTTCCGGCCAGGAGCGATACCCACCGGAGGACTCGGGCACGCGCGCGGTGCCCGCGGCCGTGGGCGGCCCCCCTTCGAAGCAGCCGGAGGACACCAGCGACAACGGCCGAGCGACGTCCAGCACCACCGGCACGGCACGGCCCGCGAGCCGTCCCGCGACGGTGAGCCGCAGCGCGGGGGACGACAACAGGGGCAGCGTCTGCCCCACGAGGCTCGTCGGACGCACGGGGCCCGGGGGCGCGGCGGAGTGACATCCCGCGCCCAGCAGCACGCACCCCACCAGCAACACGCCGCGCATGGAGGGCGGCCCTTCCTACGGCGCCTTCGCCTTGGTGAAGTCGTCCACGCGGGTGCCCTCGGGCGGGTTCAGCTTGAAGCTGTCCGCCGCGATGCCCACGTTCGTCTTCAGCTCCAGGAACGAGATGGTGTTCTCACTGCCGTCAGGGTCGACCACGGTGCTCTTGAGCACCTGGGCGGACGCGGGGTCCACCTCCAGGCGCACCTGACGGAAGCGCGGCTCGGTCTTCAGGGGATCCAACACCAGCAGCGTGCCCTTGCAGTCCTTGCAGTCGCCCTTGGAGATGGCGAACTCGTCCGCGAGCTTCCCCTGGCCGAAGAGGAACGTCACCGACGCGGAGAGCTGGTTGGTGTCCACGGCGGCCACCGACAGCGTCTGCGCGGCCGGGTCGTACGCGTACACCTTGCTGCCCGCGAGCACGAAGGTGCGCGGCGACGGGTTCGCGTACTCCCAGCGCATCAGGCCCGGCTTCTTGTACGTCACCGTGCCCGTGGAGGACTGCGTGCGGCGGAAGGTCTTGTACTTGTAGTCCTGCTTGAAGCCCGACTTGAAGTCGTTCGTCTTCTCGTAGAAGGCCTGCATCCGGTCCACGAGCGTCTTCACCTCGGGCGTCATCTTCGGTGCGGGCTTTGTGGCGCTGGCGGCCGTGCCCGCATCCGGGGACTTCGCGGCGGCGGGAACGGCCGTGCCGGCATCCAGCGCGGTCGTGGGCTTCGGCGCGGCGGCGGGCTTCGGAGCGGGCGCCGGCTGGACCACGGGAGCGGCG
>NZ_RAWI01000427.1 GCF_003612125.1 Corallococcus praedator
CTCCGACGGCCTGGGGTCTGGAGTCTGCGCGGTGTCTGGGCGCTGCGGTGGCGCGGACGGGTGGAGTTCGCCCGAGGCGGTGGTCCTGGCGGTGATTGCCTCGGCGGGGGGCGCCGGGAGTGGGGCTGCAGCGGCAGCGTCGGTGGGCTTCGTGTCCGCGGAGGGGCCGGTCTGGGCCGGAGGGAGTGCGGTGTCTGGCGACGCGGCTTTGCTCTCTGCTGCCTCCGTCGAGGGCGTGGCGGAGGCAGGTGCTCCCGAGGCTGCTGCTGCGGATGCCGTGGAGGCCGACTCCTGCGAGACAGCCGATGCTACTGCCGCGTGGGGCGCTGCATCCGTCGTGGAGGCTGAATCCTGCGAGGCTGCCGCTGCCGCGTGAAGTGCAGCGTCTGTCGTGGGGACCGACTCCTTCGACTCTGCTGATGCCGCTGCCGTCTGGGGCGCTGCGTCCGTGGTGGAGGCTGAATCCTTCGAGGCTGCTGATGCCGCTGCCGCGTGGGGCGCTGCATCCGTCGTGGAAGCTGACTCCTTCGAGACTGCTGATGCCGCGGCTTCGTGGGGCGCTGCATCCGTCGTGGAGACAGACTCCTTCGAGACTGCGGATACCGCTGTTGTGCGGGGGGCTGCATCCGGTGTGGAGACGGGCTCCTTCGGGGCTGCGGCTCCCGCTTGCATGCGCGGCGCTGCGTTCGATGAGGAGGCAGACTCCTTCGAGGCTGCTGATGTTGCTGCCGCGTGTTGCGTTTCGCTCGTCGAAGGCTCGACACGGGTCGGCGTCGTCTCAAGTGCGGACGTCGCTCCCTCGTGCGGTGGCTCACCCGGTGGGACCGTGCCCGTAGCGGATGCATCCGCTGCGGTGCCTTCCGCGTCTGGCCGGGAGGGCGCCGAAGAGTCCGCGCGCAACGCATCCTCGGACGGGGCCGTGTGGGTCGCGGTGTTCGGGTGCTCCTTGGTGAGCGCGAGCGGATCCGGAGCAGTGCTTGCTGCGTCCTGCGCAGGCGGTGTGACTGCTTCCGAGGTGACGGTGCCCGTCTTCTCCGCTGAACGGTCCGGGACCGTCGCGGACGAAGCCTTCGCGAAGGTTGCCTCGCCTACCCAATCCGTGACGGTTGCGGATGCGGTCGTGGGACGGGCGTCCGCGTCAGCCGTGGTGATGCCCGATGCGGACTGCATCGTCGATGGGGGCAGCGCCTCCTCAACGGGTGCCGCGCCAGTCGGATCCGTGGGGCTCGCGACGAAATCCGACGCGGTCGGGGCAGGAGATGACGCTTCCCCCTGGCCTATCGAAGTGGGGACCTCCCGCTCGGAGGCGCGTGCCGTGTCGCTGGGGAGAGACGGCTGACCGGAGAGGATGGCCGAACCATCCCCTTGCGAGAAGGTCTCTGGGGAGTGGGCTGTCGCTCCTGAATCAGACTCCTCACCAGCGAAGGGGCTCGCAGGCTCGGTCGCGGATGGATCCGTGCTCTCCGGCTCTGCCTCGACAGCAGCCACTGGCATGGAGGTGGGGAGCGGGGGCGCCTCTCCGCTCGCGGGCTCAAGGGCCTCTGCCGCCGAAGGCTCGAAGCCAGGCTGCCCCGCGACCGTTTCGCCACGGTGGTTCGCAACGGAACCGGAGGTGGGTTCGGAGTCCACCGTGAAGACCGACGGCTCTTCGTCCCATCCCTCTTCGACCGGAATGGCATCCGCGAACGCCTCGGCAGCGGGATCCGCCAGCGATGCGTGTGATTGCTCGTCGTTGTTCAGGGACTGCGCGTCCGAGAACACGCCTTCCGTTGATGCCTCCTCGACCGTCGATGCGGCATGCGTCGTCGAAGACTCCGCCGAAGCCGCTTCCGCGAGCACTCCCTCCGACTGGAACGTCGCCGCTGCGGATGACACCCCGGCAGCAGGAGATGCCTCGCCCGGAGGGAACTGCTCCGCGAGCGTCAGCGCGGGAGGGATGGGAGCTTCTTCCGCACGAGCTGCGTCAGCGTGCGCGGCTTCCTGCGCGGACGTCCCGACGAGCGCGGTCCATGCATCCTCCTCGCTCAGCACGCCTGAAGGCGTCTCGACTGGCGCGGAGTCCTCCGTGCGCGCGGTTTCATCCGGCCATGCCGCATGGGCTTCGTCCGCTGGAGGCTCGGAAGAGGTCGGGGACGAGAAGGCCCATCCCGCTGTGGGCTCCTCGGCGCGTGACTCCAACGGTGCCGTGACGTGAGGCTCCGTGGAGTCCGGAGTCGCCGTGTTCTCGAACACCGCATCCGCGTCCGGACTCGCCCCCGTCCGGTCGTCCACTGTCGCGACCGTGCTTCCCTGCGTCTCCGAACCAGGCGCATGGGAATGCGAAGCCGCGACTTCATCGCCGGCAGCCAGGTCCGCCGGGTCGCTCGTTGCGACGGCCTGTTCCAGCGCGGCGGCGAACGGATCTTCCTCTTCCGGGAGTGCGCCCGCCTTGTGGTGAATCGACGCGGGGTCGATGCCCCACGCGAGCAGGCGCTCTGCATCCGGATGGCGCGGCGCCTCGTCCTGCTCCCACGAACGGTGCGGATCCGAGGCTGCTGCCTCCGGCTCGGAGGTGGACGCCGTGGGCTCGAATCCGGATGCACCGTCAGCGCCCGGGGTGCTCTCCTCCGGCGGAACTCCCTCCTCGGCATCCATGTGGAGGTCGACATCGAAGTCGAGCGGCTGCTCGACATCGGCCGCGGTCGTCACCCGGGAGTGCTCTGCCCCAGCCAGCGCCTCTCCTGTATGGGCCGCCTCTGCCTCGACGACCGCGGGTGCGTCCGGTGATGCCGCCTCCGCCGCATCGGAAACGAACCGCGTGTCTGGCGTTGCTCCCGTATCGCTGGGATTCGCCAGGTCAGCGTGGGCCGCGGGCTCCTCCTGCGAAAGCCCTGGGGCCTGCACTTCCCCGAGCACTCCATTCGGATCGAACGCCTCCACCGACGCAGGCGTGAGCCCAGCCAGCGCGGCTGTATCGAACTCCGTGGCGGACCCGGACGTTGCCGGCTCAGGCGACGGTGCTTCTTCCTTGAAGGCGGGAGGCGCGGCCGGGATTGGGCTCCAGACCGGCGTTTCCGCGCGTCCTTCCGGAAACTCCGGCTCGGTGAAGATCGCGAAGGCCTCTGCTCCGGCCTCGTCCGTCGTTTCGTCGGAGGACTCGAACGGATCCGGATCCGTGGGCCGGGTCGGCTCACGTCCCGTCGAACCCGCGTCCGACGGCAGCCTCACGGCGGGGAAGGACCCGGAAGAGGCGGGCGGCGCCTTCCAGTCCTTCGTCTCCGGCCTCGCCCCAGACGACTCCCCGGCAGCCGAGCGCACGGTGTACATCTCCCGGGTCGACCGCTGCGGCATCCCCGGGACGGACTTGTTCCCCCGCGCATCGCGCGAAGGGCCCACGTCTGGAATCGACGCGAGGGCTGCCTCTCCCTCCTCATGCTCCGGGAAGAGCGACACCGGAGCATCGGGCTCGGCGAGGACCGGGGGCTCGGCCGCTTGAGGCGCTTCCACGACGGGCGCGGGCGCGGGCACGGGCGCCTTCTGCGCCGCATCCGGAGCCCGTCGCGCACTTTCCGACGACACCCCCATCCCCGGTGAAGGCACGCCCGGAGTGCCCGGAAGTGGAGCCACCTCACGGCGCACGGGAGCCGATTCACCCGAACCCGGAGCGGGTGGCAGCGCCGGCATCCGCATCGAGGGCCGCGAGGGCGGCACGGTCGGGGTCTTGCGCACGAGTCCCGGCGGGAGCGGCGCCGGTTCCATCCTGGGCGCGGAGGGCGACGCCAGCGCCGGGTCCTCACCCTCCGTCCCGGCGCGCCGCGCGACGATGCGGTCGATGAGCGCCTTGCTCGCGGCATCCAGCTTGGTGAAGCGCACGGTCATTCCGGCCCGTGCGTTCCCCACGTCCGGCTGTGCCTTGAGCACCACGCCTTCGCCGCGCAACAGCCGCGTACCGTCCGCGAGGACGAACTCGAACGCCAGGCCCGTGCCCTCCGGCTTGAGCGCACGGGTGGCCACGAAGACTCCGCCGCGCCCCACGTTCGAGCCATACCGCTCGATGAACTCCTCCTCCGCCGTGTACGGCAGGCGGATGCGCAAGGGGAGGAGCTTGGGGGCCGGCCCGGTCATCGCAAGGGGATCCGCACGTCCCCGCCAGCGCCCTTCACCACGAGCGCCAGCCCCTCGTCTTGGACCGCTTCCGGAGGCAGCTCGAACATCAGCACCACGTCCGTGCGCTGTTCGGGCGCCCAGGTGGTGGGCAGGGGCCGCGTGCCGGCCACCGCCTGCGCATCCCTCGCGAGCGCGTACGTCTGCCCCTTCGCGTCCGCCAGCCACGCGCCATCCAGGGACAGCGGCGCGGGCACGGTGCCCACGTTCTGGGTGACGAGCTCCACTCGCAGGAACAGGTCCTCCGTGGTGAGCCCCAGCCCGGACCTGCCCCGCACCGAGTGCGAGGACTCCAGCCCGGTGAGCTTCATCGCCACCGTGTCCACGTGCACGGTGTCGTTGCGCGCGGGCAGCCGCAGCTTGCTCGGGCCGCTGTCGCCCATCCCCGCGGCCAGGCCCGCCAGCCGCGACTCCTTGTCCGTCTCCGGCTCCGGGCGGGCGGAGGCCGCGCCGCCCTTCTTCACCCGGTCCGCTTCCGCGCGCAGCTTCTGGAGCGTGTTCGCGGTGGCTTCGGACTCGGGCGTGGAGGAGTCCTTCGTGCAGCCCCCCAGGAGGAGGGCCGCCGTCAGGAACGCCAGGGGCCGGGACGGGGCGTGGAGGCTCACGCCGGGCTCGCGCCCTTCACCAGCTCGTAGAGCTTCTCCAGCGCCGCGGGCAGGTTGGCCGCGTCTGGACCGCCGGCCTGCGCCATGTCCGCCTTGCCGCCGCCCTTGCCGCCCACTTCCTTGGCCATCTCGCGCACCAGGTTGCCCGCGCTCATGCCCTTGGCGACCATGTCCTTGGTGAGGGCCACCAGGATGATGGCGCGGCCGTCCTTCTCACCGCCAATGGCAATCACGCCGGAGCCGATGCGGTCGCGCAGCTGATCCGCCATGCCGCGGAACACCTTGTCGTCCGCGGGGTCCACGCGCGTCGCCAGCACCTTCATGCCGTTGACGTCGCGCGCCTGGTCCAGGAGGTCCTTGTTGGAGGCCGACTGGGCCTTCACCGCGACCTCCTCCACCTTGCGCTCCAGCTCCTTCACGCGCTTCTGGGTCGCCTCCACGCGCAGGGCGACCTCCTTGGGCGACGTGCGCAGGAGCGCCGCGACCTTCTTGAGCTCGTGCTCCTGCTCGCGCACGAACTGGAGCGCGCCCACGCCGGTGACGGCCACGATGCGCCGCACGCCGGACGCGACGCCGCTCTCGCTCGTCACCTTGAACAGGCCGATGTCACCGCTGCGCTTCACGTGCGTGCCGCCGCACAGCTCGGTGGACTCCGGGTGCACGGTGACGACGCGCACGGTGTCGCCGTACTTCTCACCGAACATGGCCACCGCGCCGGACTTCTTCGCGTCGTCCAGCGTCATGATGCGCGTCTGGGCGCCCGCGTTGTCGCGCACCCACGTGTTGACCAGGTCCTCCACCTGCTCCAACTGGTCCTGCGTGGCGGGGGAGAAGTGCGAGAAGTCGAAGCGCAGGAAGTCCGGCGCGACGACGGAGCCCGCCTGCTTCACGTGCTCGCCCAGCACGCGCTTGAGCGCCTTGTGGAGCAGGTGCGTGGCGGAGTGGTTCGCGCGGATGGACTTGCGGCGCTCCACGTCCACGGACGTCTGCACCATGTCGCCGACCTTCAGCGTGCCCTCCGTCACCTCCGCGGTGTGGACGATGAGCCCCTGCACCGGGCGCTGCGAGTCCTTCACCTGCACCACCGTCTTGCCGCCGTGGGCGACGATGCGGCCGGTGTCGCCCTGCTGGCCGCCGGACTCGCCGTAGAAGGGCGTCCGGTCCAACACGATGTCCACCGTGGCGCCCTGGGAGACCTGGGGCACCTCCACGCCGTCCTGCACGAGCGCGAGCACGCTGCCTTCGCCCTCGTGGCCCTCGCCGTCGTAGCCCAGGAACGTGGTGGCGCCCGTGCGGCCGACGATGTCCTGGAAGATGTCCCCGCCGGACTTCGCCTTCGTGTCGAACTTCTGGTTGGCGGCCTCGTCCTCCTGGAGTTTGTGGAACTCCTCCAGGTCCACGTCGAAGCCGCGCTCACGCGCGATGATCTGCGTGAGGTCCCAGGGGAAGCCGTAGGTGCCGTGCAGCAGGTAGACGATCTTGCCCGGGAGGACCTTCTGGTTCGCGGACTGGAGCTTGGAGAGCTCCTCGTCCATCAGCTTCAGGCCGCGGTCGAGCGTGCGGCGGAAACCCTCCTCCTCGTGCTTGGCGACCTCCAGCAGGAAGGTGCGGCTCTCGCGCAGCTCCGGGAACGCGTCGCCCATGAGCTCGATGACGCGGTCCACGACCTTGTAGAAGAACAGGTCCTTGAGGCCCAGCTGCGTGGCGCCATGGCGGATGGCGCGGCGCATGATGCGGCGCAGGACGTAGCCGCGCTCCACGTTGGAGGGCTGGACGCCGTCGGCCACGAGGAACGCGGTGGCGCGCGCGTGGTCGGCGACGACGCGCTGCGAGGCGCCGGTCTCCTGGGAGTAGGGCTGGCCGCACAGGGCGCTGACGGTGGAGAGGATGCCCTGGAAGAGGTCGGTGTCGTAGTTGGAGCGCTTGCCCTGGACGACCGCGGCGATGCGCTCCAGGCCCGCGCCCGTGTCGATGGACGGCTTGGGCAGGGGGATGAGGGGCGCGTCCTTCTCCTTGCGTTCGAACTGCATGAACACGAGGTTCCAGATTTCGAGCCACCGGTCGCAATCACACGCAACGCCCTGGCAGGGGCGGCCCGCGGCCTCTTCCACGCAGGGGATGTCGTTGCCCTGGTGGTAGTGGATTTCGGAGCAGGGGCCGCACGGGCCGGTGTCGCCCATGGCCCAGAAGTTGTCCTTGTAGCCGAGCTTCAGGATGCGGTCGCGCGCGACGCCCTGCTTCTCCCAGAGGGCGAAGGCCTCTTCGTCCCAGGGGACGCCGTTCTCGCCGTTGAACACGGTGACGGCGAGCCGGGCCTTGTCCAGGCCGAGCTTCTGGGTGACGAACTCCCACGCGAACGCGATGGCGTCGGACTTGAAGTAGTCGCCGAAGGAGAAGTTGCCGAGCATCTCGAAGAACGTGTGATGCCGGGCGGTGTAGCCCACGTTGTCGAGGTCGTTGTGCTTGCCGCCGGCGCGCACGCACTTCTGCGAGGAGGTCGCGCGGCGGTAGTCGCGCTGCTCGCGGCCGGTGAACACGTCCTTGAACTGGACCATGCCGGCGTTGGTGAACAGCAGGGTCTGGTCGCCGACGGGTACCAGCGAGGACGAGGCCACGCGACGGTGGGAGCGCTCCTCGAAGAACTGGAGGAACGCCTCGCGGATCTGGGAGGCGGTGAGGGCGGAAGGCATGGTGTGGGTATATGCCACAAGAGGGCCGGGCGCAGCAGTTCCTGGACGGGTCATCCCCTGCGGGACGGCCCATGTAGGCGGGGCTGACGGCAGG
>NZ_RAWI01000428.1 GCF_003612125.1 Corallococcus praedator
TGCGCAGCACCAGCGTGTTCACGAAGAAGCCGATGAGCCCTTCCAGCTCCGTCCGGTTCCGGCCCGCGATGGGCGTTCCCACGCTGATGTCCTGCTGGCCGCTGTAGCGCGCCAGCAGCACCTGCCATGCCGCCAGCAGCACCATGAAGGACGTGGCTCCCTCCTGGCGTGCCAGCGTCTTCAGCGTTTCGTTCAACGCCTTCGGGAGCAGCAGGGACGCGTTGGCGCCATGGAAGCGCTGCACCGCCGGACGCGGCCGGTCCGTCGGCAGTTCCAGCGCATGCGGGGCGCCCGCCAACTGCTGACGCCACCAGGAGAGCTGCGCCTCCAGCACGTCGCCCTTCAGCCATCCACGCTGCCACGCCGCGTAGTCCGCGTACTGCACCGCCAGCTCCGGCAGCGGTGACACGCGGCCCGCCGCGTAGGCGCTGTAGAGCGCCGAGACTTCGCGCACCAGCACGTCCATCGACCAGCCGTCGGACACGATGTGGTGCATCACCAGCACCAGCACGTGCTCCGTTTCCGTCAGCCGCAGCAGCTTCGTGCGGAAGAGCGGACCCTGGCTCAAGTCGAACGGACGAAGGGCTTCCGCGCTCACCCGACTCCGGAGTTCCTTCTCACGCAGGGCCTCCGGCACACCGTCCAGTGCAGTGAAGCTCCAGGCCACTTCTTGAGACGAAGCAACCACCTGGAAGGGCTGACCGTCGTGCACCTGGAACGACGTGCGCAGGGATTCGTGGCGCCGCACCAGTTCGTCGAAGGTGCGACGCAGGGCCTCCACGTCCACGGTGCCACTCATCCGCACCGCCATCGGGAGGTTGTACGACGCGCCTC
Source organism: Corallococcus praedator (assembly GCF_003612125.1). Lineage (GTDB taxonomy): Bacteria > Myxococcota > Myxococcia > Myxococcales > Myxococcaceae > Corallococcus > Corallococcus praedator. The sequence goes on from NZ_RAWI01000428.1 coordinate 835, forward strand.
CCGGCTGGAGCTGATCCAGCAGCCAGAGGCGTTGCTGCGCGAAGGACAACGGCTCCCGTCCCGTCCGCGCCACGGATTCCAGCTTCGGCACCGTCAACGCCTGTCCCGTGCTCCGTGCCGCCTCGACCTTGAGGGCCAGCTCCGCGACGGTGGGGGCTTCGAAGAGGGCTCGCAGTGGCAGTTCGACGTTGAACGCCGTGCGGATGCGCGACACCGCCTGCGTCGCCAGCAGCGAATGGCCTCCCAGTTCGAAGAAGTTGTCCTGGATGCCTACCTGCTTCACTCCCAGCACCGACTCCCAGAGCGAGGCGAGCACCTGCTCCGTCTGGCTGCGCGGCGCAACGTAGACGTGCGTGCGCTCTGCCCCAGCCTCCGGCTTCGGCAGCGCCTTGCGGTCCACCTTGCCGTTCGCGTTGAGCGGCAGGGCCGGAAGCATCACGAAGGCCGACGGCACCATGTACTCCGGCAACCGGCCCTTCAGTGCACCTCGGAGCGTCGTGGCGTCCACCGTGTGGTTCGGCTGCGCCACCACGTACGCCACCAGCCGCTTGTCACCGGGCGCGTCCTCCCGCACCACCACCACCACGTCGCGGATGGAAGGCTGCGCTCCCAGTGCCGCTTCCACTTCTCCCAGCTCGATGCGGAAGCCTCGCACCTTCACCTGGAAGTCCATTCGGCCCAGGTATTCCAGCGTCCCATCCCGGCCCCACCGCACCTTGTCGCCCGTGCGGTACAGCCGTGCCCCGGCCTTCTCGCTGAAAGCGTCCGGCACGAAGCGCTCCGCCGTCAGCCCGGGCTGGCCCAGGTAGCCGCGCGCCAGTCCTTCGCCTCCCAGGTACAGCTCTCCTGGCACGCCCACCGGCACCGGCTGGCCCTTCGCGTCCAGCACGTATGCCTGCGTGCCCTCCAGTGGACGGCCGATTCGCGGCTCCGTCTTCGCTCCGCGCTCCACCCTCGCGTGCGTCGAGTACGTCGTGTCCTCCGTCGGGCCGTAGAGGTTGTTGACTTCCTTCACCTGCGGCAGCGCGTACAGCGCTTGCACCAGTCGGTTTGGCAGGGCCTCTCCGGCCAGGTTCACCGTCTCCACGCTGGGAGGGATGCCACCGCTTCGCACCAGCTCCGCCACCGCTGAAGGCACCGTGTTCAGCAGCGTCACGCGCTGCGCTTCCTTCAGTCCGGCCAGCGCCAGCGCGTTCTCCGCCACCACCACCGTGCCGCCGCTCACCAGCGGCGCGAAGACTTCGAACACCGACAGGTCGAAGTTCAGCGACGTCGCCGCCAGCACTCCCTTCAGCTGCTCCGCCTTGAAGGTCGCCGTGGCCCACTGGAGGAAGGCCACCGCGCTTGCGTGCGTTACCGCTACGCCCTTCGGACGGCCCGTGCTTCCTGACGTGTACAGCACGTACGCCAACTGGCTGGGGACGCTGCTCGCGCTCAGGGGTGAGGCGACGTAGCCGTCCAGTACCTTGGCATCCGTGTCCAGTCGCACGCGCTGGCCCGAGTACTCCGGCAGCACGTCTTCCAGGCCTGCCTGTGTCACCACCACTGGCGCGCCCGTGCCCTCCAGCATGTGGGCCAGACGCTCCTTCGGGTACGTCGCGTCCAGCGGCACGTACACGGCTCCCGCCTTCAGCACGCCCAGCAGCGCCACCACCATCGCTTCCGTGCGCTCCACGCACACGCCCACCCGGCTCTCCTCCCCCACTCCCAACGTCCGCAGGTGACGCGCCAACTGGTTCGCCCGCGCCTCCACCTGCGCGTACGTCAGCTCCGCGCCTTCGTGCACCACCGCCACCGCGGCCGGCGTCTTCGCCGCCTGTGCCGCGAAGAGACCGTGGAGGACTTGAGTGGACTCACGCTCCGGAGCCACCGCCCCTGCGAAGTGCTTCAGCACCTGCTGGCGCTCAGCCGTCTCCAGCAACGGCAGGTCCCAGACGCTTGCATCCGCGTCCTGCGTGAGCCCAACCAGCAATGTCCCGAAGTGCCCAAGCAGTCGGCGTGCCGTCTGCGCGTCGTACAGGTCCGTGTTGTATTCGAGCGACGCCGCGAGCCCCTGCTCCGTCTCCGCCAGCCCCAGCGTCAGATCGAACTTCGCCGTCGACCCTTCCGTCTCCAGCGACCGCAGCGTCAGCCCTTCGTTCGGACGCACCTCTCCCGTGTTCGGCGAGACCGTCTGCATCGTGAACATCACCTGGAACAGCGGCGTGCGGCTCAGGTCGCGCTCCGGGTTCAGCTCTTCCACCAGCTTCTCGAACGGCACCTCCTGGTGCGCGTACGCGCCCAGCGTCGTCTCTCGCACCTGACGCAGCACCTGACGGAAGCTCGCGCGCTCCTCCAGCTTCGTGCGCAGCACCAGCGTGTTCACGAAGAAGCCGATGAGCCCTTCCAGCTCCGTCCGGTTCCGGCCCGCGATGGGCGTTCCCACGCTGATGTCCTGCTGGCCGCTGTAGCGCGCCAGCAGCACCTGCCACGCTGCCAGCAGCACCATGAAGGACGTCGCGCCCTCCTGGCGTGCCAACGTCTTCAGCGTTTCGCTCAACGCCTTCGGGAGCAGCATGGAGGCGTTGGCACCGTGGAAGCGCTGCACCGCCGGACGCGGCCGGTCCGTCGGCAGTTCCAGCGCGTGCGGGGCGCCTTCGAGTTGCTGGCGCCACCAACCGAGTTGCGCCTCAAGCACCTCGCCCTTCAGCCACCCACGCTGCCACGCCGCGTAGTCCGCGTACTGCACCGCCAGTTCCGGCAGCGGCGAGGGACGACCCTCGGCGTACGCGCCGTAGAGCGCGGAGACTTCGCGCACCAGCACGTCCATCGACCAGCCGTCGGACACGATGTGGTGCATCACCAGCACCAGCACGTGCTCGGTGGCGCTCAGCCGCACCAGCGTCGCGCGGAAGAGTGGACCCTGGCTCAAGTCGAACGGACGAAGGGCTTCAGCCCCCACCTGCTTTCGGAGGGTCCCCTCTCGCTGTGACTCCGGCAGGCCGTCCAGTGCCGTGAAGCTCCAGGTCGCTTCCTGGAACGGAGCGACCACCTGAATGGGCTGGCCGTCGTGCACCTGGAACGTCGTGCGCAGGGACTCGTGGCGGCGCACGAGTTCATCGAACGTGCGACGCAGGGCCTCCACGTCCACGGTGCCCGTCAGCCGCACCGCCATCGGGAGGTTGTACGACGCCCCTCCCGGCTGGAGCTGATCCAGCAGCCAGAGGCGCTGCTGCGCGAAGGACAACGGCTCCCGTCCCGTCCTCGGCAGGGCTTCCAGGCGGGGGGCCACCAGGGCCAGCCCCGCGCTCCGGGCTGCATCCACCTTGAGGGCCAGCTCCTCGACCGTGGGGGCTTCGAAGAGGGCTCGCAGCGGCAGCTCGACGTTGAAGGCCGTGCGGATGCGCGACACCGCCTGTGTCGCCAGCAGCGAATGGCCTCCCAGCTCGAAGAAGCTGTCCTCGATGCCTACCTGCTTCACGCCCAGCACCTGCGCCCAGAGGTTCGCCAACACCTCTTCGGTTTCCGTGCGCGGGGCCACGTAGACGTGCGTGCGCTCCGCTCCGGCCTCCGGCTTCGGGAGGGCCTTGCGGTCCACCTTCCCGTTCGCGTTGAGCGGCAGGGCCGGAAGCGTCACGAAGGCCGACGGCACCATGTACTCCGGCAGCCGTCCCTTCAGTGCACTCCGCAGCGTCGTCGCGTCCACCGTGTGGCCTGGCTGCGCCACCACGTACGCCACCAGCCGCTTGTCACCGGGCGCGTCCTCCCGCACCACCACCACCGCGTCGCGGATGGAAGGCTGCGCCCCCAGCGCCGCTTCCACCTCTCCCAGCTCGATGCGGAAGCCTCGCACCTTCACCTGGAAGTCCATTCGGCCCAGGTACTCCAGCGTCCCGTCTCGGCCCCACCGCACCTTGTCGCCCGTGCGGTACAGCCTCGCTCCTGCCTTCTCGCTGAAGCCGTCCGGTACGAAGCGCTCCGCCGTCAGCCCGGGCTGCCCCAGGTAACCGCGCGCCAGTCCTTCGCCTCCCAGGTACAGCTCTCCTGGCACGCCCACCGGCACCGGCTGGCCCTTCGCGTCCAGCACGTACGCCTGCGTGCCCTCCAGCGGACGGCCAATCCTCGGCTCCGTCTTCGCTCCGCGCTCCACCCTCGCGTGCGTCGAGTACGTCGTGTCCTCTGTCGGGCCGTAGAGGTTGTTGACTTCCTTCACCTGCGGCAGCGCGTACAGCGCTTGCACCAGTCGGTTTGGCAGCGCCTCTCCGGCCAGGTTCACCGTCTCCACGCTGACGGGAATGCCTCCGCTTCGCACCAGCTCCGCCACCGCCGACGGCACCGTGTTCAGCAGCGTCACCCGTCCAGCGTCCTTCAATCCAGCCAGCGCCAGCGCGTTCTCCGCGACCACCACCGTGCCGCCACTCACCAGCGGCGCGAAGACTTCGAATACCGACAGGTCGAAGTTCAGCGACGTTGCCGCCAGCACTCCCTTCAGTTGCTCCGGCTTGAACGTGCCCGTCGCCCAATGGAGGAAGGCCACCGCGCTTGCGTGCGTTACCGCTACGCCCTTCGGCCGTCCGGTGCTTCCCGACGTGTACAGCACGTACGCCAACTGCGCAGGCGTGCTCGCCTGTGCCGGCGGAGTGGTTTCGTAGCCACCCAACCGCACCGCGTCCGTGTCCAACCGCACGCGCTGACCCGTGTACTCCGGCAGCACATCCTCCAGGCCCGCCTGGGTCACCACCACCGGCGCGCCTGTCCCCTCCAGCATGTAGGCCAGTCGTTCCTTCGGGTACGTCGCGTCCAGCGGCACGTACGCGGCTCCAGCCTTCAGCACGCCTAGCAGCGCCACCACCATCGCTTCCGTGCGCTCCACGCACACGCCGACTCGGCTCTCTTCCCCCACCCCCAACGTCCGAAGGTGACGCGCCAACTGATTCGCCCGCGCTTCCACCTGCGCGTACGTCAGCGCCGTGCCTTCGTGCACCACCGCCACCGCTGCTGGCGTCTTCTCCGCCTGCGCTGCGAAGAGGCCGTGGAGGGTTTCCGCACCCTCTCGCTCCGGGGCCACGTCCCCCGCGAAGCGCGTCAGCACCTGCTGGCGCTCCACCGTCTCCATCAGCGGCAGATCCCAGACGCTCGCATCCGCGTTCTTCGTGATGGCGCCCAGCAACGTCCCGAGATGACCCAACAGCCGCTGTGCCGTCTCCGCGTCGTAGAGGTCCGTGTTGTACTCAAGCGACGCCGCGAGGCCTCGACCCGTCTCCGCCATTCCCAGCGTCAGGTCGAACTTCGCCGTGGTGCCTTCCGTCTCCACAGGACTCAGCACGAGCCCACCCGGCAGCGCTTCTCCCGAGCCGCCCGGCGTGTTCTGCATCGTGAACATCACCTGGAAGAGCGGCGAACGACTCAGGTCGCGCTCCGGCTTCAGCTCCTCCACCAGCTTCTCGAACGGCACTTCCTGGTGCGCGTACGCGCCCAGCGTCGTCTCTCGCACCTGACGCAGCACCTGGCGGAAGCTCGCGCGCTCCTCCAGCTTCGTGCGCAGCACCAGCGTGTTCACGAAGAAGCCGATGAGTCCTTCCAGCTCCGTGCGGTTACGACCCGCGATGGGCGTTCCCACGCTGATGTCCTGCTGGCCGCTGTAGCGCGCCAGCAGCACCTGCCATGCCGCCAGCAACACCATGAAGGGCGTCGCGCCCTCCTGACGCGCCAGGGCCGCGACGCCCTCTTCCAGCGCTCGCGGCAACTGGATTCCGGTCCTCGCGCCCCGGAAGCTCTGGGTCGCCGGACGCGACCGATCCGTCGGCAGCTCCAGCGCGTGCGGGGCGCCTTCCAACTGCTGGCGCCACCAACCGAGCTGGCCTTCCAGCACATCGCCGCGCAACCAGCCGCGCTGCCACGCCGCGTAGTCCGCGTACTGCACTTCCAGCTCCGGCAACGGTGACGCACGGCCCGCCGCGTAGGCGCCGTAGAGTGCCGCCACTTCGCGCACGAGCACATCCATCGACCAGCCGTCCGACACGATGTGGTGCATCACTAGCACCAGCACGTGCTCGGTCTCCGACAGCCGCGCCAGCTTCGCGCGGAAGAGCGGTCCCCGGCTCAGGTCGAACGGACGGGTGGTCTCCTGCCTCGCGAACCGGCTCACTTCGGCGGCCTGCTCGGCGGCGGTCCAACCGGGGAGCACGATCACTTCAAGGGCCGACGCGACTCGGGGAGCGATGACCTGGACCGGCTGGCTGTCCCGGGTCTCGAAGGTCGTCCGCAGCGCCTCGTGCCGACGCACCAGCTCCGCGAACGTGCGCTCCAGGGCCGCCACATCCAGACGCCCCGACAGCTTCACCGCGGACGCCATGTTGTAAGAGGCGCTGCCCGGCTGGAGCTGATCCAGGAACCACATTCGCTGCTGCGCGAACGACAGCGGCAGGTCGCTCGCGGCGCGATCCACCGCCACGAGCTTCGGGACCAGGGCTTCCTGTCCCGCCCGCTGCGCCGCCTCCACGCGCAGGGCGAGCTTGGAGACGGTGGACGCCTCGAAAAGGGCCCGCAGGGGCAACTCCACCCCGAAGGCGCTGCGCACCCGCGACATCGCCTGTGTCGCCAGCAGCGAGTGGCCTCCCAGGTCGAAGAAGTTGTCCTCCGCCCCCACCCTCGCCACGCCCAGCACCTGCGCCCACACCTGCGAAAGCA
>NZ_RAWI01000429.1 GCF_003612125.1 Corallococcus praedator
CCCATCCACCAACTCAAGGGCCACACGCTCTCGTTCCGGCTCTCCCCGGAGACCTCCCAGGCCATCGAGGACCTCTGCCTTCGGGAGAACGTCACGTTGTTCATGGGCCTGCTCGCGGGCTTCAGCGCGCTGCTGCACCGCTACACGGGCCAGCAGGACCTCATCGTCGGAACCCCGCTCGCCGGACGGATCCGGCCTGAGCTCGAAGGGATGGTCGGACTCTTCGTCAACACGCTCGCGCTCCGGCAGGACCTGTCGGGTTCCCCCAGTTTCATCGAACTGATGCGGCGCGTACGCGAGGTCACGCTCGGCGCCTACGCCCACCAGGAGCTTCCCTTCGAGAAGCTCGTCGAGGACTTCCACCCCGAGCGCGTACTCAGTCACGCGCTGGTGGTCCAGGTCATGTTCGTTCTGCAGACGCCCACCCTGGAGGCGCATCCGTCCACCGCGCTCCAGATGGTCACGGCCGCGGAGCCGTGGGAGCTGCGCACCGGGACGTCAAAGTGCGACCTGACGCTCTTCGTGACGAAGTCACCGGAGGGGCTGAAGGCGACCTTCGAGTACGACACCGATCTCTTCGACGCCGAACGCATCCAGCGCATGGCCTCCCACTTCCAGACGCTGCTGGAAGCCGCCGTCGCACAGCCTTCGCGACCCATCGCATCCCTCGCGCTGCTCCCCGAATCCGAGCGCCACCGCGTCCTCCGCGACTGGAACGACGCCACCGTCGACTTCCCCCGGGACCTCTGCATCCACGAGCGCTTCGCCCTCCAGGCCGCGCGCACTTCCGACGCGCCCGCCGTCACCTTCGGCCCCCTCACCGTCTCCTACCAACAGCTTGATGAGCGCTCTAACCAGCTCGCCTGGCACCTGCGCTCGCTCGGCGTTGGTCCCGAGGTCCTCGTCGGCCTGTGCGTGGAGCGCTCCGTCGACCTCATCGTCGGAATGCTCGCCGTGCTCAAGGCTGGCGGCGCCTACCTGCCGCTCGACGACTCCCATCCCGCTGAACGCCTCGCCTTCATGCTCCAGGACGCGCGCGTCAGCGTCCTGCTCGTGCACCAGCACAAGCGCGAACGGCTTCCGCCCTTCGCTGGCGTCACGGTGTGCCTCGATGCCGACGCGGACTCGCTCGGTCGCCTTTCCACCGCGCCCCTTCCGCGTACCTCCGGGCCGGAGAACCTCGCCTACGTCATCTTCACCTCGGGCTCCACCGGCAGACCCAAGGGCAGCGCCATCGTCCACCGGGGCGTGCTGGCCCTGGCCTTCGACCGCCTCCTCCATCCCTTCTCTCCGGAGGACCGCGTCGCCCAGGCGTCCAACGCATCCTTCGACCCGAGCACCTTTGAAATCTGGGGTGCCCTGCTGCACGGTGCCCACCTCGTAGGCATCACCGCCAATCCCGCGCACTCCCCCCAGGAGTTCGCGGACCAGGTGCGCGACACCCGGGCCTCCGTCATGTTCGTCACCACGGCGGTGCTCCACCTGCTCGCCCGCCAGATCCCCACGGCCTTCGCCGGCCTCAGGACGCTCGTCTTCGGAGGTGAGGCCGCCGATCCGCTCGCCCTGCGCGAAGTCCTCCAGCACGGCCCGCCCCAGCGCCTCGTCAACGGCTACGGCCCCACCGAGTGCACCGTCTTCTCCTCCTTCCACCTCCTCGATTCGCCCCCCGCGCTCGGCGTCCCCGTCCCCATCGGCCGCCCACTCACCAACGGCCCCCTCTACATCCTCGACTCCCTGCTGCAACCCGTGCCCATCGGTGTCCCGGGCGAGCTGTACGTCTCCGGTGAGCGCCTCGGCCGTGGCTACTTTGACCGCCCGGAACTCACGGCGTACACCTACCGGCCCCACCCCTTCTCCACCGTCCTGGGTGCGCGCCTGTACAAGACAGGGGACCGAGCCCGCTTCCTGGCCGACGGCCGCGTCGAGTACCTGGGCCGCGCCGACCATCAGGTGAAGGTGCGCGGCTACCGCGTCGAGCTGGGCGAAATCGAGGAGGCCCTGCGCCTCCACCCGACCGTCAAGGACGCCTCCGTCGTCGCGCTCGAGGCCGGAGGCGATCGGCGCCTCGCCGCCTATCTCGTGCCCGTCGCCGGGGCCGCGCTACCCGACGGCTCCGAGCTGCGCGGCTGGCTGCGCGAACGCCTTCCCGAGCACATGGTGCCCGCCTCCTTCACTCCGCTCGCCGCGCTGCCCCTCACCGTCAACGGCAAGGTGGACCGCCGTGCCCTGCCCGCCCCCGTGCCCGCTCGCGGTGACACGCAGGGGTATGTCCCGCCCTCCACGCCCACCGAGGCCACCCTCTGTCGCCTCTGGGCCTCGCTGCTCGACGTGGAGCGCGTGGGCCTGAACGACAACTTCTTCCACCTGGGCGGCCACTCCCTTCTCGCCACGCAGCTCGTCTCGCGCATCCGTTCAGAGCTGGGCGCGGAGGTCGCGCTCCGGGTCCTCTTCAGCGGTCCCACGGTCGCGGATCTCGCACGGCATCTGGGGACACTCACCCAGGACGACGGCCCCCGCGCGATGCCTCCGGTCGTGCGAGCGCCTCGCGACCGCGCGCTTCCACTCTCGTACGCGCAGGAGCGGCTGTACCGGTTCTTCCTCCGCGCGCCCACGTCGAGCGCCTACAACATTCCCTACGGTCACCGACTCCGGGGCCCCCTGGATGTCGAAGCGCTGCGCGGAGCCCTGCAGTCCCTACTGGAACGCCATGAGTCCATGCGGGTCCGGTTCTCGGAGGAGGACGGACAGCTCGTCCAGCGGGTCGTCCCCGCGGGTGACTTCCCGTGGCGCTTCGAGGACCTGAGCGAGCAGCCGGACGCGGAGGAAGCAGCGTGGCGGTACGTCCACGCCGATGCGGCGACGCCCTTTGATCTGAAGAAGGCTCCGCTCGTACGCGCCTCGCTCCTGCGCGTGAAGAGCGACGAGCACCTGTTCCTCATCTGCGTGCACCACATCGCGGCGGACGGTTGGTCCCTGGGCGTCATCGCTCGGGAGCTGGGGGCGCTGTACACGGCGCTGGCCCACGGCCGTGCAGCCGGACTCGCGCCCCTCGCCGTGCAGTATCCCGACTACGCGGCGTGGCAGCGAACCTGGCTCACCGGCCCAGAGCTGGAGCGACGCCTCGCGTACTGGAAGCAATCACTCGCGGGGGCACCCACGGAGCTCCGACTTCCCACCGACCGTCCCCGTCCGCCGGAGCGAACCTTCAATGGCATCCGCCGTCCGGTCCAACTGGGCCGTGTCCGCAGCGACGCGCTCCACGCCCTGTGCCGCCGCGAGAACGTGACGCCGTTCATGGCCCTGCTGGCCGCGTTCGGTGTCGTGCTCGCGCGCCGTTCCGGGCAGGAAGAGGTCGTCATCGGGTCGCCCATCGCGAACCGGCTCCTGCCGGAGTTGGAGCCGCTCATCGGCATGTTCGTCAACGGCCTGTGCCTGCGCGTCAACCTGCGCGGAGCCCCGGGGTTTCGCGCACTGTTGCAGCGCGTGCGAGAGGAGACGCTGGGCGCGTACGCACACCAGGAAGTCCCGCTCGATCAAGTGGTCGCGTCGCTGGGCGTCGAGCTGCCCACGAACCGCTCCCCGCTGTTCCAGGCCATGTTCGTCCTGCAGAACACCCCGGAGGTACCGTTCGAACTCCCGGGCCTCGACGTGACGCGCGTGATGGTCAGCCGGGGCAACGCCACCTATGAGCTGGCCCTGTCCCTGACGGAAATGGCCGAGGGCTTCACCGGCGCGCTGGAGTTCAACACCGACCTGTTCGATGCAAGCACCGCCGAGGGCATCCACACCGACCTCCTGGGCGTACTCGACACGGTGCTCGCGGATCCGGACGGCCCACTGGGGGGCCGCACGGGCACTCCATGAGGCAACCACCTTCCGCAGAGGAACTTCAACGTTTGCGCGCCCGAGCAGATCACCGTGTCGTAAAGTTGGACTCCGTGAAACCCAATCATAGAGCGCCTTCCTGGCGTTACATCGCGAGCTTGGCGGGAGCGCTGTTACTGAGTGCATGCGCCGAAACACCGATAGCGACCACTTCTGGAACACTCCGAAAGTGGGTGAGCCCCTTTGTACCGGTGCCCGGCGGCGGGCAGTTCCGCACCGTCGTCTACTATGGCCCCTGGCAGTGCAGCAGCCTGATCATGAACTACTGCCGGGAGAAGTGCGCCGGAAGCGGGCATGTCCTCCAAGGCTGCATGTGGCTCGCGGACGTCAAGATGGACTTCGAGGGAACGATCGTCCGGGCAGGAAGCCGGTTCGGAGTGACGCACTGCTGCTGTAACTACGGAACACTCAGCCCCGCTCAGAACGAAACCTCCCGCAGCCGCTGGAACAACATCCGCACGGAGTTCCGGGAGAAATGGGCAGACCGATTCGGCGCATGGCCAACCGGGGCCAACGGTAGGCCGTACGAGGGACACCACATCCGGGACCTCTGGCACGGCGGCAATCCCATCGACTGGGACAACATCTTCCCATTCCCCAAAGACATCCACCAGGACCTCTTTGGGCTCTACAACCAGTGCTACGCCAATGAGCCGCCGTGGACCAGCGTCGGCATGGACCATCCCTACGGAGAGTAGCGACATGCCAATGTCCGCATTGCTGGAGGAGGTGTCACGCATCCACCATGCGCGCCCTCCTGCGACACAGGCGCAAATCGAAGCGTTCGAGCAAAGCGTGGGGTGGCGCCTGGACCCGGACCTCCGCGCCTTCTACCTGCACTGTGACGGCGCCGACCTGTTCGACCGCGTCGACCCCGCCTTTTCCTTCTTCCCATTGTCGCAGCTTCGCCGCGCACGGGTGGTCATGCGCAAGGATGACACCGACCGCGCAGGCCCCGCGTCCTGGTACGCCCTGTGCGAAGTTCGAGACAGCAACTACATCCTTCTCGACGTGAGCGAGAAACACGGCGATCGATATCCCATCCGTGACGGCTACAACGAGGCGTTCCCGGACCCGGCTTACTGCCGCCAGATCGCCAGCTCTTTTTCCGAGTTCCTCGAAGGCGCACTTCGCTCCAACGAGCGTTGGTTCTGGCTCCGGGAAGACACCTGACCCCAGGCCTCGCAGATCAGCCCTGAACCGGAGCTGGTGCGTTCACCGGCTCGGGCGGCTCCACCGGGGGCTTCACGATGAGCTGCGCGAGCGTGGGCCGCTGGGGCTTCTCGAACGGCGCCAGCTTCACCGGCTGCCCGGTCCGCGCCGACTCCTGCAACGCGACGATGACGCGCACGTCCGCCAGTCCCTCGATGCCGTTGGGCTCCGGCTCCTGGTCCTCCAGCACGCAGCGCGAGAAGTAGATGAGCTCCGGCGCGAACTGGTCGCTGCTCTTGAACGTCCGCGTCTCCGCCTTGCCCCCCACGGTGATGAGGTGCTCGATGTCCGTGCCGTACCCGAAGCCGTGTTGCGCGAGCAGGTCGCCCTCGGTGCCCACCAGCCGGTAGCTCGACACCGCCGACGCCTCGTGGCTGATGCCGAACTGGGCCACCCGTCCGTGCGGGAAGCGCATCAGCGCGAACGCCGTCGCGTCCACGCCGTGGAAGCGGCCGTCCCCGCCGCTTGTGTAGGCGAACACCTCACGCGGCTCGTCGCGGAACAGGTAGCGCGCGGCGTTGATGGGATAGGGGCCTTCGTCCAGGAGCGCCCCGCCCCCCAGCTCCCTGCTGCCCCGGATGTCCCCGTCGCGCACCTGCTGCGTGAGCAGGGCGGAGAACATCCTCGGGTCGCCCAGCCTGCCGGAGCGCACCAGCTCCACGGCCTGGAGGTTCGCCTCCTCGAAGTGCAGCCGGTAGGCGATCATCAGCTTCACGTCGTTGTCGTTGGTAACGCGGATCATCGCCTCGCAGTCCTCCACCGACGTCGCCATCGGCTTCTCGCAGAGGACGTGGACACCCACGCGCGCGGCCCGCTCCGTGAAGGCCCGGTGCTGGCTGTTGGGCAACACGATGTAGACGGCGTCCGCGCGCGAATCGCGCAGCACCTGTTCGAAGTTCTCGTAGCCCCCCGCGTGCGAGACGCCGTACCGGCGCTGGAGCACGTCGCGCTTCGTCCGGTCGGAGGAGATGAGGGCCACCAGCTCGCAGTTCTCTTCCGCGTGCTGGAACGCCGGCAGGATGGCCACCTGCGCGAGATTGCCCGCCCCCACCACCGCGTACCGCACCTTCCTGGACGTCCCCTGGGCCATCGCGCCTCTCCCGTCGTGAGCTGAGTCCCAACCCTGGTGACGCGCTCCGCCACCCAGCAAGCCGCGATCGTTCCTCCGGTGCACGGCCCGTATGAGGGGCAGGCAGGAAGGCGGGCCCACGGCACCGTGTGCTATGCGCGAAAGCCATGCACGCTCGCTTCCTGACGCTCCTGGGGCTCCTCGTCCTCTTCGGCTGCGCGACACCTTTCGAGGACAGCGGTGCTCCGGATGCCGGGGCGTATGACCTTCCGTCCATCCCCTACACGGTGGATGCGGGCCCGCCCATCGACGCGCCCCGGGAGACCTGGACGTTCGTGCCCGTCCCCGAGGCCCATTGCGCGAACGGCTCGTCCACGGGCATGGCCGTCAACCTCACGGACCGCTCCAAGCGGGTCCTCGTCTTCCTCGCGGGCGGTGGCGCGTGCTGGGAGGCCGCCGCCTGCGCACTCGGAGCGGCCACCCACATCACCGACACGATGGGCGAGGCTCCCGTGCTGGCCGAGGCCCGCGCGCCGGACCTCGCGGTGCTCTTCGACCGCGAAAATCCGCGCAATCCGTTCCGCGACGCGAGCTTCGTCTACGTCCCCTACTGCACCGGAGACCTCCACGCGGGCACCCGCATCCAGACGTATGACTGGTTCGGCCCGAAGAACGTCGAACATGTGGGCGCGCGGAACCTGGATGCGTACCTGCGGCGGCTCCAGCCGACCTTCCCCGACGCTGACCGCGTCTGGCTCACGGGCATCAGCGCGGGCGGCTACGGGGCGACGTTCAATGCCTGGCGCGTGCAGAAGGCCCTGCCGTGGGCACGGGTGGACGTGCTGAACGATTCGGGGCTCGTCATCGACACCGTGGGGGATGGTCGCTACGGCACCATGCGCGCGAGCTGGGGCGTGGAGTTCCCGCCAGGGTGCTCCGGCTGTGACACGCGCCTGTCGGCGGTGCTGGGCGCCTCCGCGAACCTGCTCACCGCCCCCCGGCGATACGGGATGCTCGGCTACCAGCAGGATGGCACCATCTCCCTCTACTTCGGACTGGACGGCCCCCAGGTGCAGGCCGGACTGGAGGCGGCCCGCGCCGCGGCGGCCCCGAACGTGAAGACCTTCTACCTGCCAGGCAACCCCCACGTGCTCCTGGCCCACCCGGACGCCGCGAACGGCGCGGGCCTCACCGTGCGCGACTGGCTCCAGCGTTTCGCGAGCGATGATCCTGCCTGGGACCACGAAGGCCCCTGAGCCGTCCTGCTTCGCGCCTGCCTTCCCCTCC
>NZ_RAWI01000042.1 GCF_003612125.1 Corallococcus praedator
GAGGGGTGGCGCCCCCAGGTGCGGGGACTGGCGTCCCGGTTCCACTGCCTCTGCCTGGACAACCGGGGGTTCGGGGCCAGCCAGCCGCTCGGTGAGGCGCTGACGTTGGAGCTGATGGCGCAGGACGTGCTCGCGTTGATGGACGCGCAGGGCTGGGCGAGCGCGCACGTGGTGGGGCACTCGCTGGGAGGGCTGGTGGCGCTGTATGTCGCCCGCCGGGCCCGGGAGCGGGTGCGCAGCCTGGCGTTGCTGTGCACGTTCGCGTCGGGCGCGGTGCCGACCCGGCTGACGCCGCGAATGCTCGCGATGGGGCTGCGGACGCGGCTGGGCACGCGGCGCATGCGGCGCCATGCGTTCCTGCGCATGGTGCTGGCCCCTGATGACCTGGCCCAGGTCGACAAGGACGCGCTCGCGGAACAACTGGCGGAGCTGTTCGGGCATGACCTGGCGGATCAACCGCCCGTGGCGATGCGACAGTTCCAGGCCATGCGCCGCGCGGACGCCACCCCGTTCCTCGCCGGGTTCGCGGGACTGCCGACCCTGGTGGTGAGCGCCACGCATGACCCCATCGCGCCGCCTGCCGCCGGACAGGCGTTGGCGGCGGGCATCCCGGGGGCCCGCTTCGTGGAGGTTCCCAATGCCTCCCACAGCATCACGTTGCGCCTGCCGGAGCAGCTCAACGCGCTCCTGCGAGAGCATCTGGACGGCGCGGAGGCCCGCGGTAGGCACGGGGTTTGATCAAGAATGGACACCCTTCGGAGGGGACTCCGCTAGGGCCTCTCCCTGATGCTCCCGGGTCGCAGGCCTCCGTCGGATGTCGGACGGGTGTATGTCTTTGGTGGAAGGCACATTGACTTGCATCGGTTGAACCTCTACTTCGCATCCGCCCGTTCCTGGTGAGCGGGCCTCTGGGGGGTTCAATCATGGTCAAGCAGTCCGCACCCGTCGTCAGTACGGTCGAAGGGCAGCTTCGAGGCATCGCGGAAGAGGGTGTGTTTGCCTTCAAGGGCATTCCCTACGCCCAGCCCCCCGTGGGGGACCTGCGCTGGCGCGCCCCCAAGGCCGTCACTCCCTGGAAGCACATCCGGGAGGCGACTGTCTTTGGCAATGCCTCCCTCCAGTCGCGCGAGGCCTGCATCGCGGGCGGCGGTGGCGACCCGGGCCCCATGGGCGAGGACTGCCTCTACCTCAACGTCTGGACGCCCCGCGTGGACGCCCAGGCGAAGCTCCCCGTCATCGTGTGGATCCACGGCGGCGCGTTCGTCATCGGCGCGGGGGGCCTGCCCCCGTATGACGGCGTGCCGCTGGCCTCGCGCGACGCCGTGTTCGTCACGCTGAACTACCGCCTGGGCCACCTGGGCTTCTTCGCCCATCCCGCCCTGGAGCAGGAGCGCAAGGAGGGCCCGGCGAACTTCGGCCTGTTGGATCAGCTCGCCGCGCTCCAGTGGGTGAACCGCAACATCGCGCGCTTCGGCGGGGACCCCGGCCGCGTCACCGTGGTGGGCCAGTCCGCCGGCGGCAAGAGCGTGCTGTCGCTGTTCTGCATGGAGGCGGCGCGCCCGTACTTCCACCGGGGCGTGGCGCTCAGCGTGTACGGACTGGACGAAATCCCCGTGGAGCAGGCGCTCCTGCGGGGCGAGGCCCTGACGCGAGGCATGGGCGTCCCGGATGGCGAGGCGACACCCGAGCGCCTGCGCAAGCTGCCCGCGGAGGACTTCTGGAAGCAGCCCGCGACGACGTCCACCGCGCCCGTGGCCATCTCCGGGGACTCCGTGCTGCCGCAGTCCATCCTGGCCACGTTCCAGGCGGAGCAGCAGGCGCGCGTGCCCCTCATCCTGGGGAGCACCAACGACGACGTCAGCGTGCTGGAGGCCTTCGGGCGCGACCCGATGGAGATCCTCCAGGCCCTGCGCGACAAGGGCGTCCCCATCAAGCTGCTCTACCCGGGCGTGAACGACGACGTGGAGCTGGCGCGCCAGGTGTGCCGCGACATCCTCTTCACCCTCATCCCCCGGCAGGTGGCGGACCTGCACGCGAAGGTGTCGCACGTGTGGCGCTGCTACTTCGAATACACCGCCACCCGGCTGCGCCCCGAGCGGCCCAACGGCGTCGGTCACGGCGAGGAGATTCCGTACTTCCTCGACACGGCGGCCCGGTGCCCTCCCACGCAGGCCGTCATCAGCGACGAGGACCGCTCCTACGCGCGCCAGGTGAGTGGCTGGCTCGTCGACTTCGCCAGGAGCGCGGTGCCCGCGCCCGCCAGCGAGTGGCCGCGCCATGAGAAGGGCTCCGACTTCCTGATGCGCGCGCAACAGCCGCCCAAGGTCGAGGAGAACTTCATGCTGCTGCGGCTCAACGCGTTCCTGCTCGCGAGCGCCATCATCAACGGCGCGGATTCCGCGCCCGCCCAGCGCACCGGTCGCTCCGGGACCGAGCAGCCCCGCGGCTCCAGGCCCGTGGGCACGCGCCCGTAGTCCACGGCCGCGCGAGATGGGATGACCGGCCCGTCCGTGGACGCTACGGACGGGCCCGGTAGCGCTCCACGGCGGCCAGGAGGACCTCCGTGCGCACGGGCTTGCCCAGCAGGCCCACCGTGCCGGGCAGGGGCGCCTGGAGGTCCGGATCCGCCGTCAGCGCCAGCACCGGCGGCCGTGGAGCGGGCTCCAGGGCCCGCAGCCGAGACAGGAACGCTTGGTCCTCCGGGTTGCGGAGCATCAGGCTCAACAGGACCAGACAGGGGCGCCGGGGCAGGCGGGTGAGCACCTCCAGGGCCTGCATGGCGGTCGCCACGGACAGCACGGTGTAACCCTCCAACACCAGGAGGGCCACCAGCGCCTCGCGCAGGTCGTCGTAGCCTTCAACGACGAGCACTGTCGATGGAGTGTCCAGGGCGTCCACTGTCAAACCTTATACCTCCCACCCCCAGCCTCCGCATCCCCGCCGGCTGATGGGAGGGCGCGGAAGGGGGACTGGCGGACATCCCGGCTCAGGCCTTGGCCTTGGGGCGCTGCTGCGGCTTGAGGATGACCTTGGTGTAGCCGTCCTTGCGGGCGTCGAACTTCCTGTACGCATCCGGCGCGTCGCTCAGCGGCAGCCGGTGGCTGACGATCATGCTCGGCTTCGCGCGGCCCGCGATGATGAGGTCGCGCAGGAAGTGGTTGTAGCGCTTCACCGGCGTCTGGCCGGTGCCCACGGTGATGCCCTTGTCGAACACCTTGGCCCACGGCAGCGGGTAGATGCCCTGCTTCGCGTTCTCGTCCGCTGCGCCGGGGTCGGGCGCCATGTAGACGCCGACGACGCCAATGGAGCCCGTGGTGTTCACCAGCTCCACCAGCTGCTCCAGCACCTGGGTGGGCTTCTCCTTGCCGCCGTGCGCGTCCGCGCCCCGGATGTCGCGGGACTGGTAGCCCACCGCGTCGATGCCGCACATCACGCCCAGCGACTTCTCCTCGCCCGGCCGCAGCGCGCCCATGATGAGCGGGTTGGCGCGGCGCAGGTCGATGATCTGCTTCACCGGGTCTCCCTTCGTGAAGTCGATGGGGATGGCGCCCATCTCCTTCACCTTGGCCAGGCGCTCCGGGACGCTGTCCACCACGTAGACCTCCGAAGCGCCGCGCAGGAGCGCGCAGTAGCCGGCGAGCAGGCCCACCGGCCCCGCGCCGAAGACGGCCACCGTGCTGCCGGGCTTCACGTTCGCCAGCTCGGTGCCGTGGTAGGCGGTCGGGAAGACGTCCGACAGGAGGAGGAAGTCGTCCTCCAGGTCGTCACCGGGCTGTCCGGGGAGCTTCAGGCAGTTGAAGTCCGCCCAGGGCACGCGCAAGAGCTCCGCCTGCCCGCCCCGGTACGGGCCCATGCCCGCGTAGCCGTAGCCGGCGTGGGGCGCTTCCGGGTTGGCGACGAGGCACGCCTCCGTGCGGCCGCGCACGCAGTCGAAGCAGGTGCCGCAGGCGATGTTGAAGGGCAGCACCACGCGGTCGCCCTTCTTGATGCCCACCACCCCGGGGCCCACCTGCTCCACGACGCCCATGTTCTCGTGGCCAAACACCTGGCCGGCCTTGGACGAGGTGCGACCCTCGTACATGTGCAAGTCGCTGCCACAGATGCCCGCGGAGGTGACGCGGATGATGGCGTCGGTGGTCGCTTCGACCTTGGGGTCCTCGACCTCTTCGACCTTCACCTGACTGGTCTGCTTGTAGACGACGGCGAGCATGAGCTTCTCCCTCGAGTGATGGGGCGGGCGACGAAACGCCCCCTCAAAAGTGGGATGGCGGGTGCCCGGGGGAAAGGGCCCCGGCGGACGTTGCGCACGCCCCCCGCAGGCGTGCGGGCCTAGTGGGCGAGCACGGGCGGCGCCTCCACCGGCGTCACCAGCGACAGGCGTTCCCAGGCGCGGCTGCGCCAGCGCAGCCACATGGCCAACCCGCGCGTCCACTCGTCCGCGGCCACCGCGAGCCACACGCCCGCGAGCCCCAGTTGGAGGTGGAAGACGAGGAAGTAGCCCAGCGGCAGGCTCATGCAGACCATGGAGCCCATCGCCATGTAGACGGGGAAGGTGGCGTCCCCGGCGGCTCTCAGCGCGTTCACCAGCACCAGGTTGAACGAGCGCCCCGTCTCCAGGATGAGGCTCAGCAGCAGCACCTGCGACGTCATCCGGAGGATGTCCCCGTCGTGGGTGAAGAGGCGGATGAGCGGCTCGCGGAAGACGATGGCCGTCAGGTCCACGGCCACGGTGATGCCGACGCTCCACTTGAGGCTCGTGAGCACGCGCGCGTACGCATCCGAGGAGCGGTTGGCGCCCACCAGCCTGCCGACGATGATGGACGTGCCCATCCCGATGGCGAGGCTGCACAGGAACACGTACTGCGACATCGCGTTGGCGTACTGCCGGGACGCGAGCGCCGTGGGGCCCAGGAACGTCACGTAGTACAGGAACACCGTCTGGCACGCGTGGTACGTCATCTGCTCCACCGCGGACGGCACGCCCACGCGCAGGATCTTCCGCACGTACTCGCCCGTCATCGCCACGAAGTCCCGGCGCTTCATGCGCACGTCCATCACGCGGTAGAGCAGCCAGCCGAAGACGCCCACCGCCAGGGCGCGGCTGAGCACGGTGGACATCGCCGCGCCTTCCACGCCCCGCGCCGTCACGCCGAAGTGCCCGAAGATGAGCACCCAGTTGCCCACGACGTGCACCACGTTCATGCCCATGGCCACGAACATGGACTGGCGCGTGAAGCCGTACGTGCGGATGAGGCTGGAGAAGACGTTGATGAGCGCCTGGAGGAAGAGGAACCCGCCCGCGATGTGCCAGTAGGTGCTCGCGTACGCCAGCGTCACCGGCTCCAGGTTCATCCGCCCGAGGATGGCATCGGCCGACAGCAGCAGCCCCGCGCTCACCGCGATGCCCAACACGAGGTTCATCGTCACGGCCTGGGCCGCGATTCGCGACGCCTCCGCGTTCCTCTTCGCGCCCAGGTACTGGGACACGACGATGGACGCGCCGTGGCTGACCACCTCCATGATGAGGATGCAGATGAAGACGTACTGGTTGACGACGCCCACCGCGGACACCGCGGCGTCGGACACGCCGCTGAGCATCAGCGTGTCCGCGGTGCCCATCAGCATGAAGAGGAAGATTTCGAAGAAGATGGGCCAGGTGAGCCGGAACAAGCCGGGCTCCTGGCGGGAGTTCGTCACGACTTCAGTGTGCATGGATGCGCCGCGTCAGAGTGGCTTCACTGTGCGCGCGCGACTTTTCGTTTTCAACCCGAAGCGAGCGCCGGCTGCCTGCCCGGCGCCCGGTTGGGGCTGCAAACGTCACGGAACGGCAACGTGTGACTTTTCCGCCTACGAAGAGGTCAGCCGGGTCACGGATTCCAGGAGGGCTTCGAGGGAGAAGGGCTTCTTGAGGAAGCCGGCCCAGCCCTGCTGCGCGGACTTCTCCCGGGGCGGCTGGATGGCGCTCATCACGAGGATGGGGAAGACGTGGCGCGGGTCCTTGCGGATGGCGTCGATGGTCTCATAGCCGTTCATCACCGGCATCATCACGTCGATGATGGCCAGGGCGGGCTTCAATTCCGTGAGCTTCTCCAGCGCCTCGCGGCCGTTGCCGCAGAGGATGACGCGGAAGTGCTCCTCTTCCAGGATGGCCTGGACGGCCTCCGCGATGTCCAGTTCGTCGTCCACCACGAGCACGGTCTTCATGTGCGACTCCGGCGGGAGGCGCTGGCGGGAGCCTTCTTCTGCGTGGCCTTCTTCTGCGCGGTCTTCTTCTTCGCGGTCCTGGGCTTCTTGCCCGCCGAGCCCAGGGGGGCCTTGAGCGCGGAGCGTGCCTTCGCGGGGGGGGCCGTCCCCGGCCCCGACGTCAGGCGCGCATGGCCGGTGAGGATGCTCTCCGCGCTCTCGAAGGTGTCCGCGACGGTGATGCCGTTCTCGGAGATGGAGAACTCGCGGATGCTGCTGTCGTAGGCGCTCTCGCGCATCTTCATGATGGAGAGCAGCCGGTAGAGCTGCGAGCGCAGCTCCACGTAGCGCACCAGGATGACGTTCTCCACGGTGGAGGCCGCCTCCGGCTGGGCCATCTCCACGCCGGGGCTGAACAGGGGCGTCTCATCCGAGTACAGCGTGGTGACGTCCATCATGCGCAGCTGATGCGTGAGCGCGGAGAAGAAGCGGCTCAGGCGGTCCGGGTACACGGCGGCGGAGCGGAAGCCGGACACCCCGTCGATGAACAGGCGCAGCCGGTCCACCTTGCGCTCCTCGATGCGCTCCAGGAGCCGCTCCGCCAGCGAGTCCATGTTGTGCTCCAGCGGCGGCTGCCACTGGATTTCGATGAGCCCCTCGTCCACGTACTTCTTGAAGTCGTGCATGCCCGTGCCCAGGGCCTTCTCGATGAGGCGGGGGGGCGTTTCATAGAAACCGAAGTAGACGCCCGGCTGGCCCGCCCTCGCGCCCTCCAGCAGGAAGCGCAGGCCCAGCAGCGTCTTGCCGGTGCCGGGCGCGCCCAGCAGCAGCGTGGTGGAGCCGGACAACACGCCCCCCTTCAGCGCGTCGTCCAGGCGGGGGATGCCGAAGGGCATGCGGATGCGGTCCTCGCGCCCTTTGGCCGCGGGGTGCGCGAACTGCACCTCCGTGCGCGGGTGGATGACCATGCCCTGGTCGGAGATCTCCACCTCGTGGCGGCCCAGGAGCGACGGCCCGCCCCGGAACTTGATGGCGATGAGCTCGCGCACCGCGCGCGGCCCGTGCAGCCACAGGGACAATTCGAAGATGCCGTCCACCGCGGTGTTCTCCGGGTGGATTTCACCTTCGTGGTGCGGCGCCAGCAGCAGCGTGGTGCAGCCCAGGATGTTGCAGAAGGTCTGCAGGTCCTGGAGGAAGCGCTTGAAGGACAGGTCCGAGCGGGCGAACTCCTTCGCCACGTCCATGCCGTCGATGATGAGCAGCGTCGCGCCATGCGGCTGGGCGTTCTTTCTCAGCAGCTCCAGCAGGCCCTTGAGGCCCTCCTTCTCCAGCTCGCGGTACGCGCTGAGGTACTGGAGGCGCTCCGGGATGACGCTGGGGTCGAAGAACGTCATCTGCGACAGGTTCTCCAGCATGCGCCCGTGGGACTCGGACAGGAGCGTGATGTAGAGGGCCTTGCCGCCATTGCGCACGTGCTGGAAGGCGATCTGGTTGGCCAGCACCGTCTTGCCTGAACCCGGCGGTCCGATGATGGCGTAGGACGAGCCCAGGATGAGGCCGCCCTTGGTGATGAAGTCCAGCCGGGGCACGTTGGTGACGAGCCGCTTCGCGGGGCTCCTGCCGTCCTTCGCTTGTGTGCCCTCGTCACTGTCCGCTGTGTTCGCCACGAAGAGTTCTCCTTGGATGCTCAGTACCGGCGGGTCAAATGCAGGGGCAGCCGCAGCTCGAAGCGCGCGCCCTGGCCCAGGGCGCTTCGCACGGTGAGGGTGCCTTCATGGGCGGTGGCGATGGCCAGGGACAGGTAGAGGCCCAGGCCCAGCCCGTCGAAGCGCTCGCCCGTCGTCACGCGCTCGAAGCGGCGGAAGATGCGCGCGTGGTCCTCCGGCGCGATGCCCACGCCCGCGTCCTCCACTGTCAGCACGGCGTGGTCGTCGCGCGTCTCCAGGCGCGCGTGCGCGGGCCGGCCCTCGCCGAACTTGATGGCGTTCGTCAGCAGGTGGGCCACGGCCTGGGAGAGCCGCTGCGCGTCCCCGAAGAGGACGACGGGCGCGTCGGGCAGCGTGGCGTCCAGGGCCACCCGCGCGCTGCGGGCCTGCGGCTGGAGCCGCTCCACCTGTTCGCGCACGAGCTGCGACAGGTCCACGGTCTCCATGTCCAGCTCCATGTCCCGGGTGGACAGGCGGGAGACATCCAGCAGGCTGTCCACCAGGTTCTGCAGGCGGGTGAGCTGGCGCACCGCGGGGGTGAGCCGCTTCTCCACGGGGCCGGTGGACACGGGGCCCTCCGCGTCGTTCACCACGAGCTGCACGGCGCGCTCCAGGTTGAGCCGCAGCACCGTCATGGGCGTCTTGAGCTCATGCGCCGCGATGCTAAGGAACCGGTCGCGGGCCCGCACGGCGTCCCGGGCGCGGGTCTGCAGGCGCAGCAGCGCTTCGATGTTGGCCAGCAGCTCGTCCTCCGCCAGGGGGCGGGTCCAGTACGCATCCGCGCCCTGCGCGAGCCCCTTCACGCGGTCCTCGCGCTGGATGGACACGGAGGACAGGTGCGCGATGAGCAGATCGCTCGTGGCCTCGTCCGCGCGCAGGCGGCGGCACACCTCGTAGCCGTCGATGTCCGGCATGTGCACGTCCAGCAGCACCAGGTCCGGCAGTCCCTGCGCGAGCGTCAGGGCCTCCTGGCCGCAGGTGGCTTCGAGCACGTGGTAGCCGCCCTGCCTGAGCGTGAGGCTCAAGAGGTACAGCGTCGCCGCGTCATCGTTGACGTTGAGGACGGTGAGCCGGGGACGGGCGCCCGGTTCTTGGAGGTCGGAGGTCTTCACGTGCCTGCGGTGTGCACGCAAAAAATGGTCGCGCGGGCGGCGAACGGAACCACCTGGCGCCCAAAAAGGTGGCGGGAGTGTGCACGGGGGTGTGGAGGGTGTTGGACTCCGAACGAAGCCCTCCCTGGGCGGGTTGTTTTTCCGTCAGGACGCCACCGAAACAAGCGACCAGGAGCGCAGGGCGCGGGTCATGCGGACCCCGCGCGGAAAGGCGATGGGACATGAAGGGCGTGGCAGGCGCGCTGTACGTGGACGATGGCGGAGCCGGGACGGGGACTCCGGTGGTGTTCGTGCACTCGCTCGCCGGGGACACGGAGCAGTGGTCCCGGCAGCTCGAGCACGTGCGGGCACGCCGTCGCGCGGTGGCCCTGGATCTGCGGGGGCATGGCCGCTCGACGCTGACGTCCGACGCGCGGGAGCTCACCATGGAGGACTTCGCCCGGGATCTGGACGCGGTGGTGGAGGGCCTGGGGCTGCCGCGCGTGGTGCTGGTGGGGCACAGCCTGGGCGGCGCGGTATGCGCGGCCTGGGCGGGCGCGCACCCGGAGCGCGTCGCGGGCCTGTTCCTCCTGGATCCCGCCTCCGACGGCCGCTCTGTTCCGAAGGAGCAGGCGCAGGGGATGATGGACGCGCTGGCCACCGACCACTGGAAGGATGCGGCGGGGGAGTACTGGCAGTCGCTGCTGACGGCATCCACCCCGGAGGTGCGCGAGCGGGTGATGGGGCAGTTGGGGCGCACCGCGCAGGGCGCGTTCCGCGGCGGCATGGGGGCGCTGCTGACGTTCGACCCGGAGTCGGCGCTGAAGCGCTACCCAGGGCCGGTGCTGTCCGTCATCACGCCGCTCAACGAGTCGCCCGGCGCGTACCACGTGCTCGTCCCGCGCGTGTGGTCCGAGAAGGTGACGGGCACGGGGCACTGGGTGCAGCTGGATGCGCCCGAGCAGGTGAACCGCCTGCTCGGTGCGTTCCTCGCGGCGCTGCCCTGAAAGCGGGCCGCGCTGCTCTCAGGGCATGACTTCCAGACGGAACTGCTGGCAGTCGTTGTTGGCCCAGACCCACTGCTGGAGCGCGGCGCCGTCGCCGGTGTTCCAGCAGTTGGCCACGTCCAGCACCTTGCCGCTGTGGCGGGCCTCGAAGCGGGAGAAGCCCCCGGTGGTGGCCACCGGCTTGAACTGCTGGTTCAGGCCCCCCGCCCAGGACCACTCCTGCACGCGCGCGCCGTCGGCCGCGGACGCGGCGTCCACGTCCACCACCTTGCCGCTGTAGCGCGACACGAGCCGCGAGTAGCCGCTGTCGGTGGCGACCAGGGACCACTGCTGGCTTGCGCCCGTGTGGCACGTCCACTGGTGCAGCCCGGTGCCATCCGCCGCGGACGGCCCGACGATGTCCAGGCACTTGCCGGTGGCCTTGTTCACGAGCCGGTACCACGGGCCCTGCGGGCTCGCGGTGCCGCCCCACTGAAAGGACGCCACCGAGCGCGGCGGCAGGCTGTACTCGAAGGCCTGCCCGGCCCAGCGGACCTTGAAGCCAAGCGTCGCGCCGTCGTTGGAGTTGAGCGCGACGAGCGCGTGCGAGCCGTCCGGGTTGCGGAAGGCGAGCGTCTCGATGTTGTTGTTGCCCAGCGACGTCGCGCCCACGCGCACCGCCCCCGGCCGCACCACCTTCGCCAGGTGCGCCCACGCGTAGTACTCCTCGTTGCGCGTGAAGGTGCCGTTGGCGTTGTTCACGGTGAACATGCCCCGGCAGTCCGCGCAGCCGCCCACGCGCGGCCCGTGGTTGGGGTCCAACGCGATGTTCCAGTACAGCGACGTGCGCGACCAGTTGCGCAGCGGACCGAAGAGGTTGTTCTGCAGCGCCCACTCCAGGTTGGCGGCGGCGTTCGTCGCCCAGAAGCCGCCGGTGCACTCGGTGAAGTGCACCTCCTTGTTGGGGTATGCATTCCGGAAGTCGGTCTGCACGGTGAAGCTGCCTTCGGGGCTCTCGTAGCAGTGGTACGCGGCGCCCGCGACGGCGTTCTGCGCCTGCCCGCCGTTGTAGGACATGACCTCATGCGGGAAGCCCGCGGGGCCGGAACCGTCATGCCAGTTGTGGTCCCACGCGAGCAGCTTCACGCCGCTGAAGCCCGCGGCGTTGAGCGCCGGGCGCAGGTGCTGCGCGGTGAAGATGGACTGGTCGTTGGACTCCATCTGCATCGTCGGATAGCTGCCGTTGGCGTTGTGCGGCTCGTTCTGGGTGCTGAACGCGTGGATGGGCACGCCGTGGGTGTTGTAGGCCTGGAGGAAGCGCACGAAGTAGCTGGCGTACGTGGCGTACAGGTCGTTGCGCAGGTAGCCGCCGCCCGTGAGCGAGTTGTTGAACTTCATCCACGCGGGCGCGCTCCACGGCACCGCGAAGATCTTCACCTCCGGGTTGATGGAGCGCGCCTGCTGGAGCAGCGGCAGGATGTACGCCGTGTCATGGCCCACGGAGAAGTCGTTCAGGTCACAGCAGGTGTCGTCGTAGGTGTAGTTGTTGCGTGAGAAGTCCGACGCGCCCATGGGCAGCCGGATGACGCTGTAGCCCGCGCCCGCGCCCACGCTGAACAGGTCGTTCATGATGGCCGTGCGCTGGGGCGAGTTGTAGATGAGCCACGCGGACGCATCCGTCAGCGCGCCGCCAAACCCGTCGATGGTCTGGTACGTCGCGGCGTCGTTCACGTCGATGGCCGTCGCCGTGCCGCTCTCCGCGCCGAACGTCTTGTTCGCCTCCGCGTTGAGCTTCTTCACCAGCGTGCTGCCCGACGTCGTCGTCAGCCACACCTTCACGGATTCGTTCGCCGCGAGCGCGGAGGGGGACGCGAACGTGGCGGCGGCCAGCAACAGACCACTCAGGGGGACACGGGACAGCCGGGGGCGCGACGGCACGAAAGACATGCGGGACTCTCCAACGACACGGGGGAAAGGCCCGGGAGAGTATTCAACTTTTGCGGCTATGACATGTTATTCGTGGATGGTTGGGTGGCGGACACGGGGCTCGCCGGAGCCTCCATGCGGCGGGCGGCGGCGCCGTGAAGGACGGACATCTGGCGCGCCAGTCGCTCCAGTTGGGACTGGAGCAGGGGGGCTTCCTGGCCCAGCGCGAGGCCCGGCCCGTCGGGCGTGGGGACGTTCCAGCCAATCAACGCATTGAAGGGGGGCAGGGCGCGGGGGGGACGGCCGTGGAGCACCGCGTCCGCCAGATCCTCCATCGCTTCGTCCATGGCGGCGGAGAAGCGGGCCAGGGCTTCGTGCACCGCGGGCGTGGAGGGCACGGAGCGGCGCGAGGCGAGCAGGGTGCAGACGGCGGCGAAGCGGCGGGTGAACGCGAGCAGCGTCATCAGCGGCTCCAGGGCCTCGGTGCTCCAGCGCGGTTCGCTGAGCAGCCGCTGGAAGGACGCCTCCGCGTTGATGGTGGCCAGCCCCAGCTTGCGGCGGGCCTCCGCGAGCGCCGGGGCCTGGGGGGGCTCACCCCGGCGCCACGCGGATGACAGCACGCCGAAGAACTCGCGGTCCGCGCGCAGGGCCTCCGCCATCTGCGCGGGGAAGCGCTCCTCCTCCGAGCGCTGCCACAGGAAGAAGGTGCCCGCGAGCGCGAGCGCGCCGCCGATGAGGGTGTTGACGATGCGCACCGGCGCGAGCGTCCAGTCCCCGCTGCCCAGCTCCGCGAGCAGCACGAAGGTGAGCGTGGCGAAGACGGTGAACAGCCCGTAGTTGAGCGGGATGAGGCTCACGCACAGCGCCGCCGTGCAGAACAAGAGCCCCATCATGATGCGCGGGTCCTGAAGCCAATACGACACGGCGATGGCGAGGATGCCACCCACCACCGTGCCCAGCACGCGTTGCAGGGCCTTGAGGAAGGTGGGCCCGGTGTACGGCTGCATGATGGTGAGGACGGTGATGGTGACCCAGTAGCTGTGGTTCGGCCGGAAGATGCTGGAGATCCACACCGCCGCGGTGGTGGTGAGGCCCACGCGCAGCGCGTGCCGCAGCACTTCCGAATCCAGCGTGAGGTGCGCTCTCAGCGGCTCCAGCAGGGAGGGGTGGGTCTCCTCGGCCAGCTCCCGCTTGGGCGGAGGCATGCCCGCCACCGGAGGCCCGGGCAGCCGGCACGCGGTGTCCAGCGCCACGTCCGCGCGCTCGCGCAATTCCGTGAGCAGCCGCGCCACATCCAGAAGCCGCGCCCGCTCCAGGCGGGTGAGCAGCCCGCGTGTGTCCAGGTCGGTGAGCGCGTCGCGCAGCGCGCGGCCATCCCACTCTGGCTGGGGCCTGCGGGTGCGGCCCTCCTGCTCCGTCAGCCGCACGAGGTCGCGCGCGGTGTGCGCGCAGTCCAGCAGGGCCACGACGACCGCGGCGCGAGGGTCTCCCACCGCGCTCACCGGAGGGCCCAGGCTCTCCAGGTCCTCCGCCAGGGCGATGAGCCCCATGAACATCGCGTCCGCGGCCTCCAGCAGCACCAGCAGCCGCTCCCCGCGACCGCGCTCGACGCGGCCCTGGCGCGTGGCGGTGAGCGTGGTGCGCGCAAGCTCCAGCGTCTCGCGGATGCGCCCGTGCTGCTCCTGGATGAGCAGCTGCCAGGAGTCCTCGCGCGCGCCCTGCGACACGCGCGACAGGGCCTCCGCGTAGTCCGCCACCGCGTCGAAGCACGCCGCCACCGCCTTGCGCGCGGGGCGGTACGGCCGGATGGGCCAGAGCACCAGCGACAGCACCATCGCCCAGGCCGCGCCGGCCAGCAGCATCGCGCCCGAAACCAGGGCGTGCATGGGGCCATCCCCGGGCAGCGCCACGGCGATGACGAAGGTGGTGGCGGCGATGTTGCCGGTGGTGTTCGCCGCGGCGCCGTACACGCCCGCGAAGCTCCACGCCGTCACCCACAGCAGGGTGAGGGGAATGGACAGCGAGGGGTACAGCCCCACGAGGCTGCCCACCGCCGCGGACACCGCCGCCGCCAGCGCCGTGCCGCCCATGGCGCGTGCGCGCGCGTGGTAGGAGCCGCCCTTGTCCACGAAGGACGTGTTGAAGCCGCCAATGGCGAGCCACAGCCCGCCCGGCAGGTTGAAGGCGGTGCCCACGACCATGGGGACGAAGATGGCGAGCGCGGCGCGCAGGCCCGCCTTCACCGCCGGCTTCACGGGGGCGAAGCGGGCCACGGCCTTGGCATGGTCCAGGAGCTGACGGCGAATCACCCGTTCCCCATAGAGCACCGGCCCCGGGTGGGGCCACCGGAATCCGGGCCGGATGCCCGTCAGCCGTCAGTGCGGGGCGGAGGGCTCCAGCGCGAGGGCCGCACCAGGGGGGGCCTTCTTCGCCGCACCCAGTCCGTAGCGCCGGGCCGCCGTGTCCACGATGCGCTGGACGAGCGCGTCGTAGCCCATGCCGCGCGCCTGCGCGCCCATGGCCACCTCGCACTGGGTCTCCAGGTACGGGTTGGGGTTCACCTCCAGCAGGTAGGGTTCGTTGGTGCGGCTGGAGACGCGGAAGTCGATGCGGGCGTAGTCGCGCAGCTTGAGCGCGCGGAAGGCCGTCACCGCCGCCCGCCCGATGCGGCCCTGCAACTCATCCGACAGGTCGGTCGGCAGCACGAGGTGGGGACTGCCCGGCGTCTCCGGCGCGAACTTCACCTCGCGGTTGGCGATCTTCATGCGCTTGCGGTTCCACCGCGAGCCGAAGTCCAGCTCCACCACCGGCAGCACCTCCGGGCGAGCGCTGTCGCCCACCACGCCGACGTACAGCTCGCGGCCCTCGATGAACTCCTCCGCCAGCGCCTCGTCGTCGTACTCCTCGCGGATCTTCTTCACCCGCCGCGCCAGCCCCTCCATGTCCTTCTCCACACCCAGACCCATGGAGGCGTCCGAGCGCGCGGGCTTCACCACCAGCGGGAAGGACAAATCGCCGTTCGTCTGGAACGACAGGCCGTCGAAGGTCGCGAAGCGCGGGGTGAGCACGCCGTGGAACTGGAGCAGCTGCTTGGTCAGCACCTTGTCCTGCGCGAGCAGCAGCCCCGCCGTGCCGGAGCCGGTGAAGGGCATGCGCGCCAGCTCCAGCACCGCGGCCACGTTGACCTCCAGGCGGTAGTCCTCCGCGAAGGTCTCACACAGGTTGAAGACGAGGTCCGCCTTCGCCCGGGTGATGAGCCGCACCAGGTCCGACACGCTCTCATCCACGCGCACGTCCACGGGCTCGTGGCCGGCCGCGCGCAGGGCTGAACTCACCTGCGCCACGACGGCGTCGGGCGGTTCGTCCTTGGGCTGGTAGTGGAGGACGGCGATGCGAAGGGACTTCTGGGGCATGTCAGTCCTCGAAGAAGCGATCGGTGTGCAGGTAGTTCATCGCCAGCACCGTGACGAGCGACGCCAATTGCATCGCGGCCTCGCGGCTGTCGTCGGGGTGCAGGGTGAGGTTCAGCGCGGCGGTCCGCTCCGACAAGTGGTCCACCAGCGCGCGCACCACGCCCCGGCCCACGCCGGAGTAGTGGCCCACCGTGGAGAGCAGGCGCTGGCGCTCCGCCTGCACCAGCGTCGCGGCGCTCACCGGCGCCTCGCCCGGCCCCCAGAAGATGTCCTCCAGCGCGTGGTCGAAGGCGTTGCGCAGCTCCAGGTCCACCTTCTCGTCCAGCTCCCGCTGGCGGTAGTGGTCCTGGACGGTGCCCTCCATCTCCTCCGTGGTGAGGTCCGGCTGGGCCAGCTGCACCAGCGCGGGCGCGCGGCCCAGCTCCTTCGCGGTGGCCTCCACGTACTGGAGCTTCTTGAGCGCCCCCCAGCCCTGGTAGCGCTTCTCCCAGTCGCTGCCCGGCGTGAGCCACACGGCGAAGGTCTCCGCGAAGTCCTCGTCCGGGTGTTTCTGCGCGTACCAGCCGGCGATGTGGAAGACGTAGCGGCGGGAGAAGGGCCGGGGCTTGTAGTCGTCCCGGTACGGCCGCGCGTAGTCGCCGAACACGCGGCGCCACTCGCCGGTCTCATAGAGGCGGTAGGCGTAGTTGAAGGCGTGGCCGGCCTCATGGCGCAGGTACATGAGGATTTCGGCCTCCGTCTCCGCGCTGCCCCCCAGCTCCGCCTCGATGGACAGCAGGTCCGGATCCGCCAGGTAGAACGGCAGGCCGATGACGGGCACCCCCGACGGGCAGCCCCATTCGTCCGACAGATAGCACTGGGGCTTGAAGGACAGCCCCTTCGCCTCCAGCTCCGCGTGAAGCTGCGCGATGCAGCGCTCCAGCGGCGTGCCGGACAGCCGCAGCGCCAGGTCCTTGATGCGCGCCTGGAGCAGGGCCTCGCGCCGGGGTGACAGCCGTCCCCGGCCTTCACTGCCCTCGGTGGGGTGTTTCTCGCGCAGCACCCGCGATTCGGACTGGGTGGATGGCATCATCCCTTCGATAGGTAGGAATCCCGTCCGGAGATGGACAGCCCGGCGAGCGTCATGAAGCAGGCAACCCGCCGAGCCCTTGAAGGGATGGGACATGGAATCGGACATGCGCCGCGAACGCCTTCCCGAGCCGGAGTCCCGCGCCCCGGTCGCGGTGCTGTTCCAGGCCCTGCCCCCGCCGGTCATCGACGGCGTGCGCAAGCCCGCGAAGGCCGGGGGCTACGCGGACAGCGGCGCGGACATCGCGTACGCGCTGCGCGAAGCGGGCGTCCCGGTGGTGACGCCGGTGGCCAACCCCGACCCGGTCGTGCAGGAGGACTGGGTGTTCGGGGATGACGCGGCGGGCATCGCGGCGGCGCGCGACGCCGGGGCCCGGGTGCTGTGGGCCAACACCGTGCTGTTCACCGGCCACCCGCTGGAGGCCGTGCTGAAGGAGGTGTGGATGGTCGGGCAGGATCCCCGCACGCAGGAGACCTTCGACGACAAGTGGGTGACCAACGAAGCCCTGCGCCGCGCGGGGCATCCCGTCGCCGCGTCGGTGCTCGTCAGCGCCCGGGCCGCCTCCGGACGCCTGGGCCTGGACACGCTCACGGAGGCGGAGCTGGAGGCCCGGGACCTGCGCTTCCCGCTGGTGCTCAAGCCGATGCGCGGACGCGGCAGCCAGGGCGTGGTGCGCGTCATGGACATGGCGCAGCTCAAGGAGACGGCGGCGCGGTTGCTGGCCGCGCGCGAGCAGGGCGTACCCCGCTTTGGCGACACGTTGATATTGGAGCAGTACCTGGGCGGGGAGGAGCTGACCGTGACGGTGATGCCCCCGGCGCGCTTCGTGCTCGGAGGGGTGCCCCACGACTACGCCCATCACTGGTCCCTGCCGCCCGTGCGCCGCTTCCACCACCAGGACGGGGTGGCGCCCTACAGCGGCGCGGTGGCGGTGGTGGACAACAGCGAGGTGCTGGGCCTGGCCGCGCGCCAGGAGCCCCGCGTGCGCGCCGCGCTGGAGAGGTGCGCGCTCGCGGCCGGCCTGCTGGGCGTGACGGCGCCCATCCGCATCGACTGTCGGAGCGACGCGCTGGGGACCTTCCGGCTCTTCGACCTGAACCTGAAGCCGAACATGACCGGGCCGGGGCGCCCCGGCAGGGAGCGCCAGGACAGCCTGGTGTCTCTCTCCGCGCAAGCCTTCGGCTGGTCGTACCGGGACCTGCTGCTGCACCTCCTCGCGCAGGCGTGGCGGCTTCGGCGGTCGGGCTAGCGGCCCAGGTGCCGGGCATGCGGGCGCGTGGAGGCAAGCGTGGTCCGCCCCGGACAGATGGTCATTTTTCCAGTGGGAAACCCCCAGGAGCCGCCATAGGGACAAGGCTTCGTGTTCGAGGAGCCGCGCTGAGATGAGTGAGGACGTTCCCCCCGGCCCGGAGGCGCTCTTCACGGGCAGCAGCCAGATGCACGCCCTGGTGCGCGCGCATGACTGGGCCGCGACCCCGGTGGGGCCCGTGGCCTCATGGCCGACGAGCCTCAAGGTGCTCGTGAAGACGCTGCTCGGGTCGCGCTACCCGATGATCCTCACGTGGGGCCCAAAGCTCAGCCAGTTCTACAACGACGCCTATTCGGCGGTGATTGGCGACAAGCACCCGGGCGCGCTGGGCACGGACATCCGGGGCACGCTGGCGGAGGCGTGGGATGCGCTGGGCCCGCTGGTGATGGAGGCGATGACCACCGGCGTCGCCAGCTGGGTGCCCGCGCTCCAACTGCTGCTGGAGCGCAGCGGCTACCGGGAGGAGTCCTACTTCGACGTCAGCCACGCGCCCGCCTTCGACGACACGGGCGCCATCGGCGGCATGCTCGCGGTGTGCGCGGAGGTGACGCCGCAGGTGCTGAGCAGCCGGCGCATGCGGCTGTTGCGCGACCTGTCCGCGCAGGCGTCGGACCTGCGCAGCGTCGAGAAGACGTGCACGGACCTGGTGTCCGCCCTGGCCGGGCATCCGCTGGACGTGCCCTTCGCGCTGCTCTACCTGCGCTCGGCGGATGGCCGGGCGCTGACGCTGTCCGGGGCGGTGGGCCTGGAGCGGGGCGGGCCGCTGAGCCCGGAGACGCTCGCGCTGGACGCGGGCCTGACGCAGGCGCTTCCCTTCCTGCGCGCGCTCGACGGCGAGCGGGTGCGCGAGGAGGGCCTGGAGTCGCGGCTGTCCCTGCGGGGCGGGCCCTTCGGCGATGCGGTGGGTTCGCGGCTCCTCCAGTCGCTCGCGGGGGCGGGCACGGCCGCGCCCCTGGGCGTGCTCGTCACGGGGCTGTCCCCCAACCGGGCGTTCGACGAAGGGTACGCGTCCTTCAGTGAGCTGTTGGGCGCCCAGGTGGCGGTGGCGCTGCGCAACGCGCAGGCCTACGAGGAGGAGCGGCAGCGCGCGGAACAACTGGCGGAGCTGGACCGGGCGAAGACGGCCTTCTTCCACAACATCTCCCACGAGTTCCGCACGCCGCTCACGCTGATGCTGGGGCCGCTGGAGGACGTGCTCGCGCGGGTGCCCGTGACGGAGGAGGCCCGGCACGACCTGGAGGTGGTGCACCGCAACGCGGGCCGGCTGTTGCGGCTGGTGAACACGCTGCTGGACTTCAGCCGGCTGGAGGCGGGGCGCATCGACTCGCGCTTCGAGCCCACGGACCTGGCCGCCTTCACCCAGGACCTGGCCAGCCACTTCCGCTCCGCGGTGGAGCGCACGGGGCTGCTCTTCACGGTGGACTGTCCCCCGTTGCCGGAGCCCGTCTACGTGGACCGGCGGATGTGGGAGAAGGTTGTCTTCAACCTGCTCTCCAACGCGCTCAAGTTCACCTTCACGGGCTCGCTCAGCGTGCGGTTGAAGGCCCGCGAGGACGCCGTCGTCCTGCGCGTCACCGACACGGGCACGGGCATCCCGGCCGCGGAGCTGCCGCACCTCTTCGAGCGCTTCCACCGCGTGCGCAACGCGCGGGGCCGCACCCACGAGGGCACCGGCATCGGCCTGGCGCTGGTGCGCGAGCTGGTGGCGCAGCACGGCGGGGACGTGGCGGTGGAGAGCGTGGAGGGCGAGGGCAGCACCTTCACCGTCCGCATCCCCCGGGGTACGGCCCACCTGCCCGCGGAGCGCATCCTCGCCGCGCGCGAGCAGGAGCCCACCGCGCAGGACGCGCGCCCCTTCCTCCAGGAGGCCGAGCGCTGGTCGGACACCGAGCCCCTGCCTGGCGAGGCGCCGCCCGCGGCGGTGACGGAGCCGGTGACGGGAGGGGAGGCGCCGCGCCCCAGGGTGCTGGTGGCGGACGACAACGCGGACATGCGCGAGTACGTGCAGCGCGTGCTGTCCCCCTCGTTCGACGTGACGCTGGCGACGGATGGTCAGGCCGCGCTGGAGGCCGCGCGCACGCACGCTCCGGACCTGGTGCTGACGGACGTGATGATGCCCCGGCTGGGCGGCTTCGGGCTGTTGCGCGCGCTGCGGGAGGCACCGGCCACCCGCTCCGTGCCCGTGGTGATGCTGTCCGCCCGCGCCGGCGAGGAGGCCGCGGTGGAGGGGCTGGAGGCGGGCGCGGACGACTACCTGGTGAAGCCCTTCAGCGCCCGGGAGCTGGTGGCGCGCGTGCGCTCCATGCTGGAGCTGGCGCACATGCGCCGCGAAACCCTGCGGCAGGAGCTGCTCGCCGCGTCGTTGCGCGAGCGCCTGCAGGCCCGCGACGACTTCCTCGCGGTGGCGAGCCACGAACTCAAGACGCCGCTGGCCGCCTTCCGCCTCCACCTGGAGCGGCTGGAGCGCAGCCTGGGCGAGGACGCGCTGGGCCGCGCGAGGAGCCCGCTGGAGTCCGCGGGCCGGCAGGTGCAGCGGCTGCACGCGCTGATGGAGACGCTGCTGGACGTGTCGCAGCTCACCACGGGCCGGCTGGCGCTTGACTTGAACGACGTGGACCTCACCTCCGTGGTGGGCAACGCCGTGTCGCGGCTGCGCGAGGAGGTGGAGCGCATGGGCGTGACGGTGACGCTGGACGCGGGGACGCCGCTCGTCGGCCGGTATGACAGGCTGCGCATCGACCAGGTGGTGACGAACCTGCTGTCGAACGCGGCCCGGTACGGCCAGGGCCGCCCCATCTCCGTGCGCGTGGCCTCCGAGGACGGCACCGCGCGCGTCACCGTGCGCGACGAGGGCATTGGCATCAGCCCGGAGGACCGCGCCCGCATCTTCGAGCGCTTCGAGCGCGCGGTGCCCGGCCGCAACTACGGGGGCCTGGGCCTGGGCCTGTGGATCGCCCGGCAGGTGGTGGAGGCGCACGGCGGCCGCATCACCGTGGACAGCGCGCCGGGCCTGGGCTCCACCTTCGTGGTGGAGCTGCCGCTGGAAGGCCTGAAGGCGGCCTGAGGGCCGCGCAACGAGGAGAGGGGGACCCGGGCATGCGGCCCAGGCCCCCCTCCCGGGGACTTCACGTCACTGCGGATGCATCACGGCGCGACGGTGAACACCAGGTCGTCGCGGTCGTTGTACTCGTTGGACACGCAGGCGCTGGCGGGGCTGCCGGTGCCGTAGCGGAACTGCGCGCGCACGGCCTGGTTGGTGCCCGAGGGCAGCGTGTACGTGGCCGACAGCGTGGAGGCGCCCGCGGCCGTCGGGGTGAGGGTGGTGATGAGCGTCCAGACGGGCGTCGTCGCGGCGGCGTTGGCCGTGTAGTACAGGTCCAGGCGGTCCGAGGACGGGCTCGCGTAGGCCCACACCGTGGCCTCCACCTTCACCTGCTTGCCGGGGGCGAAGTTGCTGCCGTCCACGGTGGACACCTTGAGGGCGTCGTTGGACTCGTCGCCGTGGAAGGTGCCGCTGCTGCCGTCGACGCAGGTGCCCTTCAGCGTGTTGGGCGCGCTCGTCTCCGCCGGGCTCATGGCACCGCGGCCCTTGAAGGCCGTGCCGCTGTCGCACGTGGCGGCCACCGCGCCGCAGCGCAGCGTCTTGTACGTGGCGTCATACGTGCCGGACGTGGACACGTTCGCCACCGTCGCCGTGACATTGCTGGTGGTGGCGGAGTTGCCGGAGTTGTCGGACGCCTTCGCCGCGAAGGTGTGGCTGCCGTTGGCCACCGTGCGGCTGTCCCACGCGAAGGTGTAGGGCGAGCTGAAGGCGGTGCCCTTGAGGGCGCCGTCCACGAAGAATTCCACCTTGCCGACGCCCACGTTGTCGGTGGCGTTCGCGGCCAGGTTCACCGTGCCCGTCACCGTGCCGCCGCTCGCTGGCGTGGTGAGCGCCACCGTGGGGGCCTGCGTGTCCGTGGGCAGGCCGGGGATGGTGCCCTTGCCCAGCTCCGCCAGGTACGCGGCCGTGATGCGCGCGAACTTCAGCGCGTTGTTGGCGTTGTTGCCGCTCTGGCCATCCGTGCTGTTGGCCAGCGTGTCGTTGGCCGTGTGGATGTAGGGGTTGTCCTGGCTCATCGTGGCTTCGAACGGGATGGACGCCGGGTAGCCCGCGCTGGTCCACGACGCGTGGTCCGAGCAGCCGTAGCCGCACGTGATGTTGGAGCGCGTATAGCCCGTGTACGTGTCGATGAGGTTGCCGAGGAACGTGTTCTGCGCCGCGTTGGTGTTGTCGGTGACGAGCGTCACCTCCACCGTGGAGCCGCGGTAGTTGGTCATGTCCAGTTGGAGCACGCCCACCACGTTGGTGGCCGCCGCCTTGTGCGCCTGCGCGATGGCCTGCGAGCCCAGCAGGCCCACCTCCTCCGCCGCGTACGCCATGAACTTCACCGTGCGCGCCGGCTTGTAGCCCTTGGCCATCGCGACGCGGAACACCTCGGAGAGGGTGGCCACGCCGGAGGCGTCGTCATCCGCGCCCGGCGCCGTCGCCGTGGGACGGCTGGAGGAGCCCACGTTGAGGTTGATGGAGTCCAGGTGGCCGCCAATCACCACGACCTCCGTCGGATTGACGGCGCCCGTGATGGTGGCGATGACGGAGGGCTGCTCCCAGGTGGAGTGCGTGTAGAGCTGCACGCTCACGTCGCTGCGGCCCGCCGCGTAGGACTGCCACGTGTCCCGGAGCCAGTTGGACGCCTGCACGGAGCTGGTCGAACCCTTGTAGTAGCGGTTCGTGTAGCTGGACAGCTGCGTGATGGTGCTGCGCAGGCTGGCCTCCTGGAGGCCGGAGAACAGCGAGCTGACCACCGCCGCGTTGTCCAGCGTGTAGCTCACCAGCGTCGGGTTGATGGCCGGCTGCGCGGGCGAAAGCACCGCCAGCGCCGCCTCCTGCGTGTCGTGGGTGAGGAAGCCCGCGCAGCGGTGATACTTGTCGTGCATGAGCTGGGACACGTCGCCCAGCTGCGACTCGCGCAGCTTGAGCACGCTCACGCCGTTGGACTCACGCACCAGCGTGGGCGCGGAGTTGCCCGCCGCGCGGAACGACGTGCGCAGGGCGTCCAGCGTCTCCGAACCCACCGTGATGTAGACCTCCTTCTCGCGCGCCTCCTGGGCGGATGCGGTGGCGCAGCACAGCGACAGGACGACGGGGGCCAACTTCTTGAAACGCATGTTCCGCTCCGTTTGCAGGCGAGGGCTTGCCCTGCGTGAACGCCACCCGTGCCCGACTCCGGGGGAAGAAGATTGAGGGGGAAGGCACGGTGAAAAACGCCCACGTCCCGGTCCGGACGCCTGCGTCCTGGACCCCGTGGGTTGGGTGCGCATCCTGGGGAAATCAAGACGGGCCCGTCAAGGCGGAGAGCAGCGTGAAACAGGATGAGACAGGCAAAAGCGTTGGGCCTGCGATGACGCACCCGGGCCACGCGCGCGCCCGCGCGAAAAACATTTCGCGGTGTCTTGAGTGGGGCGGGGGATGAGGGGGAGGCGCCGGGGGGCGCCGCGCATCAGTTCGGCAGGTTCAACGACAGCGAACGACCGGCTTCGAAGCGGGGCTCTGACTTGAGCTTCTCCAGCACGCGCTCCGACGCGATGAGCGTCACCTGGGGCAGCATCCCCGGCTCGCTCATCCACTTCACCGCGCCCAGCAGGTGCTGGGCCTTGATGAACTCCAGCACGGCCCCGTGGAAGGCCTTGCCCTCTTCTTGCCAGGAGCGGGCCAGCTCTTGCCTGCCGCGGCGCTCGGGTGAGCGACGTGCGGGGGGCCGCGCTTCACGGGGCATGACGATGATTTCGATGAACATCGCGGCACCCTCCTGAAGGCACGGACTGCGAAGTGGCGCGGACTATCGCATGAACCTGTGTCCGCCCGCCGCCACGTGCCCACCCTTTTGCGGAAGGTCTTTTCCGCTTTCGGGACTTACCGGGCACCCTCATCTTGACATGCTTGATTTGCGGGTTTGATGGTGGGCCGTCTGCCAGTTGTTGGACACGCAGAAAATGAGAATCACCCCGAGGAGGCTGACCATGGAGCTGCACCACGGCCGTTTGTTCGACCACGTCCACCTTCAGGTCCGGGACCTGGAGGCGAGCAAGCGCTTCTACAAGGCGGTGTTGGAGGTGATGGGCATCGCGGTGTTCAGCGAGAGCGAGCGCCACCTCGCCGCGGACGAGCTGTACGTGAGCGCGGATTCGGAGCCCACGGCGCGCGTGCACCTGGCCTTCGAGGCGCCGGACCGGGAGCGCGTGCAGCGCTTCCATCAGGCGGCGCTGGCCGCGGGAGGCCGTGACAACGGCGCGCCCGGCGAGCGCTCCTACCACCCGGGCTACTACGCGGCCTTCGTGTTGGATCCGGATGGCAACAACATCGAGATGGTGTTCCACGGTCCGGCGAAGCGCTCGGCGCCGTCGGTCGTCTTCCAGTGGGACTGAAGCCCCACCCTTGAAGCAGCGCGTGGGCGGATGAAAACGACAGGGGCCCCCGGGATGGTCCGGGAGCCCCTGGCGTGCGACGGGACTTCGCGCGGGTGGGTGATTAGCGCGCCGTCACGGTGCGACCCTGGACCTGCTTCGTGGCCGGGCCCGAGGGCGACGCGGCCACGGCGGACACGACGCTGAAGGCCAGGTCGTCACGTTCGTTGAACGAACCGGACACGCAGGCGCTGGTGGCGGTGCCGCCGTAGCGGAACTGCGCGCGCACCGCGTGCTGGCCGGTGGTGGCGCCCACCGTCACCGGGATGGAGAACGTCTTGAGCCCCACCGCGGTGCAGGCCTGGGCGGTGGTGACGGTCGTCCACGCGGGCGTGGTGGTGTTCGTCGTGTAGTACAGGTCCAGCTGGTCCGTGGTGCCGTAGCACCACACCGTCACGTCCACCGTGAGCTGCTTGCCCGGGGTGATGAGGCCCTGGTCCACCGTCTTGAGCGACACGCGGTCGATGCTCTCGTCGTTGTGGTACGCGCCGGAGGCCCCGTCCGCGCACGTCGCGCCCAGGGTGTTGGGCTGGTTGGGCTCCACGCCGGTGGGCATGCTGCCGCGCCCGTTGACGAGCGTGGGGCCGGTGTCACAACCGCACACCGAGCCGCAGGCGGGCACGCGCGCGGTGGCGTTGTAGGTGGCGACCACCGGGGTGCATACGTTGGTGGTGGTGAAGCTGGCCGCGGTGCTGTACGCGCTCGCGCCGCAGCTGTCCGTGGCCCGCGCGCGCCAGTAGTAGGTGGTGAGGTTGGACAGGCCGGGCGTCACGTTCCAGGCGCTGGAGCCCAGGCCGGTGGTGCTGCGCACCACGTTGGTGAACGCGCTGTCCGTCGCTACCTGGATGTCGTACGCCGAAGCGCTCGCCACGTCCGACCAGTCCAGCGCCGGGGCCAGGGCGACGCCGGTGGCGCCGTTCGCGGGGGACGTCAGGGTTGGCGCCGCCAGGTTGACGCAGCCGCGCGTGGTGAAGCCGCGCGCCGCGGACCAGCCGCTGGTGCCGCCGCACGAGTTGAGCGCGCGCACGCGCCAGTAGTAGGCGGTGGTGGCCGACAGGCCGGGGGACACCGTCCAGGTGCTGGCGACGAGCGAGTTGGCGCTCCTCACCACGTTGGTGAACGCGCTGTCCGTCGCCACCTGGACCTCGTAGCCGGACACGCCCGTCACGTCCGCCCAGTCCAGCACCGCGAGCAGCTCCACGTCGGTGGCGCCGGAGGCGGGGGTGGACAGCGAGGGCGCGCCAGGCGCGGCGCAGGACGGCGTGGTGCAGGTGCAGGTGCTCGCCTGGCCGAAGCACGCGTTGCTGCTGGCGGGCACGACGGAGTAGCAGTACTGCCGGCCGTTGGCGACCTCCGGGTCCGTGTAGCTGGTGCCGGTGACGGTGGCCACGCGCGCCTTGCCGAAGTCACAGCCCGCGAAGCCCTCCGTCTTCATCACCCAGTACTGGCTGGCGCCCGCGGAGGCGGTCCACGTCAGGCCCACCTGGCTGTCACCGGCCGTGGCCGTGGTGACGGGCGCGGCGGTGGGGCCGGCCGCGCAGCCGCCGTTGGTGGGGGCGGGCGTGGAGCAGGCGATGTTGTGGCGGTTGTACGCCGCGTAGATGGCCGTCATGTGCGGGGTGCCGTCCGCCAGGTTGCCGTTGTCGTCGTCCGCGGCCAGCCACTGCATGTAGCCGTTGGTGGCGCCGCAGCCGTCGGACGTGCCGGCGGTGCAGTTGCAGGCGTGCCACGTGCCCACGTTGCCGCTGCCCTGGTAGAACAGCTTGTTGCCCAGCAGGAACGCGTCGTTGGAGGTGTAGTTGAAGGGCGCGGCGGTGAGGTCGCGCGTCACCAGGTCCCACGCCGCCTGACGCACGGGGGACGCCGCGCAGTGGACCTGCTTGCTGCACGGGCCGCTGCCGGCGGAGCACATCTGGCAGGTGAAGTTCTGCGGCGTGGCGGGGATGTTCGGCGCGCTCGCCGCCCAGTCCGCGTCACGCACGCCGGAGCAGCGCAGGTTGCACCAGGACTTGCCGGTGACCTGCGACTCCTGCTGGTTGTAGCCGGAGCCGTCCGGGGTGAGGCCGCAGCCGGTGTTCGTCGTCTGGAAGAAGCCGTAGCCCACGCAGGAGGTCTGCAGGCGCAGGATGGCCGCGATGTCCGCGTAGCCTTCGCTGGAGTTGGACAGCGAGCCGTTGGCGTCGAAGTCGTCCATGCCGTGGCCCCACTCGTGGTCGAACACGGCGCCAATCTCACCGGTGTTCCGGCACCCGCCGCCGCTGCGGTAGAAGTTCACCGAGCTGCCGTTCCAGAACGCGTTGCACGTGCTGTTGATGTTCACGTTGGACACGAGCTGGCCCTGCAGCCACGTGTTGGTGGGCAGCCAGCCGCGGGCCACCTCCGTGATTTTATTCAGCTCGTAGAAGCTGGAGCGCGCCGCCGCGGTGTTGCCCGCGGAGGTGCCGGCGGGCACCGTGCAGTCGTGGTCGTTGTTCACGCCGCCCAGGTTGATGCTGCCCGTGGCGGAGCTCACGTTGATGGCGCCGCAGCTGTCGGCGATCCGCACGTACTTGCCCGCGAGCGTCGTGGTGACGTTGCCGGCGCTGTAGTTGTAGATGCCCGCGCCGTCGGTGAAGTTGTTGGGGGCCGCGAAGCCGGTGTTCGCCCACGGCATGGGGGAGTCCGCCTGCATAGTGCCGCACGTCGCGTTGGACGCGCACGTGCCCACGTTGGTGGACGGGTACACGCCGCCCTTCAGCTGCGCGTCGAAGTAGTGGTTGTCGTCCTCCACGGCGAGCACCTCGCCGGAGTTCGCGTCCACCGTCACCTTCCAGCGCTCGTTCTCACCGGGGTTGGAGAAGCCGTAGCTCCACACCAGCGCGTGGCCATAGCCCTGGCCGAACGCCGCGCCGGTGCGCGCGAACGGGGTGACCTCCAGCGTGGGCTGCTGCCAGAGGCTCGTGGGCGTCAGCGACTGGCCCAGGAACGTGCTGCCCGCGGTCAGCGCCTGCGACGCCGCCAGCGTGGGCTTCACGTCGATGGCCACGTTGGCCCACGACTCGGTGCCCAGGAGCACCAGGTTGCCGTGGCTGATGGTGGCCGCGATGCGCCCGTGGCGCACCGGCACGCCCCGCACCACCTGCGGGATGTGCACCTGCCACAGGGAATCCGTCACGGCCGTCACGCGCGGCGCGCCCAGCTGCATCAGGTCCACGCCGAGCGCGTCCTGGTTGTCCGCGATGAACTTGAAGACCAGCTCGCCCACCACGGACTCATCCACGCCGCCCACCGAACGGCCCAGGCCCTGGCGCACGTCGTTGAGCGTGACGCCGTTGCGGAAGCCGTCACCGGGGATGAGCGGGAAGCTGCCCTGGATGCCCGTGGCCGTGCCGGACAGCGGATCCAGGTACACCTGCACGTTGCCGCCGTTGCGGGCCAGGAACCCCGCCCACTTGTCCGCGCCCACGCGCGGCATCAGCGTGCGAGCCTTCTCCAACGGCACGTTCTGGATGGGCAGGTACAGGTCCGGCTTGAAGAACGCCTTCTTCGCCACCGCGCCCTGCTGCGCGGGTTGGGGGGGTTGGACCGCGTACGTCGTGGACGACACCAGGAGGGCGAGACAACAGACTGCGGACCGCAGGGGGCGCATGCACGTCTCCTCGGATGAAGCCGTCGGACGGGACCGACGGGCTCCGGGGCGGAGCGCTCC
Source organism: Corallococcus praedator (assembly GCF_003612125.1). GTDB lineage: Bacteria > Myxococcota > Myxococcia > Myxococcales > Myxococcaceae > Corallococcus > Corallococcus praedator. Next base: position 27,876 of record NZ_RAWI01000042.1, read on the forward strand.
TGGCTCTAGTTCACAAGCTTCTTAAGATTGAATTGCGGCTATTCCTGAGTAATGGATTTTTCTGGAATATCGCGTGAGTTCAATGGCTTGTAGTGTTCACTGGAGAAACCTTCACTCGCGGAGCATTTCGTTCTGCTCGCAGTATTCCGCCGGGAGTCCTGCTCAGGGTTGGGGCCAGAGGCGGACGCGGTCGTCCTGGATGAGCTTCCCGTTGGCGGCGTCGGTGCTGCCGCTGGCCATGAAGCGGCGGGGCACGTCGCGCGTGGCGAGGACGGCGGCTTCGACCCACAAGAGGAGCAGCAGCACCCCGGCCACCACGGGCACCCTCCGGGCCGCGGCCGCGTGGCGCTCCGTCAGCAGCTTCAGGGGCAGCACCACGAGGGGCAGGAGCGCGGGGAACACGACGAGCAGTCCGCGCGCGTAGCCGAAGAAGGCGAGGGTGATGAGCACCCGGTGCAGCACCACCAGCGACAGCAACCGGAACGGCGCGAACGCCGGGCGCAGCGACAGCAGCATCCCCGCGAGAAGCAGCGCGGCGAGGGGCCACTTGAGGAGGGCCGCGTCGGGGACGAACACGTCCACCGGGGCGCGGGCACCGGTGAGGCCGCCGGGCACGTCCGACACGCCCAGGCCCAGGCGCAGGCCGTCCAGCCACAAGTCCAGCTTGGTCCACGCGAGCCGGGCCGCGTCGCCGGGCGCGTCCACCATCCACCGCAGCCCTTCGGCATAGCCGTGCAGGAGCAGGCGCCGGTGTTCGGGCCGGGAAGGGTCCAACTGGCCGTTGAAGCCGCCCTGGTTGATGAGCGCGGGGGTGAAGCCGCCGGTGGCGCCCGCGTGGTTCGCCATCGCGAAGTTGAGCGGCCCGTACACGGTGACGGGCACCCACTCCGGCAGGGGCTCCAGGTGGGGCGCGCGGGCATTGAGCTCTCGCATCGCGTCCAGGTTGCGCACCGCGCCCGGCACCAGTACCAGCAGCGACACGCCCACCGCCACGCCCCAGCGCGCCATCCACGGCTTGAGGGGCCGCGTGCGCTCGCGCGCCGTCCACGCATACACCAGCAGGAAGGGCCACAGGCCCAGGTGTTCGGCGCGGGTGAGGGTGCCCAATCCCATCACAATGCCCAGGGCGATGGTCGCGGGCCATGACAGGGTTTCGCGGCCCTTCAGCACCAGCGCGCAGGTGAAACACAGCCACAGCGCCGACACTGTTTCATTGCTGTACGTGGTGGAGAGCACCAGCCAGCCGAAGCTCGTGGCGTACAGGCCCGCGGCGACCCAGGCCCACGCGTTGCCCAGGAGCCTCTTCCACCAGCCCTGGCACAGGGCCACGGTGGCCGCGCCCAGGACGGCAAGCGCCAGCTTGTACGGCAGCGCGCTGCCCCGGGGCTCCCCCAGGAGGCGGTACAGGCCGCCGAGCAGCGCGGGGAACAGGGGCGGGTGGTAGGGCAGGGCGGCGCTGGCCTCCCGGCCCCGGACGGCGTCCAGCGCGGCGGTGTGGAAGAACCTCGCGTCGCCGGCGAAGAAGATGGAGAAGGGCCAGTCCCGGTCCGGAGCGCCCCAGAGGTACAGCCCGCGCAGGAGCAGGCTCGCGGCGAAGGTGGCCCCAAGGCTCCAGGCCCCCGGGTGTCGCCGGACGGCTTCGCGCAGGGAAGGCAGGCCCACGGGCTCCTCCGGAAGGGAAAGGCGCCGCACTCTACATTGGGCCGCGCGTACAGGCCGGGGGCTGGGGTAGAGACGGGGTGCGTCAAACCGGGAGGACGACACATGAGTCGCGTGCTGGATGAGCTGTTGGGGCTCCTCAAGCTGGAGCCCATCGAGGAGAACCTGTTCCGTGGCGCCAGCCAGGACCTGGGCTTCCGCCAGCTCTTCGGGGGGCAGGTGCTGGGGCAGGCGGTGTCGGCGGCCAGCCAGACGGTGGAGCCCGCCCGCACGGTGCACTCACTGCACGGCTACTTCCTGCGGCCCGGGGACGCGGGGCTGCCCGTCGTCTACACGGTGGACCGGGTGCGCGACGGCGGCAGCTTCACCACCCGCCGCGTCGTCGCCATCCAGAAGGGCCAGCCCATCTTCACGTTGATGGCGTCCTTCCAGGCGGACGAACCCGGCTTCACGCACCAGGCCACCATGCCGGACGTGCCGCCCCCGGAGTCCCTGCCCTCGGACATCGAGCTGCTGGGGCGCCACGCGGGCCGGATGTCGGAGCGCCTGCGGGAGAAGTTCCTGTCCCCCAAGCCCATCGAGATGCGCCCGGTGACGTACGTGGACCCCTTCGAGCCCAACCCCGCGGAGCCGGTGAAGCACGTCTGGTTCCGCGCGGACGGGGACGTGCCCGACGAGCCGCAGGTGCACCGCTACGTGCTCGCGTACGCCAGCGACTTCAACCTGCTGGGCACCGCGCTCCAGCCGCACGCGGTGACGTTCCTCCGGCCCGACCTCCAGATGGCCAGCCTGGACCACGCGCTGTGGTTCCACGGCGACCTGAAGGTCAACGACTGGCTGCTCTACTCGCTGGAGAGCCCCTGGGCGGGCAATGCCCGGGGCCTCGCGCGAGGCCACGTCTTCACCCGCGACGGGCGGCTGGTGGCCTCCGTGGCGCAGGAAGGCCTGCTGCGCCTGCGCCCGCCAGCGCGCTGAAGGAAAGGGCGCCGCCCTTGAGGGTGAGGCGGGAGGCGCCCGCGGTTTCAGAACCGGAGGCCGCGGTCCGGCAGGCGGTCGAAGTCGATGCCGCCGCCACCCCCGTCCCCGTCCGTCGTGGGGTCGATGAGCAGCCCCGCCGTCACCACCGCCGCGAGCACCCCGATGCCGATGGCGCCCGTGAGCAGCAGCGTCTTGCCCAGGCTGAACTCGCGCAGCCGGCCGTGCTCCACCTCCGCCATGGGCACGACGAGCGGCGCGGTGTCCGGCTTGAGCGGCACGCCCTGGAAGCGGGTCGTGTCCACCGCCACCTGGATGAAGCGCTGCTCCTCCGTCTGGAAGCGCGCCTCTTCCGGCTCCTTCGGGGGGCCCACCAGCGCCAGCGGCGTGTCGGAGGTGAACTGGTGCGTCTCTCCGTCCACGTCCCGCACCGCGCGCCGGCGATCATTGGGCCGGTTGAGCATCACGTCGCCCAGCTCCTTCAGGAGCGCCGCGTTGTCGTCCTTGAAGCCATCCAGGCGCGTCAGTTCCGACCTGGGAATGGCATAGGTCGTCGTACAGGCTGACGACAGCAGGGACACGGCGATCAATACGGCGCACGAACGCATGGAGACGGCTCCTCCGGGGTGGGCCGCAAAGCCTATCCCGGTGCGTGCCCCGTCGCCTACCGGGGCACGCGGCCGGTGTTTCACTTCAGCTGGTAGTTGGCGTCCAGCACGTCTTCCTTCGTGCGGCCCATCACCCAGCCGTCGTGGTAGACGACGCCCACGGGCGCGACGGTGTCGTTCCGGTACAGGCCGATCTTCAGGTAGTTGAGCTGGCCGCTGTACTGCGTCGCGATGAAGCGCTTGGGCAGCACCAGGGTGCCGTTGTAGTACAGCTCCACGAAGCCCACGCTGGCGTTGGGCGACCACTTCACGTGGAAGATGAAGTCGTGCCACTGGTTGCGCACCAGGGGCGTCTTCCAGACGATGACGCCCGGGTCCCCGCCGATGTTGAGCCGCATCTCCTCCCCGTACACGTAGAACTCCACCGGGGGCGAGCCGCAGCAGCCGTCGTGGTGCCACTGGGTGAAGAGCTGCCACGTCTTGGCGCTGGGGAAGTCCGACGGGAAGCGGTTGCTCCAGCGGTACCAGTACTCGGAGCCGACGGCCTCCTTCGTCTGCTTGAAGATCTCATTGCGGTTGCCGCTGGAGTTGATGGGGTCATCGCCCTGGCGCACGGTGGCCTTGAGCGCGTAGCCGCCTTCACGCACCGGCGAGGGAATCACCTGCAGCCGGTCCGAGCTGACCATCTGCGTGCCGTCCCACTGGCCCCGGTCGCCGGACTCGAAGTCGCCCCGCCAGATGATGCCGCCGGGCGTGGGCGTGACCACGGTGCCCGCGCAGGGGCGCGCCTCCGCGATGCTGGCCCAGTCGTTGACGGTGTTGCCCTGCACGTAGACGCGCACCCGGCGCGTGTTCAGGGAGGTGAACTTGTACGTCTCCGCCGCCGTCGTCGTCCCGGAGCTCTTGCCGCTGTACACCTGCGTGTACGTCATGCCGTCCGGAGATGTCGACACGGTGAACGTGTTGGCGCGCGTGTTGCCCTGGTGCCACGCGATGGAGATGGCGCCCACGGCCTTCGTGGAGCCCAGGTCGTAGTCGATCCACTGGCCCTTGCCGAGGCTGCTCCAGCGGGTGTCCAGCTTGTCGTCCAGGGAGTTGGTCGCGATGCTGCCGGCGCCGTCGTCGCCGCTGGCCTTCACGCTGCTGGGCGTGAGCTGGGTGCAGCCGCTGGTGGTGAGGTCCTCGCCGGAGGTCGTCATCGACGGCGGGGAGTCATCCAGCGGAGCGTCATCCGGTGCGCCACAACCGACGGCGCCCAGGACGAACAACGTTTCAACCAGGAGGAGGGTTTTCTTCAAGGGAGGGCCCAGGGGGAAAGGACAGGCAAAGAGAAAGCCGCGCTCCGCAAGACGGAGAAGGCATGGCGCGCGACCAGGGAATGTCTGGCTTTACGGCGGGCAATCCCCTTCCTCGCTCCGGGACCTGTGCGACAGGGCCGTGCTGAAGGAAGGGAAAAGAGGGTGCGGCGTGTGTTCGTGCTCCATCCGGCAACCGGGGGAAGGGTTGCCGTGCTCCAAGGTGATAATTGAAATACCGAAGTTCTATTTCGGACACAAGTCAGGCCGTGCCCGCCTGCATGCCCAGCAGGTACGAAAAGGAAAGACAGACATCTGTTTCAGACGGCCTGGGTGGAATCCTTCAACCCCCCGCGAGGGCCGATACGGCGCGTGGCGTGGGAGGCGCACCGCTGGCGCGCGGGTGCGTTCCGGCCTGACGCGCTGTGGTGCGGTGTGGGGGACCGCACGCACGCACCGGCCAGGGCATTTGCGACCCGTGTCCACTGGCATCGTGTCCCGGCGGCAGTCCCTTTGCCGCCGACTTGCGATGACGGGAGAATCAGGCAGAACGCCCCTGGAATGCCCGTGGATTTCAAGGAAGCCCGCCGCACCGCGGACGTGAGGCCGGTCGAGTGACGCACCCCATGACGCGCCCCATGTCCGCGCAGGTCCCACGGAGCGAGCGCAAGCCGCTGTACGTGAAGGTCGTGACGCAGCCGGCGTTGCACGGCTGCTGGTCCGTGAACATCAGCGAGACGGGCATCGGGCTCATCGCCACGCCGCGGCGTCCGTCGGAGGGCCCGCACGAGAACGAGCCGGTGGAGCTGTCCTTCTCCCTGCCGGACACGGGCGCGTATGTGCGCGTGCACGGCACGGTGCGCTGGCGCCACGACACGGCCGGGGGCGCGGGCACCGTCGCCGCGCTGGGCGTGAGCTTCGGCGCCTTCGACGCGGCGGACGGGGTGAAGCTGGCCCGCTACCTGTCCACGTCGCACCTCCAGGTGGCGGCCGCCTACGCCAGCGATGACGAGTCACGCGCGATGCGTCAGGCCCTGGATGGCGTGGCCACGCCGCACTTCGCCGCCAGCGCGGAGGACGTGCACGCGCTCCTGGCCCGGGGGGACATGGCCGCGCTTTTGGTGTGCGGCCAGGACGAGGCGCAGGCCCTGGCGTTGGTGGAGTCCCTGGGCGCCGTGAGGGCGGAGGTGGACCCGACGGGCGCGGGGCCGCCCAGCGACCTGGCCTCGCGCATCGTCTACTGCGCGCCCGCCGCGCCGGAGCGGCTGGTGGCGCTCTTCAACAGCGGCCGCATCTACCGGGCGCTGGGCGCGTGGCCGGATCCGGAGGACCTGCGCCAGGCGGTGCTCCAGGCGGGGCGCGAGCACGGCTTCCGCACCGAACAGTGGCGCATGGCGCTGGAATTGGAGCGCAACCTCTTGCGCGAGCGCGCGCTCGCGCAGGCCCCGGTGGGTGGCCCGGGCCGCACCGCGGAGGACGTGGGCTTCCGCAGCCCCGCCATGCAGCGGGTGATGGAGATGGTGCGCCTGGTCGCGCCGCACCGCGTGGCGGTGCTGCTGCAGGGCGAGACGGGCACGGGCAAGGAGGTGCTGGCGCGCATCCTCCACCGGCTCAGCGGCCGGGGCGACCTGCCGCTCGTGGTGCAGGACTGCGGCGCGCTCACGGAGACGCTGCTGGAAAGCGAGCTGTTCGGCCACGTGAAGGGCGCCTTCACCGGGGCGGTGTCGGACCACCCGGGCCTCTTCGTGCTCGCCAACGGCGGCACCATCTTCCTGGACGAAATCGAGAACACGACGCCCAACCTCCAGGCGAAGCTGCTGCGCGTGCTGGAGACGGGCGATGTGCGCCCGGTGGGCGGCACCCAGGTGCGCCACGTGGACGTGCGCGTCGTGGCCGCCAGCAACCGGGACCTGGGCGAGGAGGTGCGGGCGGGCCGCTTCCGCGCGGACCTCTTCTACCGGCTCAACAGCTTCACCATCGACATCCCGCCCCTGCGCGAGCGCCCGGAGGACATCCCGGAGCTGGCGCGGGCGTTCGTGGAGCAGTTCAACCGCACCCTCAAGCGCTCCGCCACCGGCGTCGCCCCGGACGCGGACGAGGTGATGAACGGCTACGGGTGGCCCGGCAACGTGCGCGAGCTGCGCAACGTGGTGGAGCGCGCGGTGCTCCTGTCCCGGCCCGGGGAGATGCTCACCCGGCGCCTGCTGCCCCCCGCGCTCATCAACAGCGCCGTCCCCCGCGCGGACCCCACCGGGGACGGCTCCCTGCGCGCCCGGCTCCAGCAGGTGGAGCGCGAGCTCATCCGCGAGGCCCTGGAGCGCCACGGCGGCGTCCTGCGCCGCGCGGCCGTGGCGCTGGGCATGGACCCGGTGACGCTGGGCCGCAGGGCCCGGCGCCACGGCTTGTGGAATCCGGAGTGAGCCGCTCCCCGGCCCGCCCGGTCCGGGGCCTCAGTGCGCCTGCATCCACTGGAGCATGGGCGTCCACACGCGGGCGCGTGCGTCCCGGGCGAGGAACAGGTCGGCGTGCCCGTAGTCCAGGGCGCGCTCGGACTCCGGCCGGTTGCGCACGGTGTGCACGGTGACGTCGGTGCTGCCCAGCAGGCGCACGGAGTACTCGCCGTAGCGCCCCACGCCGCCCGCCGCGCCCACGTACAGCACCGGCACCTTCACGTCCTTGAGGTGGTCGTCGTACGGCACGTCCAGGCCGCACAACTGCGCCTCCGTCTCCACCACCTCGTTGAGGCTCTGGTACGGCACCGCCAGCTGGAGGTAGTCGAAGAGGGCCGGCTCCGGCGTGAAGGCCGTCTGGAAGGGCAGGCCCGCCGTGTCCGGGAGGCTGGCCGCCAGGTGGTAGCCCGGCGTCAGCGGCATGATCGGATTGGGAAAGAGGGCCCCGGTGGCTCCGGCGGCGATGACGGCGAACTGCCGGTTGGTCGGAAGCAGCGGGCTCGCGAGGCCCGACGGCGCGAGCGGGGAGGGCGCGTTGGGCGCGTCGTCCGCCAACTGCCCGATGAGCTGCACCCCCACCCCAGGCGCGGGCCCCAGCAGGCCCCCTTCCGTGCGGCCCTTGCGTGCGGCACTCAGCGCCGCGTAGCGATCACACGCCCATTGGCGCTGCTGCACCGCGTCCGGAGCGAAGCGCACCGGCATGTCCATGGGGATGAAGCCGTCCACCTTCCGCTGGCTCCGGGGGCGCTGCGACTCCGCGTCCAGGTACGCGTACCCGATGGTGGCGCCCCGGCTCCAGCCGAGCAGGAACATCCGGTCGCCGTTGCCACCGCCGGACAGCCGCCGCACGGCGTTCGCCAGCGACAGGCCGGTGCCCAGGTCCTCCACGTGCGTGTCCAGCTTCCAGTTCGCCATGAAGCGGAAGTCCGTCTCCGCCTCCGGCACGCCCACCCACCGCAGGTCCAGGCCCCACACGTCCACGTCGTTGCTGGCCAGGAACGCCGCCAGCGACTGGTTCGCGGGCATGGTGTTCACCCGCGTGTTGGTGAGGAACGCCGGCACGAAGGCCCACAGGTCCCCGTGCACCATGAACACCGCGCGCGAGCTGCGCGCCGGGAACCAGGGCCGGGACTCGCGCACCACCCGGTGCACCGCGACGACGTCGTACCTGCCCGTCCCCACGCGCACCTTCCAGATGTAGTGCGCCAGGCCGCCACCCAGCGGCTCGCGCTTCGCCGTCAACCCGGGCAGCCCCGCCGCCAGCAGGGACCGCGAAAGCTCCTGGGACTGCACGGCCTCATCCCGCACCACCGCCTGGAACTCCGCCGCCCCCGACTCCGCGCGCAGTCCCAGGAACAACACCAGCACACACCACAAGCTCAACGACCTACGCATACCGACCTCGACTCGCATGAGGGTCCCCCACGCAGAGAAGCCCAGGGGGCTGACATCTCCCCCCTCGCTTCGGCTGCAGGCGCTCCATGAGCACCTTCCGCGCCAGGGTTCAAACCATTGATTTTATTGGTTCAGCCCCGCAGGGCATGATTCACCGCTGAAGGCCACCAGGGGATGGCGCCAACGCGCTCCCAGTGAAAAGCCGTCCCACGGGGCGTGCTTCGAATTTGAGACATGCGCACCACGAATGGCGCGGGACCTTTCTGACGGCGACCTCACCCGGCCGGCCCGCCAGGGTATGCCCGTTCATTCAATCCAACACATACATGTGAAACAGGCAAGTCCTGAATGGTAGGGGAAGACGGCGGGGCGATCGCGCGCGGGGCGGGGACGGGAGACAACGTGGGTTCCCACCCTGAGGCCATCAAGGGAGCCCCGATGCCCGAGTCCGTCTTTGTCGACAACATCTGGAACGATTTCGCGCACAGCTACGACGAGATGATCCCCGAACTGCCGTGCTACCAGCGGCAGCTGGCGAAGATCCTCCGCGACACCCGGGAGCGCCCCTACGTCATCGACGCGGGCTGTGGCACGGGCCTGGTGAGCCTGCCGCTCGTGCAGCGCGGCCAGCGGGTCATCGGCTTCGACAACAACGCGGCCATGCTCCGGCTGGCGGCGCGGCGCCACGAGCGTGAGCCGGACGCGGTGCGCGCCCGCTGGACGCTGCTGCCGGGGGACGTCAGCTCCTTCCCGCTGGAGGTGGAGGGCGGCGCGGACGCGGTGGTGATGAACAACGTGCTCTTCTATGTGCGCGACCCGGAGGTGGTGCTGCGCGAGGCGTGGACGCACCTGAAGCCCGGCGGCGTGCTGTGCATGACGAGCAACAAGCGCCCCCGGCCGGACCTGGAGAAGGTGCTCACCAACTCCATCCAGGAGTGGCAGCAGGAGGGCCGGTGGAACGAAGGGCTGCAGCGGGCGGTGAAGCACCACCGCAACTGCGCCCAGCGGCTCACCACCGACCCCAACGAGATGGTGACCTTCCTGGACACCGACGCGGCGGTGCGGCTCCTGGAGAAGGTGGGCTTCAGCGACGCGCTGGTGGCCGACGGCGACGACTACTACGGCGAGAACTTCTACGTCTGCATGCGCAAGTAAGGAGCCTCATCCATGGTGAACCCCCGTTTCCAGCGCAACCTTGGTGTCCTCCACCCCCAGACGATGGACAAGCTCTCCACCACCCACGTGCTCGTCGCGGGCGTGGGCGGCGCCGGCGGACAGTGCGCGGTGGACCTGGCCCGCCTGGGCTTCGGCTGCCTGACGCTCGCGGACTTCGACGTGTACGAGCGGCACAACATCAACCGGCAGATTGGCTGCTTTGAAAGCACCCTGGGCCAGCCCAAGGTGGACGTGGTGGAGCGCATGTGCCGCGACATCCACCCGGACCTGCGCGTGCACAAGGTGCATGAAGGCATCACCGACGCCAACGTGGCCGCCGTCCTCGCGGGAGGCGGGGGGCTGCCGCCGGTGGACTACGTGGTGGAGGTCATCGACATCGCGGGCGCGCGCGCCAAGGAGTCGCTCCACCTGACGTGCCGCCAGCAGGGCATCCCCATCATGACCGGGCTGATGCTGGGCTTTGGCGCCGCGCTCCACGTCTTCCAGCCGGACGCGCCCCTCTACGAGGAGATGTTCATCCTGCCGGATGGCCGCATCGACCTGCCGAAGATCATCCCGCACCTGGGCAGCTACATGCTCCAGGAGTACATGGACGCCTGCTACCAGGGACGGGGCCACGCCCCCACCTGCGTGATTGGCGCCACCACCGCCGCGGGCCTGATGGTGAGTGAAATCATGCGCGGCGTGATGCTGGGGCCGCGCGCGATGGTGTCCTGGCCCGAGTACCTCTACGTGGACCTCTTCGACCACCGCTACGTCCGGGGCTCGCTCGCCCCCGCACGCCCCTGTCTCTTATACACCTCTCCGCGCCCCCGAGACCGGAGCCCATCTCCTATGCCGTCTTCTGCCTGAAAAAAAAACAAAATTCCATAGAGATC
>NZ_RAWI01000430.1 GCF_003612125.1 Corallococcus praedator
CCACGGAACCCCACCCCTCCGGCCTCGTGAGAGGTTGGAGGAATGGGGAATTCCGGTTGGGATCAGCCTCCGTGGGTCCGGCACCACGCGATCCGCAGGGCGGCCAGGGCATGGGGTGAGTCGACCGTCACGGTCTGCGTCCTGGCCGGCACGGCGGTCAGTGACGCCAGCGGCGCTTCGAGCGCGGTGACCGCCTGCGTTTCGGCGGTGCTGCTGCTGCCCAGGAACGGGAGCTGCACCGTGAGCTGGGTGGCGTTGGAGTTCCGCTTCTCGGTGCGCAGCACGAGGCTGCTGGGAATCGCTCCGCTCGTCGTTCCGCAGCCCAGGGGGTAGCCCCCCGCCGCGCCCGGCGCCTGCACCCGCGCCACGCGAATCATCACGTCCTGCTCCTCCACGGGTGTCCCGGCGTTCGTCGCCGTCACCCGGCCCAGCGAGGTCGTCTCCGCCAACGCGCCCCCCTCCCCTCCGGTGATGAGTCGAGCCTCCAGTCGGGTCGTCACCGACAGGGCGTCCTTCAGGGGCGTGACGAGCCGGGGCGTGCCCCCGACGTACACCGGCGGCGCCAGCAGGTACTCCTGGTGGTGGGTACCGGAATCGCTGCCGGAGGCGCCCCGTCCACCGCCGGGCGTATTGCGCAGCACGACGCCGAGCAGGACACCCTCGCTGTCCAGCGTCCAGGCCGGGATGCCGCGGTGGTAGATGCCGCCAACCGGCAAGCTGCCCTGTTGGACGCAGGGAATCACATAGTCATGCGTGGCGACGAAGGTCGGGCCGGGCCAGTTCGGCACGGGCAGGACATCCTGCTGGAGATGGGGCGTTCCATAGCTGAGCGTCGTGGGCACCGTCCCGCTGTCGCCCACCAAGGGGAACGCCACCACGACCGACATCCCCGAGGGCGAGGCGCCCGTCAGCTTCATCCGCAGGAAGCGCTCTCCCGCCACCAGCGAGTACTCCAGCGTGAACGTGTGACCGCTGCGCTGCTCCGTCACCACCGCCTGCAAGCGATACCGCAGCGGCCCCTGCTCCAGCCACCGGGCGTCTCCCCCCACGAACGTCGCGGACATGCTCTGGCTGAAGGTCCCATAGACGGGGGGCGAGGAGGAGGCATACGGCTCGTTGCCGAATTGATAGATGTTGCCGGAGTCGTTGTAGAACCGGAGCTGATTGCCCACCCCTCCGGAAGCAAACAGGGTGTGTGTCTTTCCGTCCACCCCGAACGAGAGCTGGCTGATCCCCCACCCGGCCGCCTTGGACAGGGTCGCGCTGATCAGATCGTTGGAGAGCGTCACCGTATCGCCGACAGGCGACGTCGCTGTCGCGATCGGGCCCGGAGGAGCCTGAGTGGAGAGGTAGACCGTCTCGTAGCCCGCGCTGGGTGGATCCGCCGTGAACAGGATGCTCCCGTTCGCGGCCCGCTGGATGGGCAACAGCCCCTTGCGCCCCCTCACGCTCTGCACCCGACGGAAGCGGTCGTCCTCCGGAGGATGGGACACCTCCGCCAGCAGCCCCAGGGCCCGGTCGAAGCCCAGCGTATTGCAGACGACGACGGGGATTTCATCGGCTTGCGGCTTCGCGGAGATCCCCTGCGCGAGCTTGTCCATTCCCTGGCTCAGGACGTCCGTCGCCACCGAGACGCCCTGCCGGCTGAGCGGAAGCTGCTCGCCTTGATACACATTGTCCGGAGAGGTCCCCGTCACGAAGTCGTGATGGGTGCTGGGGGCAATCACCTCCCAGCCGTTCCAGATCGTGGAGTCGAGCGCATCCAGGGAAGACGCCGCGTAGCTGCTGCTCGTGCGAAGGATCGCGCTGATGACCTCCGCGGACATCAGCGCGCGCGCCGCCGCGTACTGGTTCGTCTTCAGCTCGGGACGGCTGGCGAAGTATCCCGTCCAGTAGTTCTGCGCGTTGAGCGGGGCATTCACCGGCAGCGTGCCAGGCCCCATCAGCACGGCATCCATGTAGGTCTTCCACGTCCCCGTGGTCCCCCTGACACCGTTTTCGGAGCCATACAGTTTGTTGTAGCTGTCCGTCACATCCAGCCAGCTCCACTGCTGTCCCGACCCGTTCGTGACGGAGGGCGTGGCGAAGTCAATCCCCACGGGAATGAAGCGGAGGCCATTCGGCCAACCCGTCTTGTATTGATGCACGAACTGATTCACCGTCTGCGCATTGCTGGAGATGTTTCCAGCGCTCAGATAGCCCACCGTGCCGTAGGTGTCGGGCATGTAGAGCGCGGTGATGCTGGAGCCATCCCCTGCCTGCCATTGGAAGACAAGCCCGTTGGCGTTCAACTGCGCCGCGATGGAGGGGCCCACCGGATTGATGGGCGCGGCGCCAGGCGACCCCTGCGGGGAGCCGGGCACCCGGGAGAGTCCGGCCGTGGTGAGGCCCATGGCGTTGAGCACCACCGGAAGCTGCGGATCATGTCCGAAGTCATCCGGCAGCCACGCCGAGTCGTACAGGTTGCCCGCGAGCCCGACCTGTTTCGCCCAGGTGCGCCCCACCAGATAGTTGCGGATGAAGAGCTCCCCGTTGCTGACGAGGTTGTCCGGGGAGGTGACGCCTCCGCCCATCAGGCAGAAGTCCTCTCCCGCCGCGGCGAAGGCCGCGATGCCCGCCGGGTTGTCCCGCGCATAGCGCTGCAGGAACCCCACCTCCGTCACGGAGAACGTGAAGCCGTTCCTCTTCGCGAAGAGCGCGCCCGCGGCGTTGAAGATGTTCTGGACCGTGTCGCGTCCGTTGTTGGAGCCCAGCGCCTGGTTGTTGGAGGCGTAGTACTGGTCGAACGTGAAGACCCAGTCCCAGTCGATATGCGTCGTGGGACAGATGAGGATGCCTTGGTTGAAGGGCGTCGAGGAGACCATGGGCTCTTTCCGAAGCGAGGGGGGCGGTGGAGCCCCTACGCAAGTCGGATGCCAGGGTGTTCGCCCGGAGACGTTCGCTGGAGGCTGATACGCGGACCTGGAGGCGGCCCCCCGGCTCCGCGTCATGCCAGCAAGCGGTCGCGTCAGGCGAGGACGCGGCGGACGCGCTCCCGGTCGCCTAGACTTGCCCCATGTGCCGGAACATCAAGCCCCTCTTCAACTTCGCGCCCCCCGCCACCGACGACGACATCCGCGCGGCGGCGCTCCAGTTCGTCCGGAAGATCGCCGGCACGCGCAAGCCATCGAAGCAGAACGCCGACGCCTTCGACGTCGCCGTCGAGGAGATCTACCAAAGCTCGAAGCGCATGCTCGACGGACTGGTGGCGACGACCCCGCCCAGGGACCGGGCGAAGTTCGAGGCCCTCAAGAAGCTGCGCTTCAAGAGGGCCGAGCCCCGCTGAGCCTCAGGGCACCTGGGTCTGGAACGCCGTCCAACGCGTGTGCACCCACTGCCGCACGTACTCCACCTCCTCGGCGTGGGTCTTGAAGTCCTGGCGCAGGTGCCAGTCCGGGAAGTTGGCGTACCCGACGGTGTCCGGCTTCGCGAAGTCCCGGTACTCGGCGGCCCAGCGTGCCTCATCGCGCTGTGCGTTGACGCCCAGCTCGCGCTCGTACCCGTCGATGAGCGACTGCACCGCGGCCTCGCTCAGTTCGTTCTTCAGCGCCTGCCGGTAGCGCTCCCGCATCGGGGTGGCGATGGCGGGCTCCGCGAGCATCCGCTTGAAGAGGAAGTTCTCGCTCGCGTAGGTGGGCCGGGTGGTGGCGCTGGTGCGCGTGGTGTCGTAGTTCTGGCCGAAGCTCGCATCCAGATCCCACGGGATGAAGCGCCACGGGCCGCCCGCCTTCGGATCGTACGCGTGGTAGGCATTCTTCGCCTGGGAGTCATTGCCCAGGATGAGCGTATTGAAGATCCACCAGTCCTCGTAGTCGCGCGCCTTCAGCTTCGCGCCGAAGTCCTGACGGAAGGCGTCCGCGCTGGAGTCCGCGACCCAGGCGACAAAGGCATCCATCGTGTCGAACGCGTGGGCCTGGCCCTCCTCGGGCGTGCCCTCATCCTTCTCGAAGCCCTCGTGGAGGTTTGCCTTCGGCACGCCGTCGCGCCGGTTGCGGGAGAAGTTGGCGTTGGCGTCCACGGCCTTGAACAGGTCGGCGTCCTTGTCGATGCCGTTGCCCTCCATCAGGCGCTTGTCCGGGTGATCCGCCGCCGTGTAGAGCCCCCGGTACTTGTTGTTCGCGTACACCACCACGCTGAAGGTGCGGATGCGCACGGCCTCCGGGGACAGCTTGCTCCACAGGTCGAACGCCAGCCGCGAGCGCAGGTAGGAGTTGTCGTTGAACGGGGAGATGAGCACCACCCGCTTGCGGTCCTTGAAGCCGTCGCCGAAGACAGGCTCCGAGAACAGGTCGTCCTCGTCGAACTTGAACGTCAGGCTGCGCTTGGGGAAAACGCCGGAGGTGGCGCCGCGGTACTTCGCCTCCATCGTGAAGCGGTGGCCCCGGTACACCACCTCCGCGGGCCGGTATGCCCCGGAGGTGAGCCCCACGTTGGGGTCGAAGAACAGGTGCACCACGGGCAGGCCGTACTCCTCCGTGTAGGCGGCTGGATCGACGATGTCGACCTTGCCCGGCGCCGCGTCGTTGTTGGCCACGCCCACCTTCAGCGTGCCCGTCTCGCCGGTGGTGCGCTCCTCCAGCGTGAGCATCCACACCGCGCCCTGATTCATCGCCGGCGTCCAGCGCAGCGTCGCGGTGGCTTCGTCGAAGGTCGCGCCCGGGGGCAGGTTCCTCACCCCGAAGCGCAGCGTGGGCTCCGCCTTGTCCGTCGCGCACCGCACCCGCGCCGTGAAGGCCTCCCCCTCCAGCACCCAGCGCGTCTCGCCCGCCGTGGGCGCGCACACCTGCGCCGTCGGCCCCGCGTCCGGAACTCCCGTCCCCGCATCAGAAGAGGACGTGCCCGCGTCGGACGTTCCCGCGTCGGACGTCCCCGCGTCCGCTCCAGGCTGCGTGCCCGCGTCGGTCCCGGACTGGCTGCCCGCGTCGGCTCCGGACCCGGACGGATCATCCGGGCCGGTGTCCGGAGGCGGCACGGAGTCCCCCCCGCACGCCACCATTCCCAGGCAGGCCATGCCCAGAAGACCGCGCTTCAGCCATCGCGTTGCTCGCACCGGGACAAGCCCCCCTTGGGTACGGCCCGAAGCGGACCGTGGGGGGCAAGGGGTAGGCATCCCTTCGGCGCGAGACACCTGCCCATCGGGGAGGTGTTTCACGCCTGACAGCCTGGACGTCAGTAGGAAGCGGTCAGGCCGGCGTGCAGGCTGGAGTACGTCTCCTCGGCGACTCCGCCATCCGCCCACCCCGTGAGCGTCCCCGCTCCGGAGAACTGATCGCGGAAGTGCGCCAGGCGGAACGCGACGTCGTAACCAAACGGGCCCCAGATCTCCCCCGACACGCCCAGCTCCGCGCTCCAGCCAAAGCTGGACACCGACGTGCCAAAGTCGCTGATCTCCAGCGCCCGCCGCCCACCGTCCGCCTCGGGCGAGCGCCCCGGCTTCGGCGACAGCAGCAACCCGCCCGACGCGTCCAGGCGCACCGAGCTGAACAGCGGCACCGACAGGTCCAACGCCACCGACGGGAACACGCGGTGCGTTCCGGACAGCGGGTTGTCCGTGGCCTCCTCCACGTCGAAGGCCCGCGTCTGCAGCCCCGCGCGCGCGCCCACGTAGCCCTGCTGGGGCCGCGTGGTGCCGAAGCGGAAGTAGAAGCGGTACAGCGCCTGCGCCGTGAAGGCGGTGTCGGTGGCCGTCACCTCGCGCACCGGCGTCTGGCCCCCGTCTCCGGTGAGCGTCACGTCCGACGTGGAGAAGCCCCGCTGCGCGCCCAGTTGCAGGCCCAGCCCGCGCAGCACCGACGAATCACCCTGCGCCAGGGGGAGGATCTCCAGCTCCAGCGCCAGCCCCAGGTACGGCTGCGACGAGGAGAAGTCGGACGTGTCCCCGACCTGCTCGTCCTCCGGAAGCCGCTCGAACGCGCCGCAGCCCTCCACGCCCGGCCGCGAGCAGTAGCGCCGCCACGTCGCCGTCAGCGCCAGGTTCAGCCGCAGCCAGGTGGGTGCCCCCAGCTCCAGCTCCGTAGCCTTGCCATTTCCGGTGTTCAGCCGGAGTGACAGCGTCTCAGGAGGCCCCTGTCGGAAGGGAATGGAGGCCAACGGTCCCGAGGCCGCCGCGGACGGAGCCGCCAGGGCTCCGACGAGGGCCAGGGTCCACAGCAGCCCCGAAGGGACCCTCGCGCTTCCGGTGGTCGTCATGCCCGGTCAGGTTCACCCAGCCCGGGGGCGAAGTCCAGACTCGGCCCTCAAGCGTTCATCGCGTGACCCACGCTCGCGGACGCGGGCACCTGGGAAGGCTCCAAGGAAAGGGAAGGCGAGGAATCCTCCTGCGCCACCGGGGTCGGCTGCACCTCCGGCACCCGACCCAGGAAGTCACGCCGGTAGATGCGCACCATGGCCATGAAGATGGACGCGATGAGCGGTCCCACCAGCAGCCCCATCATCCCAAACACCGCCAGCCCGCCGAACATCGACAGGAAGACGAGCAGCGGGTGCAGCGCCATGCGCGAGCCGCACAGCCGGGGCCGGATGACGTTGTCGATGCTGCCCACCAGGAAGGTGCCCCAGGCGAGCAGGAACACGCCCTCGCTCACCCGGTTCGCCGCGATGAGGATGACGCCAATGGGGCCCCAGACGAGCGCCGTGCCGCCCACCGGCACCAGCGCCACCAGCACCATCGCCGCGCCCCACACCCCAGCGTGCGGCACCCCGGCGATGAGCAGGCCCAGGAAGCCCACCGCGCCCTGCACCAGCGCGGTGATGGTGTTGCCGTAGATGATGGCGTACGCGACGTCGGTGAACTCGTGGGAGAAGGCGTCGAAGTAACGACGCTCCAGCGGCAGCAGCTTCGCCACCTCGTTCACCAGACGACGACCGTCCAGGAAGAAGTAGTACATGGCCACCGTCATCAGGAACATGTTGACGAGGAGCTCCGTGCCGGCGCCCACCACGTCCGCGAGCAGCCCCGCGCTGCCCGACACCACCGTCATCAACAGGCGTTCGGTTTCAGAGCTCTCCGGGTCGAAGCGCACATAGCGGCTCAGCCCCCGGGGCAGCGACGCGAGCAGGTGGTGGCGCAGGTCCACCTGATCCAACAGGTCCTGCGCCTGACCGACGAACTGGAGGACTTCACGGGCCACCATCCAGCCCACGAGCGCCAGCGGGGCCAGGATGAGCAGGAACACCGCGAGGGTGGACAGTCCGGCCGTCAGCGACTTGCGGCCCCGGAGCCGTTGGCTCAAGGAGTCCTGGACGGGCATGAACAGCACCACCAGGAAGCCACCCAGCAGCACCGGCATCATGAACGGCAGCAGGATGCGTGAGAACAGGATCAACGCGACGGCGAAGAGCCCCGCGAAGATGAAATTGGACCACCGCTTCGTATCGCCCGCCGTCACCGCCCCACCCCGTCC
>NZ_RAWI01000431.1 GCF_003612125.1 Corallococcus praedator
CCCCCACCTGGTCCCCTCCCCTGCGCGCGGCGGTGCAGGCCAACCGGGGGCTCGCCTTCTGTCAGGCGGGCTACCACTACGCCGCCGAGGAGGAGCTGAACGCCTTCCTCTCCGAGGCCGAGCGCCTCCCCGCCGAGGACTTCGGTTCCATCCAGGGGAGCACGCCCGCGCAGTCGCGCGAGCTGGTGCTCGCGGCCGGGCACTTCCTGCGCGCGTGGAACCGCATGGCCCTCAAGCGCGAGCGCGCCGCCGAGGACGACATCGAACAGGGGCTGCGCTCGCTCCAGACGCTGGGCGTGGAGAACGAGCTCACGTGGTGGGGCTGGGCCTTCATCCACGCACGGCGCGAACGCTACGCGGAGGCTGCGGCCTCGCTCGACAAGCTCGCCGCCAGTCCCTTCCTGGAGGAGACGGAGCGGCGCGACGTGCACGACAGCGCGGAGGCCCTGCGCAAGCACGGCGACAGCCTGCCCGTGTTCCAGCAGGCCCGCGCGGGCCTCCTCCTGGGACGGGCCCTGCTCGCGCGCGCTGGCGGCCTGGAGCACGTGCTCACCGTCGCGCTCGGCCCCGAACAGGCGAAGCAGCTCTACGCGCCCATCGCCTGGATGCAGCGGGTGCGCCAGGGCACCGCGACGCTGTCCCCGGAGCAGGTGGCCCAGGGCGCGGGCGAGACACTGGACCGCGCGCGGGAGGCGGGCAGCAAGGGCTGGGATGCCCTCAAGCAGCGCCTGGGCGACAAGGCCACGGCCGGCGAAACGCCTCCGTGAATCGAGGCGCAGGGCCTGAAGCATCCCCCGACTCACGGCTATCCTGATGCGCGATGACACCCCATGCATCCGGAGTCCCCGTGCGCACTCCTTCGCAGCCGCTCGCCTTGGTCGCGGTCTTGCTGTGCAGCCTGTTCGTCGGACCTTCCGCCGCCGCGCAGCCCGCGCTCCGGGCAAGGATTGACGCCTACGTGCAGGCCGAAATGGCCCGGCAGAAGGTGCCCGGCATCGCCGTGGGCGTGGTGAGCCATGGCAAGGTCCTGCTGGCGAAGGGCTATGGCTTCGCCAACCTGGAACACCGCGTCCCGGTCACCGCCGACACGCTCTTCCAGTCCGGCTCCGTGGGCAAGCAGTTCACCACGATGGCCGTGATGCTCCAGGTGGAGGCCGGAAGGCTGTCGCTGTCCGACAAGGTGACGAAGTTCTTCCCCGACGCGCCCGCGGCCTGGAGCGCCATCACGGTGCGCCACCTGCTGACGCATACCTCCGGCATCGCCGACCTGGAGGGACTGCTCGACGCACGCAAGGACTACACGGACGAGGAGCTCGCGCGCTTCGCGTACGCCCTGCCCCTCGAGTTTCCCGCCGGCTCCCGCTGGAACTACAGCAACACCGGCTATGTCCTGCTGGGCATCCTCGTGAACCGCGTCGCGGGCACCTTCTATGGGAACGTCCTCGCGGAGCACGTCTTCAAGCCCGCCGGAATGAAGACCGCGCGCGGCATCAGCGAGGCGGACGTCATCCCGAACCGCGCGGCCGGCTACCGCCAGGTCGAGGGCGTGGTGAAGAACCAGGAGTGGGTCTCCCCTTCGCTCAACACCACCGGGGACGGCTCGCTCTATGTCTCCGTGAAGGACATGCTGGCCTGGGATGCCGCCGTGCAGCGGCAGGCCCTCCTCACCCCGGAGAGCTGGAAGGAGATCCTCTCTCCCGTGAAGCTCACCAGTGGGGCCACCTACCCCTATGGCTTCGGGTGGCAGCTCGAGGAGCGCGGGGGCAAGCCCATCCACCTGCACGGGGGCGCGTGGCAGGGCTTCCGGAGCACCTTCGCGCGCTACCTCGGGGACTCGCTCTCCATCGTCGTGCTGGCCAACTCGGACTTCGCGGGGACCGGGAGACTGGTGGACGGCATCGCCACGCTCATCCATCCCTCGCTCGCCATCCCACCCCTCGCCCCCATCAAGGACCGCGAGCCCCAGGTCACCGCGCGGCTCAGGCTCCTGCTGGAGCAGGCCCGGAGCGGGACGCTCTCCCCCGGCGACTTCGCGTCCCTGCCGCCGAAGTCCTTCGAGGAACTCGCGAAGCACCACCAGCAGGCCCTGGAGGCGCTGGGGCCGGCGGGGTCCCTGGTCCTGGCGCAGCGGCTCACCCGGGGCGACGACCGCCTCTACACGTACCTCGTGACGTTCGGGCCGCGGACCTTCCGCTACTTCGTGGCGCTCACCCCCGACGACCGGGTGACGGCCTTCGGCCTGAGACCGAACGACCCCTGAGCGCGCCATCCAGCCTGGGAAGCAGACAGGTAGGCGGCGGTCCGGAGCAGATGCTGCTCGCGAGGAGGGGAGGGCCCAGCTTCCTGGAAAGCCTCTTCCTTCCAAGGAGCAAACCGCCCCATGAAAGCCATCTGTTGGCATGGTCACGGTGACGTCCGCTACGAGACGGTCCCCGATCCGAAGATCGAAGCCCCCGGCGACGCCATCATCAAGGTGACCCGCACCGCCATCTGCGGTTCGGACCTGCACCTGCTGGACGGCTACATGCCGACCATGAAGAGCGGGGACGTGCTCGGCCACGAGTTCATGGGCGAGGTGGTGGAGACCGGCGCCGGCGTCACGAAGCTCAAGAAGGGCGACCGGGTCATCGTCCCGTTCAACCTCGCGTGCGGCGAGTGCTTCTTCTGCAAGAAGACGCTGTTCTCCCTGTGCGACCGCTCCAACCGCAACGCGGAGGTCGCCGCGAAGGTGATGGGCTATTCGCCCTCCGGCCTCTTCGGCTATTCGCACATGCTGGGCGGCTACTCCGGAGGCCAGGCCGAGTACGTGCGCGTGCCGTACGCGGACGTGGGCCCGCTCAAGATTCCGGACGGCCTCACCGAGGAGCAGGTGCTCTTCCTCACGGACATCTTCCCCACCGGCTACATGGCGGCGGAGCACTGTGAGATGGAGAAGGGCGACACCGTGGCGGTGTGGGGCTGCGGCCCCGTGGGCCAGTTCGCCATCCAGAGCGCCTGGATGTTCGGCGCGGGCCGGGTCATCGCCATCGACCACGTGCCGGAGCGGCTCGCGCTCGCGAAATCCTGGGGCAAGGCGGAGACCATCGACTTCCTGAAGCAGGACGTCTTCGACACGCTCAACGAGCTGACGAAGGGCCGGGGGCCGGACCGCTGCATCGACGCGGTGGGCGCCGAGGCCCATGGCACCGGCAGCTTCGATGCGGTGCTCGACAAGGCGAAGGCCGCGGTGAAGCTCGCCACGGACCGGCCGCACGCGCTGCGCCAGGCCATCCACTGCTGCCGCAAGGGCGGCACGGTGTCCGTCCCCGGCGTCTACGTGGGCTTCCTGGACAAGGTCCCCATGGGGACCTTCGTCAACAAGGGCCTGACCATGAAGTCCGGGCAGACGCACACGCACCGCTACACGCGGCCCCTGCTGGAGAAGATCCAGGCGGGCGCCATCGACCCGACCCGGCTCATCACCCACCGCGCGAAGCTCTCCGAGGCGCCCGCGCTCTACAAGAAGTTCCGCGACAAGGAGGACGGCTGCATCAAGGTCGTCCTCTCGCCGTAGGCCTTTCTTCCGCGCGCCTACTCCCGGCCCGTCAGCCGGTAGTAGGCGTGGGGACGGCGCCAGCGGATGAAGGCCTGGGCCAGCGGGTTCATCCCCCACTGGATGGGGATGTTGTCCACGACGAAGCCCAGGTCGTCCTTGAACTGTCCCAGTTGGGAGGCCTCGGGGGCATGGAGGCCGCCCACCAGCGTGTGGACGGACTTGAGCCGCCGGCAGACCTGCGCGAATTCGTAGCTCAGCCCGGTGGAGATGTTCGTCGGCAGCGCCCAGGTGGCGTAGTAGGCGCTGAAGCCATACGCGACGCCGTCCACCACGTAGCCATCCAGGTAGCCGCCCAGCTTGCCGTCAATCAATCCGGCGAGCACGCACCAGTGGTCGGAGATGAAGTACTTCCTCACGTCCTTGAGGTAGGCCTCCGGCGTGGGGATCTTCTTGTGCTGGGTGCGCGTCAGGGCATCCCGGACGACCTCATAGCCCTGCTCCAGCAGGACGGAGGGCCCGGTGAGCTGGACGATGCGCACCGTCTTCTGAGCCTTGCGCAGCTTGTTGCGCCGGTTCGAGGACAGGTGATTGGCGTCGTAGTTGTCCAGGTCCTTGATGCGCACCACCGGCACCGTGCCGGTGGCGGAGTTCGCGGTCTCCGGCGTCAGGGCCGCCCGGAAGCCCCAGGAGAGCGGCGTGGGCGACGTGGCCTCCTCGGGCGTCAGCCGGGCCAGCAGGTGCACCGGCTGGAAGAAGCCGGGCGCGCCCGGCTGCACCCAGTAGTGGCCGCGGTGGGAAATGACGCGAACACCTTCTTCGCGCCGCCGTTCAGCCAGTTCCCGCTCCGTGAGACATGAGAAGTAAGCGTCCTGGGCGTCGCGGAGCTGTGGAATCGAGAGCACCATGGCAGTCCTTTCATGAAAGCCCGCGCTCCGCCGTCAGGACCGGGGCGCGCGATATGTGGTGAAGTGGTCCGTGGCGCCGTGGCCCCAGGACAGCGAGCACAAGAATGGCTCTTCACTGGGGCATGGGTCGTATGTCGTTTCCTCGGAAGCGCGAGCCGGCCGCTCAAGCCCTCAAGACAGCGCAAGGGTATGGGCTCCCGCCCTGCTTTCGTCACGCCCCCTCGAGTACACCGCTGATGTCGTGATTCCAGCGGACCGGCCCGCCCCCGCCCCCCAGGGCAGGGCATCTGTCGACTCATGCCAGGGCCGTAACGTCTTCCGGACACACGGACCGGTGGATGGGTTTACGCATGCGGCGGCAGACCCGAAGAATTCCGGCCAATGAGGCAAATCCTTCTTATCGGCCTGGCCTTGTGCGCAAATGCATGCGCCTGGGGCCCGGGGATGCACATGGACGAGGATGCCTTCCGGGAGCGGTACGCCGGAAAGGCAGACGCGGGGGCCAGCGATGCCTTCGAGATCGTCACCATCGACGCGTCCCTGTTGGGCCGGCAGCTGGAGTCCCGCCGGCAGGCGCGGCCCACGCCCCTGGTGGATCCACTGGCGCAGGTGGCCGTGGACTATGACTACAAGGTCAGCGCCCATGACGTGCTGAGCGTCATCGTCTGGGACCACCCGGAGCTCACCATCCCCGCGGGCGAGTTCCGCTCCGCCGAAGCCACGGGCCATCCGGTGGCGGCGGACGGGACGATGTTCTACCCCCATGTGGGCGTCATCCCGGTCGCGGGCAAGACGCTGCGGGCCATCCGCGAGCTGCTCACGCAGAAGCTGGCCAGCGTCATCGAACGGCCCCAGCTGGACGTGCGCGTGGCGGGTTTCCGGGGGCAGAAGGTCCAGGTGACGGGAGAGGTGGTGGCGCCCGGCAGCCTTCCCATCACCGACGTGCCCTTGCGCGTGCAGGACGCCATCAGCCAGGCGCGGGGCTTCGGGCCGGAGGCGGACCTGCGCACCGTCACGCTCAGCCGGGCGGGCACCACCTTCAACCTGGACCTGCAGGCCCTCTACGAACAGGGGGACGTGAGCCAGAACTGGCTGCTCACGGACGGCGACATCATCAACGTCGCGGACCGCAACCGCAACAAGGTCTTCGTGCTGGGCGAGGTCCGCAAACCCTCCTCGCGCCTGATGGTGAAGGGGCGGATGACACTGGCGGAAGCGATTGGCGACAGCGAGGGCTTTGATCCGCTGACCTCCAATCCGGGGCGCATCTACGTCATCCGGGGCAACTTCAACCGGCCCTCCATCTACAAGCTTGACGCAAGCTCACCGGACGCGCTGCTGCTCGCGGCGCAGTTCCAATTACAACCGCACGACGTCGTCTTCGTCTCCGCGCACGACTTGACGCAGTGGAACCGCATCATCCAGCAGATCCAGCCAACAGTTCAGCTGCTCTGGCAGGCAGTGGATATCGGAGACAGAACCATCATCATCGAAAACCCATGACGCACACCCCCGACAACGAAGACGAGCTGGGATTGGGTGGCTACCTGGCCATCCTGCTGGAGCGTCGCAACTCCATTGCCGCGACCGTCGCGCTGACCCTCGTGGTGGGCGGGCTGTATCTGCTCACGGCGACGCCGGTGTATCGCGCGAACGCCGTGCTCCGGATCGAACAGGAGGGCAGCAGCCTGGGCCAGCTGGATGAGCTGCTCTCGGATGCGCCCAGCGTCGCGGCCACGGAGATAGAGGTCCTCAACTCGCGGGTCCTGCTGGGCCGGGTGGCGGATACCCTGCGGCTGGGCGTGTCCGCCGAACCCCGCTACTTCCCCGTGCTGGGCGCCGCGCTCGCCCGCGCCCATGAGGGACCGGACCTGGCGCCCGTCCCCTGGTGGGGCCCGGACACCTACGCCTGGGGTGGGGAGCGCCTCCAGGTGGAGCGGCTGAACGTGCCGCCGGAGCTGGAGGATGTTCCGCTCACGCTCGTCGCGGAGGCGGCCGGCGGGTACGCGCTGCGGGGCCCCGATGGCGCCGTGCTGCTCCACGGCGAGGCGGGCACCGCCGCCACCACGCCCCCGGACTCCGCGCCCGAGGTGGAGCTGCTCGTCACCGGGCTGCACGCCCGGCCGGGGACGCGGTTCCAGCTGATGCGGCGCTCGCGGCTCGCGGTGGTGGAGGAGCTCCAGCGCGCGCTGCGCGTGGGCGAGAAGGGCCCCGGCACCGGCGTCCTCACCCTGGCCCTGGAGGGGCCGGACGCGGCGCTGGCCTCCGCGACGCTCCAGGCCCTCACGGAGGCGTATGTCCTCACCAACGTCGAGCGCCGCAGCGAGGAGGCCGGCCGGACACTGACGTTCCTCGACAGCCAGCTGCCCGGCCTGCGCCAGGGCCTGGAGCGCGCGGAGACGGCCCTGCGCGACTACCGCATGGGCAAGGGCGGCGTGGACCTGGGGCTGGAGGCCCAGGCCATCGTGGCCCGGAGCGCGGACCTGGAGAAGGCCCTCTCCCAGCTGTCCCTCGAGCGCTCGGAGCTGCGGCAGCGCTTCACCGAGCACCACCCCCTGTTCGTGGCCACCCAGAACAAGCTGGCGCGCCTGCGGGCGGAGCGGGCCATGCTCGACACCCAGCTCAAGGGCATGCCGAACGCGGAGCTGGTGTCCGCCCAGCTCACGCGCGACGTGAAGGTCGCCAACGAGCTGTTCCTCCAGCTCCACAACAAGGCCCAGGAGTACCGGGTGCTCAAGTCGAGCACCATCACCAACGCGCGCATCATCGACGCGCCCGTGGTGACGCGCACCCCGGTGCGCCCCACGAAGCCGGACGTGTTCGCGGTCAGCCTCGTGCTGGGGCTGGTGCTCGGCGTCGCGTCCGCCTTCACGCGCCAGGCGCTCCGACAGGGCGTGTCCAACCCCACCGCCCTGGAGGCCGCGCTCAAGGTGCCCGTCTACGCAAGCCTTCCCCTCGGCCCGGAGTCCGAC
>NZ_RAWI01000432.1 GCF_003612125.1 Corallococcus praedator
GGGCAGCAAGGCAGGACGGGCAGCACGGGGCGGTACGGGCAGCGCGGCACAACACGAACGCATCACTTCATCTCGGAGAGCGAAGACCATGGCGACCAAGACCCAGAAGCGTGGACAGACGATTCAGCGCAAGGCCCGTCAGATGAAGGCGACGACCGTGAAGGCCGTGTCCAACGCCGGCAAGCAGGCCAGGCGCGTGCAGGTGACGCTGGGCGACCTGATCGCCGCTGCCTTCGACACCGTGGGGGGCGAGGCGCGGAAGGTGGCCAAGGTCGTCTCCTCGCCGGACATGACCGTGGCGACCGGGAAGCACATTGTTTTCGTGGGGTGATTGTTCCGCCGGCCGGGCGCGGACAGGTGGGTTCCATTTCCGGGACGCGAATTCCAAGGCCAGGTGACTGCCGTGACCAACATCCTCAACCCTGGACGCAACTACTGGACGCGTTCGGAAACGCATGACGCGGGCGTGCTGGTGGACGCCCGGGATTACTACCGAGAGCTGTACCGGGCCATCCGCAAGGCGCGTCGCTCCATCGTCATCATGGGCTGGCAGTTCGACAGCGATGTGACGTTGCTGCGCGGCGACGACCTGGCGGAAGCGGAAGGTGGCGAAGTCCGACTGCTGCCGCTGCTGGACAAGATGTGCCGGGACAACCCGGAGCTGCACGTCTACATCCTCGCCTGGGATTTCAGCATGCTGCTCGCGATGGAACGCGAGTGGATGCAGCACCTGCTGTTCAACTGGACCACGAACGAGCGGCTGCGATTCCGCTTCGATTCCTCCAGTCCTCTCTACGCCGCGCACCACCAGAAGCTCGTCGTCGTGGACGGCGTGCAGGCGTTCACCGGCGGCATGGACGTCTGTGACTGTCGCTGGGACGACCGGGACCATCCCGCGCGCTCGAAGCTGCGCTGTGATTCCGGCCGCGACCCGCACGGTCCCTACCACGACGTGCAGACGGTGCTGACGGGCCCCGCGGTGAAGCCGCTCGCGGAGCTGTTCGAGGCGCGCTGGGCGCACTCGGGCGGCGGCGAAATCCACCTGGAGCCGGTGGCGCGCGACGACGTGACCTTTGAAGCGACGATGCCGGCGCCTCCGGGCCCGGTGGCCATCAGCCGCACCTTCGGCAAGACCATCCTTCCGCCGCAGGAGGAGGTGCAGGAGATCCGCGCGCTGTACGTGGACGCCATCGCCGCGGCGGAACGCTTCATCTACATCGAGAACCAGTACTTCTCCTCGCGCGCCATCTACGACGCGCTCGTCAAGCGCATGCGCACGGCGGGCCGTGGCCGGCTCCAGGTGATGCTGGTGCTGCCCCGTCAGCCGGAAGCGCTGCGTGAGCAGATCGCCATGGGCGTCGCCCAGGTGCGCCTGTTGCGCGCGCTGCGGGAGGTGGCCAGCGAGACGGGCCACGGCTTCGCGGTGTACGGCTCGGCGGCGAAGGACGACGACGGCTCGGATGTCTTCACATACATCCACTCGAAGGTGATGGTGGTGGACGACACCTTCCTGACGGTGGGCTCCGCGAACACCACCAACCGCAGCCTGGGGCTGGACTCCGAGCTGAACCTGAGCTGGGAGGCGCAGGCGCCGGGCGACGCGGTGTCCAAGGCCATCCGCCGCATCCGCGTGTCGCTGATGGCGGAGCACGCGGGCCTCGCGGGCGTGTCCGCGCTGCGGCCGCTGGTGGAGGCGAAGCAGATGGTGGAGACGCTGGACCGGGTGGCCCAGGAGGGGCTGCTGCGGCTGCGTCCACACCCGCTGGAGACGGTGTTCGACCAGAACCCGCTCTTCAAGCCGCTGGAGCCGGAGGACTTCCTCATCGATCCGGAAGAGTCGGTGCTGGACGAGTCGCTCTTCGAGGCCCTGCACAAGGGCGATGACGGCCTGTTCGCCTCCGGCGTGCGGCTGCTGTCGCGCTGGCTGGTGGGTCCGTCGTGCGCCGCGCCTCCGCACCGCGCCATCCTGCCCTGTGCACCCGGGCAGGAAGAGGGCGGCGCGGCGGAACCCTGAGTCCCGGGCAGAGGATGCGCGCGCGTCAGCGTCGGGCGAAGTCCACGCCCACGCCGGCGCCCGCGCTCACGCCCCGCACCAATTGGTCATCCGGCTGCGGGAAGTGCACGGTCGCGCCGGAGGCCCAGATGTACAGCGCGGGCAGCACGCGCTGCCGGCCCTCCACCGCGAAGGAGTAGCGGGGCCGGTCACCCAGGCCCACCACCACCGCGCGCACGATTCCGCGCGTCTTGTCGCCCGGGCTGCTGAAGCTCAGCGAGAAGTCTCCGTCCGCGCGGCCAAAGGCCGAGTACTCCACGGCGCCACTGGCCACGACCTCCGTCGAGTCCGTTCCACCGCCGCGCGCCACGGACATCTCGATGTAGCCGGAGAAGTCCTTCGGCACGCGCTGGTCCGCCTGCGGCTCCTCGGACAGGCCCACGGCGGAGAAGCGCGCCAGCTCATACCCCGCGCCGAAGAAGCCGAAGCGGAAGCCGCCGCCCTGGCGCCGCCCCTGCAAGGTGACGCTGAGCTGCGTGCCCTTGAAGTCGCCCTCGAAGGCGACGCCCAGCAGGCCGCCCACGTCCTGCGCGCCGGAGTTGAGGCGCGCGCCGCCGGCCAGCAGGACCCACGAGCGCAGCCGCTCGCCCTTGTACATGGCGACTTCGCCGCCCACCGACGCGACCGTGGCCTCCGGCGTCACCCCGCCGGCCTCGCCGAAGTCGTGCGCCACGGAGGCGCGCAGCAGGTAGCGGTCGAAGTGGTTCTCACTGCCGCTGACGACGCGGCCCAGGTCCAGCAACAGCTCGCCGGAGAAGATGCGCGCGGCGAGCACGTCGCTGGCGAGCAGCTCCACCCGCGCCGGCCCCGCCGCGAACGACAGCGTGCCGCCCGCCGGGTGGTAGTTCGGGGACAGCTGGTTGTCGTAGCGGTTCACCAGGTAGCCGCGGCCCAGGGACTCCTCGAGGAAGGGTTGCACGCGCAGGCCGAAGCGGCCGGACTCATCCCCGATGCGCAGCAGGCGCACCACCTGTCCGTAGTCGCTGCGCTCGTCCCAGTCCTGGCGCCGCAGCCACGCGCCGTAGTCCTCGTCCTTCTGCTCGGGCGGGTTGTCCAGGAGGCGGAAGCGCAGCGGGGCGCCCAGCATGAAGGCGAAGTCCTCGCCGCCATCCACGCCCAGCGACGGGTATGCGTACGCGAACAGGTCCTGCTCGCCGCCCGGCGTTCCGGACGGGAAGCTCAGCGGACCCACTTCCAGCAGCGCCCGGAAGCCGATGCCTCCCGACGAGGCGGGAGCGGACGACTCCTGCTCTTCGTTGGGGACCTCCTCGATGTACGAGGACTGGGAGTGCAGCAGCGCGAGCAGGGCGACGAAGGGAGCACCAGTCATTGGTGCTCACTCTAACTTGGCGCGGCGTGGGGTGGACAGACGAACACCCGGTAGGCCCGCGAGCGGGCTTTACCGGGTATCCGCCGCGACCAGGGCGGAGGACTCCGCCCTGGCTTGATTCTTCACCGGGGACTAGTGGGTGGAATCGGGCGTGGCGTCCGTCTCCACCTTGGAGTCGGTGCTCAGGTCGTCCGTGTCGGCGTTGGCGTCGCCGGACGCGTCCTTGATCTCGCTCTTGCCGGAGCTCTCATCGCCGGAGCCGCCGGTGCCGTCATCACTGGGGTCGCGGTTCTGGTTCACGGAGCCCGCAGGCACCTGCGGGTCGCCCAGGTCGGTGGGGGTGTTCTGCTGCACGTCCCACTTCTGGCCGTCCTGGGTCTTCACGGTCTCGTCGGCCGCGCCGCTGCCGCCGGTGGCCTCGCCCTCGTAGACGGTGGGCGCGTCCATGCGGTCGCGCTTCTCCAGGTCGCTCACGTTGCCCGCTTCACCGGCGGACTTGTCCGACTCCGCGGTGTCGGGGTTGAGGCTCTCGCTGTTGGAGGAGTCGGAGCTGGTGCCCGCGCTGCCCGCTCCGCCCATGGCACCGGCTTCGGGTGACGAGGCTTCACGCGTGTTCGCGGACTGGCTGGCGCAACCGTACAGCGACAGGGCGGCGATGGCCGCCATCAGGGGAAGCTTCATTGGGAATCTCCAGTGCGAGTCGGGTTTCGTCTTCCGGAAATCTGGTTGCCCGGCCGACAGAGACAAGGACACACACAGGCCTCTGCTACCGGGCCCGCTCCTGGGCAGGCAGGGAGGCGGGCGCTCGGTAGTGGGGCGCTGGGAGAGGAGGATGAAGCTCGCCGGCGGACGGTGAGGGGCCAGGCAGGCGAGGACGGGCGGACGTTCTCTAGCGCCGCTTCGTGGGTTTGGACGGGCCCCCGCCATCGTCCTCGGCCTTGCGCTTCTTGTCGGGCACGTCCGCGTGGTGGCTGCTGGACATGATCTCCCCCTTGCTGTTCTTCGTGAACACGCTGTCGTCCTTCAGCAGGCGCTCGGGGCCGTAGTTCTGGTGCGCCTGGTAGAGGCGCTCGGCGCGCTCGGTGGGCTTGCCGTTCTTGTCGAGCGGCGCATCGAAGCCGGTGCTGATCTTCTTGTTCTGCGTGATGTCGCCCACGCGCAGGTTGCCCGGCGCATCGAAGGTGTCCTTCAACACGTCCTTGTAGGCCTGGAAGCGCGTGGCCTGGTCGGGGCCCTGCATGGCGGTGAGCGTGTTCTTCAGGGCGGCATCCTGCTTCTGCTGAACGACGTCTGCCTTCAGCTCGCCCTTGCGTTCCGCCAGCGTGGCGCGCGAGTAGCCCTGCACGCGGCCCACGGAGGCGGCTTGCTCCGCCAATCCCTTGCGCACCTTCTTCTGGGCTTCCGTCTGGGCGGCACCGGTGGCCGTCTTCAATTCACCGACCGAGGCCTGGGTGTCCTTCGCGCCCTGCTTGAAGCGCAGCGTCTCGTGGTTGAAGACGTTCTGGCCCGTGGCCGAGGCGATGACGTGGTTGATGCTGGAGTCGGGGGCGTTCTGGCCCGTGCGTCGGGCGGCCTGCTCCTGCGGGGTCAACGGGCGCCCGGATTTCTGGGCGGCGTCCGTATAGGTGCTGTGCGAGGCGTTGTACTGCGTCAGGCGATCCAGGACGTTCTGCTTCTTCACGCCGGCGCCATGCTTGCCGTAGTGCTCGTTGAGATGCTGCTTCTGCTTGTCGTTCAGGCCGCCGGTGGGGCCGTATTTCACCTGGCCGTTCACCTTCGTCTTGCTGTCGCCCACCTTGAAAGAGTTGTTGCCCAGCTTGGGTCCACCGATGCGCGCCATTGACTGCTCCTTCGGCAAC
This sequence comes from Corallococcus praedator, assembly GCF_003612125.1. GTDB lineage: Bacteria > Myxococcota > Myxococcia > Myxococcales > Myxococcaceae > Corallococcus > Corallococcus praedator. The sequence goes on from NZ_RAWI01000432.1 coordinate 5,243, forward strand.
AAGCCCTGACCTGGAACCCCGGGGCTTGGGGGGAATGGGGCGGACTATGGACTGGTAGGCCCAGGCCGTCTGTCAGGGGTTTCCCTCTGTCGGTTGGGGACACGCCCTCCGCACGAACACCCACTTGACTACGACTGTAGTCAGTCGTACCTTGCTTCTTGACTACAGCTGTCGCTACGAAGGATGGGACGGATGAAGAAGCCGGTGGGAGAGCAGGAACTCGCGCTGCTGCGGTACGTGGCGGAGCACGGGCCGGCGACGGTGGGGGAGGTGGCGGAGCGCTTCGGTGAGGCGCAGGGATTGGCGCGCTCCACCATCCTGACGGTGATGGAGCGGCTGCGGCTCAAGGGGTACCTGACCCGGAGCAAGGTGGACGGGGTGTTCCAGTACGCCTCGCCGGTGGCCACGCAAGAGCTGCTGCGCGACGTCGTAGGGAACTTCGTGCAGCGCACGCTCTCCGGGTCGCTGTCGCCGTTCGTCACCTATCTGGCGGAGGCCGAGGACGTCTCCGACGAGGAGCTGAAGCAGCTCCAGGACGTCGTGGCCCGCCTGCGGCAGAAGCGGAAGGAGTGAGCCGATGAGCTCCATGGACCTGCTGCACGTGATGCCGTGGTGGTCGTCCTGGTCGGAGTCGCTGTGGCGCGCCTCGTGGCAGGGGGCGCTCTGCGCGCTGGGGGTGTGGGTGCTCGCGAAGGCGGTGCCGAGCCTGCCCGCGTCCCTGCGCGCGGGGCTGTGGTGGCTGGTGGCGCTCAAGTTCGTGCTGACGGTGGGCTGGCCGCATCCGGTGTCCCTGGCGCTGCTGCCCGCGGAGACCGTGGTCACCGGCACCGGGTCGCAATCCCAGACATCCGGCACCGCCATGCCCACGCGTGGGGGGGCCCTGGTGGTCTCGGGCCCTGCACCGTCGGATGTGGAAGGTTCCGTCGCACAGGCTCCGGGCCTCGCAATCCCAGGCGTTGCAACGGCAGCGCAAGCGCCCGGCATCGCTCACGCTCGGGACTTCGTGTCGTCGCGCGGTGGACTGTCAGCCGCGGCGTCAGGCCAGGGCTCCTCACCCGAGGCGCGGTACGTGTCCTTCGTCGCCACTTCCTCGCGGTGGCTGCGTGCGCTGTCCGGCTCCAGCGCGGTGGCGTGGACGCTGCTCTTCATCTGGGGCGCGGGCGTGGCCTGGCAGGTGCGGGGCCACGTGCGAGCGTGGCGTCAGGTGCGGGGCATGCGGGAGCGGGCACGGCCCCTGAAGCATCCGGTGCTCGAGGAGGAGGCGGAGTTCCTCGCGAGCGAAGCGGGCCTGCGCCGGCCGCCCCTGCTGCTCGTGTCGGACGAGGTGATGAGCCCGCTGGCCGCGGGGCTCGTGTCGCCGGCCATCGTGCTGCCCTCGAAGGCGGTGCGTGAGTTCCCCGAGGACGCGCTGCGCATGGCGCTCGCGCATGAAGTGGCGCACCTGCGGCGCGGGGACCTGTGGCTGGGCTGGGTGCCGGCGCTGGCGGAGACGGTGCTCTTCTTCCACCCGCTCGCGCGTCAGGCGGCCCGTGAGTACGCGCTTGCTCGGGAAGAGGCGTGTGACGCGGAGGCGCTGCGTCTCACCGGCGCGGAGCCCGCGGATTACGGCGAGCTGCTCATCGCCTTTGGCATCACCCGGCCCCCCGGCAGCGCAGCGGCGCTTGGGGCGTCGGCCCACCTTCACGCGCTGCACAGGAGGCTCCGCATGCTGGAACATGTCGATGTCGTCCCCACCCATCCCCGCCGGTGGCTCAAGGGTGCGCTGTTCGCCCTCGGAGCCCTGGTCCTGATGCCCTTCCAGGTCGTCGCCAAGGCCCCCGCCGAGTCTGCCTCTACGGCGCCCGGCACGAACACGGGGCCGGGCCTCAAGGTGGGCACCGTCCGGACCCTGCCCGAAGGCTCCACGCCGGGCACGGACTCCGCCACGGCCCCGAAGTCCTCCGGGACGCCGAACGCCGCGAACAAGTCCGTCGCGACGTCCGACACGGCCGCCAGGTCACCGAAGTCTCCTGTCCCTCCCGTGCCTCCTGCGCAGCCCGCGTCCCAGACCCTGTGTCTTATACACATCT
>NZ_RAWI01000433.1 GCF_003612125.1 Corallococcus praedator
AGTGAGGGAAGGTGCCCCGCGACCCGCCGTGACGTGGGCCGAACCCGGGAAAGGGTGGGCAGGCGGGCCTCGCTCGCCAGGGATCCTGTCCAAACCGGAAATTGGGGTAGAACGGGGAATGAATGGCTTCTCCCCTGAGTGACCTGGACCCGCGCATCGCCCTGACCCGTCCAGGGGACACGGTGCGGGGGCTGAGCTTCACGGCGGTCCTGCATCTGATCCGCACGCACCTGGGACGCGACACCGCGGACCGCCTGCGCGCGCCGCTGATGCAGCGCAACCCGGTGGACTTCTTCTCCTACCCGGCGGTGGACTTCCTGCGCCTGCTGTCCTTCGCGGCGGAGGCGCTCCAGCCGGAGTTCGGCACGCACGACGCGGCCCTGCGCGCGTGTGGCGGCGCCATCTGCGGGACCTTCTTCGAGTCCACGGTGGGCCACACGCTGCTGCGCCTCACCCTGGGCAACGACCCCAAGCGCATCTACAGCAACGCGCCCACGTCGTACGCCACCGCGGTGAGCTACGGGCAGCGCGAATACCAGGCCCTGGGCGACAAGCGCGTGCGGCTGCTCTTCCGGGACGACCTGCTGCCGGTGCAGGTGCACGAGGGCATCCTCGGCGGGGCCCTCACCGCCCTCCAGCGCGAGGGCCAGGTGCGCGGCACCGAGCTGTCCCTGGGCGAATCCGAGTACCTCATCGAGTGGGTCTGAGAAACACGTCGGGCCCGCCCTCCGGTGAAGGAGAGGGGCCCGGGGGAGGCGAAGCTCGCGCGTCAGCTACTTCGCGGCGCCCGGCGGAGGCGCGGCCTTGCCCGCGACGGCGGCCACGGAGACCGCGTCCAGTTGCTGGGCCATGTCATGCGCCTTGGCGAGGAAGTCCCCGGTCAGCTCCTTGGGCAGCGGATCCGCGCGGGGGAACTTCTGGGTGAGCGGGTTGGCGTAGGTGCCGTTGCGCTTCAGGCCGAAGTGCAGGTGCGGGCCGGTGGAGCGGCCGGTGTTGCCCGAATAGGCAATCACCTGCTTCTGCCGGATGCGGGTGCCCGCGCGCACGCCGTCGCCGAAGCGCGACAGGTGCATGTACTGCGTCTCCATGCCGTTGGAGTGGCGCAGGACGACCATGTTGCCCGCGGCGCCCGCGTTGCCCGCCGACACCACGGTGCCGTCCGCCACGGCCCACACCGGGGTGCCAATGGGCGTCCCGTAGTCCACGCCGTTGTGGTTCTTCACGTACTGGAGCACCGGGTGGAAGCGCGACCCGAAGCTGCTGGTGACGTGCGCGTACTTCAGCGGGCTCTTGAGGAAGGTCTTCTTGGCGCTGGCGCCGTCCTCCTGGAAGAAGTTCGCCTCGCCGTTGGGCAGCACGTAGCGGAACACGCGCTTGTTGCCGACAAGCCCGCCTTCATACGTGGCCGCCAGCACCTCGCCGTAGCGCAGCACGCGGCCCTTGGAGACGAACTTCTCCACCAGGGCCTTCGCCTTGTCGCCCTTGCGCACGTCCCGGTAGAAGTCGATGTCCCACGCGAACACGTCCGACAGCACCAGCCCGATGGACGGGTCCTCGCCGGCCGCCAGCGTCGCGTCGTAGAGGGACGTGCTGATCTCCAGGGAGACGAGCGACACCTGCTTCTCCACCTCGATGGAGCGCTTGCTGCCGACGTACTTCTCCCCGTCGCGGCGCACCTGCCACTCGTCCACGGTGCTCTGGCGGTAGTCGAAGAAGTCCAGCTCGCCGTTGCGCATCACCAGCCGGAACTGGTCGCCCACGCGGGAGCGGCGGAAGTCGAACACGCCTTCCAGCGCCGCGATGACCGCTTCCACCTGCGCGTCGGGCAGCGCCGCTTCATGCAGCGCGCCCGCCAGCGTCTGGCGCGGCTCGATGCGGCGGTTCTTGATTTCGAACTGGGTGGCGGCTTCCGACGTCGAAGCCACCCCGAGGGCGGCGAGGCACAGGAGGGAGGCGGTCTTCATGAGGGCGGACAGGAGTGTAGAGGACTGTTGCACCTCCGCCCAACTCCTGGCTTCACGTCGCCTGCCCGCCCGGCTGCTCCTGCCCTGTGCCCCGGAGACCTACAGTTCCACCTTCTTCTCCGAGTGGTGCTGCCCGTCGAAGCGCAACAGGGCGCCCTTGCCGTCGTAGCGCGTGACGATGTTCACCGGCCGGCGCCACAGGCTCTGGAGGTTGCGCAGCGTCTCCCGCGCGTAGTCGCCCTTCAAATCCTGTCCGTCGTGCTTGTGCGCGAGCAGCAGCTCCGAGCGGTTCTCGTAGTTGCCGTCCACCACTTCGATGATGGGCTGCCCGAAGTTGGTGAGCGACGTGAGCAGCTTGTTCTTCACCTTGCGGAACTCGCGGTCCAGGATTTCCCACGAGTTGCGCTTCTCGTTGAAGCCATACACGAACAGCTTCTGCTGGAGGGCGAACTCGGCGGTGAGGAACGTGTCGATGAAGGTGATGTCGTTGTAGTGCTTGCGGACCTCGAAAATCTTCTCACGGCCCGCGCCCAGCTTCTTGTCCCAGGACTGGCGGGCGCGCAGGTCGTCGCACTCGTCCCATTCCTTGCCGAACTTGCCCTTGTTCCACCGGTCCTCGATGTCCCGCCACAGCTCGATGCCCAGCTTGTACGGGTTGATGGCGCCGGGGCGCACGCCCATGGTGCCGGAGTGGTGGTCCGCGTAGTCGATGATCTCATCATCGCGCAGCGCCCTGCGGGTCATGATGGTGGAGTGCCAGTAGCTGGCCCACCCCTCGTTCATGATCTTCGTCTGGCCCTGCGGCGCGAAGTAGTACGCCTCGTCGCGCAGGATGGAGAGGATGTCCACCTCCCACGGCTCCAGCGGCGCGTGCTCCAGGAGGAAGTACAGCACGTCCCGCTGGGGGCGCTCCGGAAAGCGCTTGCGCTGCGCCTTCTCGTCCTCGGAGTGCTTGCGCTGCGAGTCCAGGAACTCCGAAGGGTTGATGTAGCCGCGCATGTACTCGCGGTTGACCTTGAAGCCCTCCACGCGCTCGTTGGACTTGAGCTCCTCCTCCGCGCGCTGCGGGTCGGGGTTTCTGCGGATGTGCGGCGCGTGCTGGTCGATGAGGTTCTCCAGCGACAGCGTCCGGTCGATGAAGTCCTCCACCTTCTCCACGCCAATCTTGTCCACCCAGCGCCGGACGCGGGTGGCGTGGTTGGCCATGTCGTCAATCATCCGGCGGTTGGTGTGCCGGAAGGAGAAGTTGTTCTTGAAGAAGTCGCAGTGCCCGTAGACGTGGGACATGACCAGCTTCTGGTCCACCTCCGGGTTGCTCTCCATCAAGTAGGCGTAGCAAGGGTCGTTGTTGATGACGAGCTCGTAGATTTTCGAGAGCCCGTACTCGTACCCCTTCGCCAGCTGCTCGTACTCCATGCCCCAGCGCCAGTGGGGATAGCGGGTGGGGAAGCCGCCATAGGCGGCGACCATGTTCATCTCGTCGTAGCTGACCATCTCGAAGACGGTGTCGAAGAAATCCAGGCCGAATTCCTTGGCGTAGCCGTGGATTTCGTCCCGCAGCGACGCGAGGCGGGGTGTCAGGCTCTTGGGCATCGGACGGGTGCTCCGCTGAAGGTTGCTCCGATTGGGAATGGACGACCGCTTCAGCGGCCCTTGCCGAGGAAGTCCTTGATGGACGCGTAGATGGCGTCCTTGTCCGCGATCTCGCTCAACGACACGTTGTTCGTGTCACCCACCGCCTCGCGCAGGTCCTTGATGAACTGCCCGCTGCCGTAGGGGGACTCGACCTGGCCGTAGGCGAACTGGTTCACCTGCGGGAGGATGTCGTTGCGCAGCATTTCAATGCACTGGCGCGTGTCATCCGCGCTCCAGTTGTCACCGTCGCTGAAGTGGAACGGGTAGATGTTCCACGCGCTCTTCGGGTAGTCCGCCTGGATGATCTCCCGGCACAGCTTGTACGCGCTGGAGATCATCGTCCCGCCGGACTCGCGGGTGTGGAAGAACGTGTCGCGGTCCACTTCGCGGGCGACCGCGTCGTGGATGATGTAGCGCGACTCCAGGCCCTTGTATTGGTGCTTGAGCCACGTATCGAGCCAGAAGCTCTCGATGCGGACGATCTCCTTCTGCTCGTCGCCCATCGAACCCGACACGTCCATCATGTAGATGATGACCGCGTTGGTGTCCGGCAGCTCCTGCAGCTTGTAGCTGCGGTAGCGCCGGTCCTCGCGCGTGGGGATGATGACCGGCATCTTCGGGTTGTAGGTGCCGGTGGCGATCTGCCGCTTCAAAGCCTGCTTGAAGGTGCGCTTGAAGTGCCGCAGCGACTCCGGGCCGGTGGTGTTGACGCCCGTGTACTTCACCTTCTGCGTGATGATGCGCTCGCTCTGCCGCCGCTCGATGCGCGGCAGTTGGAGCTCCTCACCCAGGATTTGCGCCAGCTCCTCCAGGGTGACGTCCACCTCCAGGGCGTGGTCTCCCTCGCCCTGGCCGGCCTGGTGTCCGTCCCCGGGCTCCACCGCCCCGGGGCCCAGCTGCTGACCCACCTCGCCGTCTCCCTGTCCGACGCCGCCCTGCTCCTTGTGGCCGTACTTGAAGCGCGGGATGTCGATGAAGGGGATGGGGATGCTGATGGCATCCTTGCCCTTCTTGCCCAGCATCTCGCCCTTCTGCACGTACTTGCGCAGGTTGGCTTTGATCTTCCCGCGGACGATCTGTTTGAAGCGGGAATGGTCCTGGTGGATCTTCAAGGTCACGGCGGCACGTCCCCTGTGTGATGTCCGGAGTTACTCCTTCGCGTCACCACGGGCGAAGATGCTGGCCACGAAGTTGAGGACGTCCGTGGAGCAGATCTCGCAGTACCCGTAGTTCTTCATCATCCGGTCCTTCACCAGATCGATCTTCTCCTGCGTCTCCTTGTCCACGACGGAGGACACCAGGTTCTTGAGCTTGATGCTGTCCTTCTGGTCTTCAAACAGCTTCAGCTCCAGCGCCTTGTGCAGCCGTTCGTTGGTCCGGTAGTTGAAGGTCTTGCCCTCCACGGCGAGCGCGCCGATGTAGTTCATGATCTCCCCGCGGAAGTCGTCCTTGCGGCTCTCCGGGATGTCGATCTTCTCTTCAATCGAACGCATGAGGCGCTCGTCCGGGACCTCGTAGATGCCGGTGTACTTGTTGCGGACCTTCTCCTTCTGGGTGAAGGCCTTGATGTTGTCGATGTAGTTGCCGCACAGCTTGCCGATGGCGTCCTCGTCGGCGCTGATGGCGCGCTGGACCTCGTTCTTGACGATGTCCTCGTACTCCTGCTTCACCGTGGTGAGCAGCTCCTTCATCCGCTTGCGCGCGTCCTCGTTGTTGATGAGGGAGTGCGTCTTCAAGCCGGCTTCCAGCTCGTTGAGCACCATGAAGGGGTTGATGCAGCCCTCGCCCTTGTCGCTCACCAGGGCGTTGGAGATTTTATCCTGGATGTAGCGGGCGCTGATGCCCTCCAGGCCCTCGCGCACGCTCTCCTTGCGCAGCTCCTTGATGTTGTCCTCGGTGAAGTTGGGCAGCGTCTTCCCGTTGTAGAGCTTGAGCTTCTGCAGGAGCGACAGGTTGTGCTTCTTGGGCTCCTCCAGGCGCGTGAGGACGGCCCACATGGCGGCCATCTCCAGCGTGTGCGGCGCGATGTGCTTGCCCTTGATGGCGCGGGAGTTGAAGTCCTTCTCGTAGATCTTCACCTCCTCCGTGAGCTTGGTGATGTACGGGATGTCGATCTTCACCGTACGGTCACGCAGCGCCTCCATGAACTCGTTGCTTTCGAGCTTCTTGTATTCAGGCTCGTTGGTGTGCCCGATGATGACTTCGTCGATGTCCGTCTGCGGGAACTTCTTCGGCTTGATCTTGTGCTCCTGCGACGCGCCGAGCAGGTCGTAGAGGAACGCGACGTCCAGCTTGAGCACTTCGACGAATTCAATGACGCCGCGGTTGGCGATGTTGAACTCGCCGTCGAAGTTGAAGGCGCGCGGGTCGGAGTCGGAGCCGTACTCGGCGATCTTCCGGTAGTTGATGTCGCCGGTGAGCTCGGTGGAGTCCTGGTTCTTCTCATCCTTGGGCTGGAACGTGCCGATGCCGACGCGGTCCTTCTCGCTGAAGATGAGCCGGTTGACGTGGATGTGGTTCATGACCTGGGCGAAGTCGCCCTTGTATTCGGTCATGAGTTCCTTGAAGACGAAGCGGCACGCGGGGCACAGCTCGCAGCCATTGGGGATGGTGTAGCCGGACTCCGGCGGGGACAGCTCCGCGAAGATCTTCGGACGCCACTCCTTGGGGATGAGGTTGAGCGGCTCCTCATTCATGGGGCACTTCATCTTCTCCTTCGTCACCGTGCCGTCAGGCTGCTTCTTGTCGGTGAGCCAGGAGAAGGTGTAGGCGGCGCCCTCCGGGACCTTGGAGTATTCCTCCATGCCCTTCTTGAGCAGGCGGGCGATGGTGGACTTGGACGACCCCACGGGCCCGTGCAGGAGGATGACGCGCTTCTCCGTGCCGTAGCCCTGGGCGGCGGACTTGAAGACGTTCACCAGCTTCATCAGCGGGACGTCCAGGCCGAAGATGGCGTCACGGCCGCCGAAGCGCTCGTCACTGAAGAAGTGGTAGCGCGTCAGCTTCTTCTTGTTGTCGATGTACTCCGACTTTCCGTGACTGAGGATCATGTCGTAGATCCTCTGGAAGGCGGTGCGGGTGACCTTGGGGTTCTTGCGGACGATTTCGAGGTAGTCCTCGAACGAGCCGTCCCAATTGAGTTCCGCGTAGGTCTTCACGTCCTGGAACGCGGCGATTCTGGAGACCCACGAGCCCTTCTCAGCGTCCTTCATGTCTCTCCCTCGAGGCCACCCGGAGGGACGCGAACGGTCGCGTCCTCTTCGGAGAAGCCAACATGGTGAACCTGGAGGGCTGGAAGGCCATTCCACACCCACCCCGATGAGGTCCCAGGCGACGACAATCGCGAAGCTCTCGCCCCTTCGGGACCCCGCCGCGGAGTGGGACCGCGCGTCAGCTCGTGTCGGAGAGAAAAGCGCTCTCCTTCACGGGGTGAAAAGGCACTTCGATTATAAGGACCCTGGCCCACGCTGGGAGGAGCCCCCCCGGTGCGATGTGTCCGGTCCCACCGCGCCCAACCGCGCACTTCCCGACGATTGGGTCCCTGCTGGAGGACACCCCGTCCAGGGGAACCCCCACTGTGGGGCGGCGTCTCCGTCCGCTCCACATGTCGGCGTGATGGCCCGTGCTGCATTCCGTCCCGCCCGGAAGGGTGCGTAACAGCGCGAATCCCGCGCTGCCCGGGGAAGGGGTTTCGCGGTGGGGGAGCGGC
>NZ_RAWI01000434.1 GCF_003612125.1 Corallococcus praedator
GCCCTCCCCCGTGCCCCACCACCGCGTGCAGCACCGGCGCCACCGCGAGCCCGTACACCAGGACCATCAGTCCCAGGCACGCCAGGTCACGTCGGTCTCGGGGGTCCCACACGGTGGTGTGTTCTCGAAAAGGGCGGCGTCCTGGACAACGGGGGATGGATGCCTGCCTCCCTAGCCGTCCGCCTCCGGACACGCAAGATCGCCCGCCCCGCTCGCTGTCCGACACTGTCCAGGCCGTCCCGTCCCCTTGCCGCGTGGACCTCTTGACGCATTGCATTGGAATCCGCTGCAGCCGCAGACTTCCCGTCATAGACTCCTGACGTGCGTTCTGAATCCGCCGTGCTCCGTTCGCTTCCTGCCTTCACCATCCCCGCGCCGCCGCCCGCGCGCGCCGAGCGCCTGCGCGCGTTGGGCGCCGAGGCCTTTGATCTGCTCGTCATTGGCGGCGGTGTCACCGGCGCGGGCGCGGCCCGGGACGCGGCGCTGCGCGGCCTGAAGGTCGCCCTGGTGGAGCGGGAGGACTTCGCCAGCGGGACGTCCAGCCGCTCGTCGCGCCTCATCCATGGCGGCCTGCGCTACCTGGAGCACGGTCACCTGGGGCTCGTCTTCGAATCCAGCATCGAGCGGCGGCGCCTGCTGCACCTGGCGCCCCACCTGGTGCGCCCGCTGGCGTTCGTGTGGCCCGTGTACGCGGGCGCGCGGGTGCCCCGGTGGAAGCTCAACGCGGGCCTCATGCTGTACGACGCCCTGTCGCTGTTCCGGAACGTGAAGGCGTATCAGCGGCTGTCCCTCAAGCAGGTGCTGGAGGCGGAGCCGGGGATCCGCGCGGAAGGGCTCAAGGGCGGCGCGCGCTACTACGACGCGGCCACCGACGATGCGCGCCTGACGCTCGCCAATGCGCTGGGCGCGAGCGAGGCCGGCGCGGTGGTGCTCAACCATGCCTCGGTGCGGCGGCTGGTGATGGAGGAGGGCAAGGCGACGGGCGCGGTGGTCGTGGATCACCTCACGGGCACGGAGCACACCGTGCGCGCCCGCGCGGTCGTCAACGCCACCGGACCCTGGAGTGATGAGATCCGCCAGCTCGATTCAGGGACGACCCGCACCGGGCCCGCGGTGCGAGGCAGCAAGGGCGTGCACATCGCCGTGCCCCGTTCGCGCCTGGGCATCCAGGACGCGCTCACGCTGCTGTCCCCGGTGGACGGCCGCGTGATGTTCATCCTGCCCGCGGATGCGTTCACGCTCATCGGCACCACGGAGACGGCCACCCGCGCCCACCCGGCCGAGGTGCGCGCGAGCGAGTCGGACGTGGCCTACCTGCTGGCCTCCGCCAACGCGTTCTTCCCCGAGGCGCACCTCACCCGCGAGGACCTGGTCAGTGCCTGGGCGGGCATCCGGCCCCTGGCGGCGAGCGGCTACCACGGCAACACCGACGCGGGCAGCGCCAGCCGCGAGCACGCCATCGACGTGAGCCCGTCCGGGGTGCTCGCCATCAGCGGTGGCAAGCTCACCACCTTCCGGGTCATGGCCCGCGACGTGGTCAACGCGGTGGAGCGCCACCTCACCCTGCCCCACCGCAAGTCCACCACCGATGCCCGGCCCCTTCCGGGCGGAGACATCGCGAAGCTGTCCGCGGAGTTCGCGGCGGCGCGTGAAGAGGTGGGCGACGCGGCCACCGCCGAGCACCTGGTGCGCGCGTATGGCAGCCGCTGGCGCGCGGTGTGGGCGCTCACGCGCGAGACGCCGGAGCTGGCCGAGCCGCTCGTGGACGGCCTGCCGTACCGCCGCGCCGAGGCCGCGTGGGGCGTGACCCACGAGATGGTCCAGACGCTGTCCGACCTGCTCATCCGCCGCCTCAAGGTCGCGTTCGAGACGCGGGACCAGGGTCGCTCCGCGGCGGTCCGCGCCGCCTCCGTGATGGCGCCGCTCCTGGGATGGGATGCGGCGGAGACGGAGCGCCAGCTCGCGGCCTACGGCGTGGATGCCCAGCGCATCTTCGGCGTGGACCCCTCGGACGCCTGACGCCGCTCAGGGCTTTGTTGCCGAATGTCGCGGTGTGCGGTGGACGCCTGACTCCCTGACGGGGTGGCGGGCCGGGCCTCAACGCGGCACGCCGTGCTCGCGCGCGGCGGACGTTGAAGGGAGCGACAGGTGCTCGCTTCCAGAGCGTTGGCCTCCTCACGTTGTTCGGCACCGCGTGCCCGTCGTGCGCATGACAGCCGCCCGAGCAGTCGTCCTTCGTCCATGCTTAAATTGTTTTCGGGAACGGGAAGCTGGGCGGCCCCGTTCTTCCCCGCTGCCTTTTCGAAAGACGGCGGGTCACGGCGCGGTACCTCCCGCTGTCCGGGCACGAAGGAGATGCACCCCATGAAGCGTTGGCTTTGGCTTGGGCTCGGGCTGTCCGGTCTGGTGGCTTGCGGCGGTGATCCCGACCCCATCGATGTCGTCCTTCCCCAGGCGTGTCCCGGCACCACCGACCAGTCCCTGCCCGGCACCGCGTCCTCCGCGCTGAGCGCGCAGGAGCCCGCGGACGGAGTGCTCATCACCTTCAAGCCCAGGGTCGCCGCCAACGCGCTGGCCGCCACCGCGGACTTCGCGGCGGCCGTGGAGCGCGAGGGCGGCACGGTGAAGCGCCGCTTCCCGGGCCTCCACATGGTCTCCGCCCGGCTGTCGCCCGACGCCCTGGCGAAGCTGAAGCAGAACCCGGACGTGCTCTTCGTGGAGCCCAACCGCCGCGTGCGCGCGTCAGGTCTGCCGACGCCGCCGCCCGTGGTGTCGTGGCAGGGCGCGTTCAGCACGCAGGGCTCCGTGGGCGAGTACACCGAAGGCCTCAAGCTGGTGCAGGCGCCGCAGGTGTGGGACGCCAACAACGACGGCATCCTCGACCCCGGTGCTCCCACGGGCGAGGGCGTCAAGGTGTGCGTCATCGACAGCGGCTGGGACAGCAAACACCCGGAGCTGAAGGCGGCCTTCGTGGGCGGCAAGGACTTCGTCGACCGTGACGACGACCCCACCGACCAGAGCGAGGCGCAGGGCATCGTGACGGTGGGCGGCGGCCACGGCACGCACGTGGCGGCGACCATCCTGGCCCAGTTCGGCGCGGGTTCGGGGGGACGCGTGACGCCCGGGCAGGATCCGAACGGCGTGGTGGGCGTGGCGCCGGGCGCGTCGCTGCTCGTCGCCCGCGTGCTGGACGTGAAGGGCGGCGGCAGCACCGACGACGTCATCGAAGCCGTGCAGTGGTGCCAGTCGCAGGGGGCGCGGATCGCCTCGCTGTCGCTGGGCGCGGATGGCTCTTCCGAGAGCGAGCAGATCGCGTTCGAGCGGGTGTGGAACAACGGCAACGGCCTGCTGTCCATCGCGGCCAGCGGCAACGACGGCACGAACGGCGTCGCCTATCCGGCCGGGTACCTGCCGTCGGTGATGGCGGTGGGCGCGGTGAACGCGCAGGGCGAGTACGCGGAGTTCTCGCAGTTCGGTCCGCAGCTCTCCCTGGTGGCTCCGGGCGTGAACGTGCTGAGCGCCACCGTGCTGGGTGCCGCATCGCTGTCGTCGTTGGAGGCGGGGCCGGCGCCCATCACGTCGTCGCCGCTGTCGTTCACCGCGCAGGGCAGCTACACGGGCCGGCTGGTCAACTGCGGCCTGGGCACGGACCGGGCCTCCTGCGGCGAGTCCGCCACCTGCGACGGCTTCGTCGCGTACGTGGACCGTGGCGACATCTTCTTCGAGGAGAAGGCGCGCAACGTCATCGAGGCGGGGGCTCGCGCCATCATCATCGGCAACAACGTGCCCGAGGACGGCGACGGCGCCTTCACGCTGGGCTCCGCTTCCACGCACTGGGTGCCCACGGTGTCGGTGTCGCTGGTGTCCGGCGCGGCCATCAAGAAGCTCGAGGGCCAGGATGTGACGGTGAACATCACCGGCGTGGACTACCAGCGCGAGTCGGGGACCTCCATGGCCACCCCGCACGTGTCGGGCGTGGCCGCGCTGGTGTTCAGCGCCCGGCCGGACCTGTCCGCCGCGCACGTCCGAGCGGTGCTGGAGAAGACGGCCCTGGACGACACGGAGACGCCGGGCGTGGATGACAAGTACGGCCACGGCATCGTGCAGGCGGCCAAGGCCGTGGAGCTGGCGCGCACGCTGCCCGAGGGTGGCGGGCCGCTCCCGCTGCCGTAACACCCGCGCGCTTCGGGCTTCCCCAACGCCCCCGGGCCCTTCAGTGGGACCGGGGGCGTTCTTGCGTTCCCGGGCGTGGTGGCAGCACAGGCAGGCGGACGGGCCCTGGGTTGGCGGGACGGTGGCTTCCAACCCCTGAGCGCGCACCTTCCCAGATGGGAGGAGATCCGCGCATGAGGCGAGACACCTGGATGGGGCTGGGGATCGCGGGCGTGGCCTGCCTGCTGATGTGCGCGGGGACGGCGGTGACGTCACCGACGGGGGGAGCTTCAGGTGACCGGGTGACAGAGCGGCCGCGAGTCCTGCTGGCCCAGGCTCCAACGGGGTCCACCGTGCCGTCCCAGGACTCCGCGCAGCCGAACGCCGGCTTGCCTTCCTCCGCGCAGGAGCCGGCGACAGGGGGCTCGGGGGCTCAGCAGGCGCCCGCCACCGGGACGGCTCCGGGCTCGACGGACACCGCTGCTCCCAACAACACCGCCGCCAACCCGGGCATGAGCCCCACGGAGCAGAACACCGGGGGCTCGGGCACCACCGGCGCCGGGGCGAACCCGAACACCGGGGGCTCGGGCACCCCAGAGGAGCCGAACGCGTTGGAAGGAGGCCCCTCCGCGGATCCCAATCCGGAGGCCCGCAGCCAGGGCTCCAATCAGAATCAGGGTAACACCAGCAACCGGGGTACGGATGCGAACACGGGCACCGGTGGCACGGGCAACAGTGGCTCGGGGGCTCCGGCGGTGCCGCCTGCTCCCGCGGCGCAGCAGGGCATCGCCGTGGTGGACGCCATCTACAGGGGCGTCGTGACGTCGGTGTCTTCCAAGGAGGTCGTCATCGTGGACGCGGGCACGCGACTGCCGCTGGAGATTGGCACCGGCACGCGCATCCTTCGCGATGGCAAGGCCATCCGCGTGAATCAGCTCAAGGAGGGCGAAAAGGTGCGCGCCGTGGTCAACATCGTGGGCAAGAGCCACACGCGGGAGATCGCCGTGCTGTCCAAGGCAGAGGCCCGTCGCGCCGCCGGCCTGCACTGACCCCCTCATCCACCCCGGAGCTCGCGTGCCCTCGCGGCCGTCAGTCGCGGAAGGCGGTGCGCGTCTCGGGGACGGAGGTTTTCACCATGACGGTCTACGACCGATACCGCAGTCTGCTGCACAAGCTGGCCCTCGTCCGCGCTCGCGCTCCGGGCGGTGATTCACCCGAAGTGGATGCGCTGCTCGACACGATGGATGAGGTCTGGGACGCCATGTCCGAAGGCGAGCGCGCCGCGATGGAGCGCGAGCGCGAACGGCTGAACCCCGCTCCCGGTCCGGACGAACACTCCGTGCCTGCGTGAGCGCCGCCCGCGCTACTTGCGCACGGTGCTCATGGGCGCGCCCAGAGGGGGGGACGGAGGCCGCTGCTGGCGCTGGCGCTGACTCCACACCGCGCGCGTGTAGTCCACGACCGACGCCAGCGACAGCAGGGAGACGAGCGCCACGAGCGGGCGCACCAGCGGCGGGTAGAGCAGCACGCACAGCAGCACCGCCAGCTGCAGCGTGGTGACGAGCTTGCCCAGCATCCGCGCCTTGAGCTCGACGGCCCGCATGTCCGGCCGCAGCCTCGCGACGATGAAGCCGATGGCCGTGCCGATGTCCCGCAGCAGGAGCAGCGTCAACTCCACCGGACCGATGAGCCCGTCGAGCAGGCACACGATGAAGGCCGTCACCATGAAGCCCCGGTCCGCTACGGGGTCGATGAGGGCCCCCCACCGAGTGGCCAGCCCCCGGTGCCGGGCAATCCACCCGTCCAGGAAGTCCGTCGCCGCGGCCAGCACCACGAGGAAGGCCCGCATGTGCGAATCCGACACCGCGATGAACACCGCGGCGAGCGGAAGGCGCGACAGGGACAGTGCATTGAGCAGCACGAGGCTTGCCCGACGTTGCATGGCTCCCAAAAGGTAGTGCTCGGCCCCTGGAGCGCACCTGTCCTGGGTGGCGAGCGTCCGGCGAAGAACGCCCCTGGCGTTCTTGGGAAACCCACACCCACCCGGGACCCGTTGGACGCACTCCGGTGTCCCACCCGGGTGGTCCGGGTATCGTCCCGGTCCCTGCCGCCAGGAGTCCCGCCCTGTGAATGTGAACCACCCCCCGCGCCGTCGGGTGATGGGCGTCCTGCTCGCGTGGGTCACCACCGCGCTGCCGCTCCTGAGCTGCGAGGCGAATGGCGAAGCGGCCAGGCGGGCGGCGGCCGTGCCCCACGCCGTGACCGTGGAGGAACGGACGCGCTACCCGTGGCTGTCCGCCACCGTGAAGGTGCGCTCGCTGGAGGAGACCTTCGCGCCGCCGGAGGGCTACACGCGGGTGACCCTGGACGCGGGCTCCTTCGGTGCGTGGCTGCGCGGCCTGCCCCTGCGCCCCGACGGCACGCCCGTGCGCGACTTCGCGGGGGGCACGGTGCTGGCCGCCACCGATGCGCGGCTCGCGGCGGTGGGCGAGCTGGACGTGGGCTCCGCCAACCTCCAGCAATGCGCGGACTCCATCCTCCGGTTGCACGCCGAGTGGCGCTGGGCCTCCGGCCATCCGGACCGCATCGCCTACCGCTTCACCAGCGGGCACGTGGCGTCGTGGCCCCGGTACGCGGCGGGAGACCGGGCCCGCGTCTCCGGTTCGAAGGTGACGTGGGTGCCGGGCAGCGCGGCGGCGGATGACTCGCGCAGGGCCTTCCGCAACTACCTGGACCTGCTCTTCACCTACGCGGGCACCCTGTCCATCCAGGCCGAAGGCGCGCGTCCCACCCGTGCGCAACTGGGCCCCGGGGACTTCTTCGTCCTGGGCGGCAGCCCCGGCCACACCGTGCTCGTGCTGGACGTGGCCGCCAACGCGAAGGGCGAGCGCGTGGCGTTGATGGGCCAGGGCTTCACGCCCGCGCAGGACTTCCACGTGCTCGCGGGTCGGGACGGGCCGTGGTTCTCGCTGGAAGGGGACGCCGTGGCGACGCCCTTCTGGGTGCCGTTCCCGATGACGTCGCTGCGCCGGCTGCCGTCACCCTGAGGTGACCCTGGGCGCACCGGGCGCCCTCCTGGTGCGTCCCAGCTGTCTCTGATACACATCTCCGAGCACACGAGACCGG
>NZ_RAWI01000435.1 GCF_003612125.1 Corallococcus praedator
CCCCGCCCTTGTCTCGCTCGCCGGGATCCGCCCCGCGGCGAGGCGCATGGCGCACGCCGCCGCCTGGCTCATGCTGCTGGGCCTGCTCACCGGGGGCTATGTCTCCGCCGCGATGACGGGCAAGGTGCCCGCGGATCCGCAGATGGCGCTCGCCGCGCACCTGAACGCGCTGATGGGCACGTTCTTCCTGCTGGGCGTGGCGTGGACGCTGCCCCTGCTGAGCTATGGTCCTGTCGGGCAGCAGCGGCTGGCCTGGGCGGTCATCGTCGCCAACTACGCCAACTGGTCCATCACCTGCGTGAAGGCGTGGCTGCGGGTGTCGGGCGTGGACCTCATCGGGCAGGCCGCCAACGACACCGTGTTCGTCGCGCTCACCCTGTCCGTGGTGCTGCCATCCCTCGTGGCCACGGGCGCGTGGATTCACGGCTTCCGCGCGGCCCGCCCGTCCGGGAGCGAAGCGGGCACCCCCCCGGGGTGATGTCCGGCGGTTCGGGCGCATCCCACCTGGGTGCCCGCCTCCTGGAACGGGTGACAATCATTGCCATCCGCGCCCCCTTCGGGCGTCCGCGTCAGGGGGAGTTCAGCCGTGATAATCTCGACCTCCCGGGAACTCCCACACACTGCCGTGTGCCTCCCTGGAACCGAGAGGAAGACAGACATGACATCGCGTCGGAAGCTGCCCTGGAGCCTCGCCCTCCTGCTCACCTTCGCGACGGCCACCGCGTTCGCGGAGCCGTCCGCCTCCCCGTCGGCCGGGACGTCCCCGGCGGTGTGCGCGAGCGTCGAGTCCTCCGAGGCCCAGGTCAGCGAGGCGCCGCCGAGCGAGGCGGAGCTGGCGGGCCTCGTCTGTTCGATTGGCCGGTGCACCACGGTGGAGGACTGCTGGAACGCGTGTCCCAACGCCAGCTCCGCGGCGTGTACGCGCAATGCGTGCAGCTACACGTACCCCGGCGGTGGCGGCGGTGGCGGGCCCACCTGCCCGTCCTCGCGCTGCATCGAGGACTCGGACTGCTCCTGCAAGGGCACCCCGGGCTCCTGCGTGAACCGCGCCTGCGTCTACTGAGCGTCACATCGCCGTGCGGCTGAGCCGGATGTCGGCGCGGGCCCACGCCTTCTCGAACCCCTGACGCGCGAGGGCTGCCTCGCGCTCACGGCCCTGCCCCTCCAGCGACTGGGAGAGGCCGAACAGCGCCCACCCGTTGCCCGGATTGCGGCGCAGGTCCTCGCGGTAGACGGCCTCCGCCGCCTTCCACTGCTTCGCATCCAGCAGCGCCGCGCCCTGGTAGTGGCGCACGGGGTAGAACCAGTCCGCGGGCTCGGAGTAGGCCAGCTGGTCCGCGGCCCGGACCGCGTCCTCCCAGCGGCTCAGGGCGTCGGCGCAGCCCTGGCGCTCCGCGATGGAGGCCCCCAGCACCCGGGCCGCCACGTCCAGCACGTCCTTCGCGGAGTTGTTGCCCGCGGTCAGCGTGTCGGGCACCCCGGCCGCCAGCTTCTCCAGCTCCGCGTGGTTCGCGCGGGCCTCTTCGAACCGGCCCTTGGCCGCGAGCGCCAACCCGTGCGAGTGCAACCACAGCCCCGTGAGCACCGGGTACTTCGCCTCCGGCCGGGGCTCCGCGAGCAGCGCGTCGTAGCGTCCGAAGCGCACCATCGCGAGCAGCGGCTCGGCGACGAAGAAGTCCATGCCGGGCATCTGTTCCAACATCTCCGGGCCCAGCACCCGCGCCGAAGCCCGGGCCGCGCGCAGCGACTCCTCGCTGCGTCCCTCCATGGAGGCGGAGAACGCGAGGAAGCCCCAGTTGTGGGCCAGATACATCGGGTAGTACCCGACGGGCTCCACCCGACGCAGGTAGGCCTCATCCGCCTGGACGGCCCGGCGGTTGCTCTCCGACGCCGCCGCGTACATGCCCACGCGCTGGTAGATGTGCGCCGGCATGTGCACGACGTGGCCCGCCCCCGGCATCAGCCCCGGCAGCCGGCGCGCCGACGGCAACGCCCGCTCCGGGTGCTCCGAAGCCTCCACCGCGTGGATGTAATAGTGATTGGCGCCGGGATGCTCCGGATTGCGCGCGAGCACCGTCTCCAGCCGGGAGACGATCTCCCCCGTCCCCGGCTCCGGCTTGCCGTCGAGCGTCCACAGCTTCCAGGGGTTCAGGTTCATCAAGGATTCGGCGAAGAGCACCTGGACGTCCAGGTCCCCCGGGAAGCGCCCGGCCACCTCGCGCATGGCATTGGCGTAGGCCATATTGAAGGGCTGCATTTGAGGAGGCGACCGGGGCTCCGGTCCCCCGTAGCGCTGGGACAACGCGCCGATGAGGGCCCGCTCCACCGGGGTCGCCTTGGGGGCGAGCGCCTGGGCCCGCTGCACGCCCTCCCACGCCAGCGCGGCCCGATCCGGCAGCATGGGCACGTTGTAGTTGGGCCCCAGCACCAGGGCCACGCCCCAGAAACACATCGCACAGGAGGGATCCAGCTCCGTGGCCCGAGCGAACGAGCGTGCGGCCTCGTCGTGGTTGAAGGCATACGCCAGCCGCAACCCCTGATTGAAGAACGCCTGGGCCTCCGGGGAGGCTGTCGTCACCTTGTAGGAGTAGGTGCCCAGGTTGTCGAAGAGCACCGCGCCCTTCGCGAGCGAGGTCAGGCTCAAGCCCTGGGTCGACATCTCGTGCGACCCGTGCGCGGGAGCCGCCAGGGCGCCGGCCTGGGGGCCCGGCGCGAGCAGCAATGGCAGGACGAGGGCGGGAATCAGGGACGCGCGCATGGGGACCTCCGGAGTCCTCCTTGAAGATGGCGACGAATCCCTCCGGGACAATGCGCCGCCGGGGCCACGCGCCGCACCGCGCCGTCCCCTGCACCTCCAACGACAATCCACGTCTTCCTTTGCATACAAAGACTGGCGCGCGACCACACGCCCCCGCACCCGTTCAGCGGGGTTGGACTCTCAAATAAAGGAATCACACCTGGGACGTATTCTTTCCAACCGAAGAGAGGCCCCATGGTGCAAGCAGCTTCTGATTGTTGCGACCGGGAGTACGCCGCTTTCGCCATCCGGCATCAGCCCATCCTGCTGGCGGTCGCCCGGAACATCTGTGGCCGGGGTGCCAATGAGTGCGACGACCTGGTCCAGGACGTGCTGCTCCGCGCCCTGCTGAAGTGGGACAAGCTCCAGGAATGGTCGGAGCCGGCGAAGCGCGCCTGGCTGGTGCGGGTGCTGCACAACCGCTTCCTGGACCGGTGCCGCCGGAGGGGAACGGAGGCCGCGCAGGTCCTGGGCTTGAGCAACGTGCACAAGCTCTTCGAGGATCCGGAGGCGCCGGACCCGGAGTTGTGGGAGTGCGTCACGGAGGCGGAGCTGCGGGAGGCCGTCTCGTCGCTTCCCCCCAACCTGCGCCGGACGTTCGAGCTGCACGCGCAGGGGCTGCGCCACGCGGAGATTGGCCAGCAATTGGGCGCTCCGGTGGGGACGGTGGGGACCTGGCTCTTCCACGCACGCCACCGCCTGCGGGAGAAGCTGCGCCGTTCGGCCGAGTCGCGCCGTGAGCGGGGACGCGGATGATCGCGGACTGCGCGAACCTCCCCTCCTTCGTGGATGGCCACCTGCCGCCGGAGGAACATGAAGGCTTCCTCTCACACCTGCCCGGGTGCGAGGCATGCGGGGTCCGCTTCCATGACCTGCTCCAGCTCGACGTGCTGGGACGGCTGGCGATGGACGGCGCGGACGTCCCCCAGGAGGCCGCTGCTGTTCGAATGAGGAGACCCCACCTGAGGGCTCTCCGAAAGGAGCACGACCCCGGACGTTGTATGGGTGAGGTCACGCGCGGGCCTCGCTCCGGGTTGGCTCGCCGGGAGAGGCCCCCAGGTCACTGAAGCATGGCGGGCCCGCATCAGACCGTGGGGCCCGCCGCCGCTTCCGGTCGTCCCCGCATGTCGAGCTGAGAGCCGGACGCAGTCACCGGCGGTGGGAAGCCCTTCCACCGCGTCAGGGCCACGACCGCCAGACCCAGCACGGCGACCGCGACGATGGAGCCCTCCAGGCCGTAGCGGCCGCCCGTGAACCACTCCGGGCGGTCGTGGAAGACGGGCGTCCAGAAGCCCTTCGAGTCATTGCCACTCACGCCGAAACCCATACACCCCAGCATCCAGTTCCACCCCAGGTGCACACCCACGGGCAGCGCGAGGTGTCCGGTGCGCAGGTAGCACAGGCCCAGCATCCACCCCGCGAGGAAGGTGCAGAGCATCGCGACGGCCTTGGTGCTTCCGGCCATCTCGGCGCTGAAGGGATGGGCGAGGCAGAAGATGACGGAGAGCAGGACCTGCGCCCAGCGCACGCCCAGTCCGTCGATGGCCCGCTGGAAGGCATGGCCATGGAACAGCGTCTCCTCGAAGAGCGCCACGCCCAGCATCATCCAGGCCGCCTTCATGAGCACGGACGCGGACGCCGCCTCCGCCCACACCAGATGGAAGCCGCCTGAAATCCCGACGAGGAAGGCCACCGTGCCCACCAGGACGATGCCGCCCAGCACGCCCAGGCCCAGGTCGCGGCCCGCCCGCCGGCCCAGGGACAAGCCGATGGACGCGAGCGACCGCCGTTCGAGGCGCAGACAGAAGAGGCTCGCGAGGAGCGCGCCCAGGAACAGGTCCCAGGGCGAAGGAAACGCCTCGCGAAGGGC
This sequence comes from Corallococcus praedator, assembly GCF_003612125.1. GTDB lineage: Bacteria > Myxococcota > Myxococcia > Myxococcales > Myxococcaceae > Corallococcus > Corallococcus praedator. The sequence goes on from NZ_RAWI01000435.1 coordinate 4,668, forward strand.
GGAGGGCAGCAGGCCGCGGAGCCAGAGGAGGCCGCCCCCCAACACCGCCGTCAGCAGGACGGAGCCCAGCGCCTTCCAACCATTGCGCCAATGCCCTTCGCCGTCACGGAACACGAACCGCATGGGGGATCCCTTCAAGGGCCGGAGCGCACCCGCGCACCCGGAGGGCCCGGGGCGCGAGGTGGGGACTCCGGCACACCTTCCTCACGGACGGCGCGGGGAAGGATTGCACGAAGGCGGGGGACAGGGCTCCCCCCGTGCATCACTTCTCCAGGTCGCCGACGATCTTCCCGAAGGGCGACGGCTGGCCCCCGAGCTTCTGGAAGAAGTTCCGGCTGTCGGTGCCCTCGTCGTAGTTCTTGAAGGCCTCGTCGTTGCTGTTCTTCCCGTCGGGCTTCAGGCCCGAGTAGTCCTGGCGGGACGGCAGGCCGTGCTCGGCGCGGATGGCGTTCTCGGAAGGGGCCCAGTTGTTCTTCGTGTGCGGCGTGGGGCGCAGGCCGACGGTCTCGAACTCCTCCGTGAGGCGGAGGCGGTTGTCGACGGTGTCCTTCATGTTGGCCGAGTGCGCCGGGTGCTGCTTGAAGACGTCCGCGTTGCTGTGCTTGCTGGCGGCGAGCGGGCTCACCTGGAGGCCGTTGGACGCGCGCCAGGCGTGGACCGACTCGTGGCCCAGGCTGTTGAACCGGGGGCCGGAGGCATTCTCGTTGTACTTGATGTTGCTGGGCGTGCCGGCGCCGGGCTGACCGTCGAAGCGGTACGCCGGGCGGATGGACGACAGGGTGCCGTCGTTGCGGGGCGCATGCGCCATGGGCAGCGCCGAGTTGCGGCCGGAGGAGATGTCCGCCACCGTCAGCGGCTTGCGCAGCGTGCCCGTGGCGCCGGGGTTCACGGCCTGGGTGCGGCCGTTGAGCTCCGTCAGCATCTGGTTGCCCACCGGCTTGCTGGTCAGCCTGTTGGTGGAGTTGCGCACGTCCTGCGTGAAGTCCGCGAAGTCCGCGCCGGACTGGCCGCTGTCACGGCGGGTCCGGATGCCCTGGAGCTTCGGGTCCACCACGCCGTAGTCCGCCGGCTTGAGGTTGTTCTTGCCCGTCTTCAGCTCCGCGGGCGACACCGGCGCCTTCGGCTTGGCCGTCTCGGGCCGGGCGGGGAGGCTGTCACTGCGGGGGCGGGAGCTGGAGGAGGACGAGGAGGGCTTGGAGAATGAAGAAGAGCGGAGCTTCATGGGAGGGCCTCGGGAGTGGAGTGCGGCGACGAATCACCCCTACTGCACCCCGCGTGCCCACCGTTTCCCGGCCCCTGGCCCCGTGCGGCCGTCCTGATTCCAGGGGGTTGCGATGGAGCAGGCGCCTTCCCGGGCGCGGCCCCTGGTGTCTGGAGTCAGGGGCCTGATGTCTGGAGTCATCAGAGGGCCCCCCCGCCCGGACGTACCACGCGGCGCGACGTGCATCGCGGCTCAGGGCTGCTCCGTCACCGTGAACTCGACCTCATCCCGGTCACCGCTGGACGACACGCTCGCGTAGGTATTCCAGAAGACCTTGATGATGCCGTCGGAGGGGGTCCCCTGCCGCTCGAACTCGAGCCGGTAGGTGACGTCGAACCGCTCGGCCCTGTCATCCCGTCCCGGTGAGTTCGCCAGGTTCTCTTCGCGCGGCAGCCCCTGCTCATCGAAGACCACCACGTCCTCATCCAGGACGGCCCCATCGCTTTCATCCACGAGCCTGACGCGCAGCCACGGGTAGACGACCTCCGCGCTGCTCGCATCGGGATTCGACCAGCGCCGACCCACGTTCAGACTGAGATAGGGCCAGGACACCTTCGCCCGGGTGTCTGGCTTTGCGGCGGCCACCATGCGGAAGCGCCGCGAGCCCACGGGTTCGCTCGCGCTCAGCTCAAGCATTCCGGAGGGCTCCCGCAGCTCCACGTACGTGTCGTAGTCCTCGCCGCAGGCCGGGGTCATCAGCGCGAGCCCCCCCAGCAACAGGAAGCGCCCGAGCATCGGAGGGAAGCAAGGCATCCGCGGGGTGGATTCCAGGGTCGGGGTCATGGCGCGGAAACGCTCACGGTGAAGCCCTTGGGCACGCTGCTGGTGTCCACCACGCGGGCATGGGCCTGCGCCGTCCACTCCAGTTCGACGGTGCCGGCGGAGGTGTTGTCCTGCATCTCGAAGTTCACGTTCGCGCGCCACTCACAGGAGGCCTGCAGTTCGCAGTCCGGGGAAAGGCTGGACACCCCCTCCAGGATCAAGGGCGTCTGCTCCGTCAGGATGCCGTACGCGGTCGGTCCGGAGCCATCCTGTGAATCAGAAAGGATCACCTTCAGCCAGGGGCTCACCGTCTGGCTCGGGTCGGCGGGGATCCACCGCGCCGTGACCCGGACCGACAGGCCCGCTTCGGCTCGCTTGGCGGGCGGCCTGGTGGCCGAGGCCCGGACGATGAGCTGGCGCGTCGCCTTGGGCGCTTCGTTCGTGAGGCTCAGGGGCGCGCCCACGTGCTCCTCGGAGGCGACGTCCGGGGAGGTGGCCTGCGACGTGGCCACCACGCTGACGCAGGCGACGAACAACACGAGGCGGGCCGCCCAGAAACGGGCGCGGGAGCCCGGGGTCGCGGGCGGTGGGGCTGCTTCCGGG
>NZ_RAWI01000436.1 GCF_003612125.1 Corallococcus praedator
CCAGCCTCCCCACCCCCCGCATCCTGTCCGTTGCCCCGGGCCTGCGACTTCGCGTTGGCGCTCATGTGTGCATCCTCCGGGGGCCCTCCAGTGCAGGCGCCCGGCCATCCCCCGCGGTGCCTCGAAACGGGCACTTGCGACCTGGCGGAGCACCATTTCGGAGCGGAACGCGCCAGGACGGCGCACCCGGAGTGATCCACTCCGGACAGGCGTTGCACCGCCACGGCCCGGCTCGGCGTGTCAGCGAAGGAGGAGCCTCGCCTTATGTTCCCTTGACCCGAGGGGGGACGATTTTATAATTGACCAGTCCGGTCCACATTCGTGTGGGCACATGTAGACCCTGCCGCTGCGCGCGGACCCACCGCGTCGCCGGGGAGCGGAGGGAAGTCCCACCCTCCCGCGTCTTTTCTTCCGAGGAAGCCATGCTGAACCTGCCCATCTACATGGACAACCACGCCACCACCCCGCTCGACCCGCGGGTGCTGGAAGCGATGTTGCCCTACCTCCGTGAGGACTTCGGCAACGCGGCCAGCCGCAACCATGCGTTCGGCTGGAAGGCCGAGGCCGCGGTGGAGAAGGCCCGCCGGCAGGTGGCGGAGCTGATTGGCGCGTCGGAGAAGGAGATTGTCTTCACCTCCGGCGCCACCGAGTCCGACAACCTGGCCATCAAGGGCGTCATCGAGTTCTACAAGTCCAAGGGCGACCACATCATCACCCTGAAGACCGAGCACAAGGCCATCCTGGACACCTGCAAGCGTCTGGAGCGCGTGCGCCAGGAGCGGCTGGACGAGCTCAAGCTGCTGCGCCTGGGACAGCTCGCCGAGCGCGACGTGCAGCCGGAAGACGTGGCGGAGCTGGCCGTGAAGTTCGACCTGGAGTCGGACGCGACGTACCAGAAGTGGGCGGAGCTGCCGACGGGCGGCGCGCGCGTCACCTACCTGGACGTGGAGCGGGACGGCCGCGTGAGCCTGGAGAAGCTGGCCGCGGCCATCACGCCGAAGACGGTGCTCATCTCCATCATGTTCGCCAACAACGAGATCGGCGTCCTCCAGCCGGTGGCGGAGATTGGCCGGCTGTGCCGCGAGAAGGGCATCCTCTTCCACTGCGACGCGGTGCAGGGCGTGGGCAAGGTGCCCTTCGACGTGGAGGCGATGAACGTGGACCTCGCGTCCATCAGCGCCCACAAGATGTACGGCCCCAAGGGCGTGGGTGCGCTGTACGTGCGCCGCAAGCCGCGTGTGCGCATCGCCCCCATGGTGGACGGCGGCGGACATGAGCGCGGCATGCGCAGCGGCACGCTCAACGTGGCCTCCATCGTCGGCTTCGGCGCGGCGGCGGAGGTGGCGAAGCAGGACCTGCCCGAGGAGGCGGCCCGCCTGTTCCGCCTGCGCGAGCGGCTGCGCACCGGCATCATGGAGCAGTTGGACATGGTCGTGGTGAATGGCAGCCTGGAGCACCGCATGCCGGGCAGCCTCAACATCTCCTTCTCCTACGTGGAAGGCGAAGCGCTGATGATGTCCATCAAGGACGTCGCGGTGTCGTCCGGGTCCGCGTGCACCTCCGCCTCCCTGGAGCCCTCCTACGTGCTGCGCGCCCTGGGCGTGGAGGAGGACATGGCCCACAGCTCCATCCGCTTCGGCCTGGGCCGCTTCAACACGGAGGAAGAGGTAGACTTCGTCATCCGCCTCGTGGTGGACAAAGTCCGCAAGTTGCGAGACATGAGCCCACTGTACGAGATGGCCAAGGAAGGCATCGACTTGAAGAGCATCGAGTGGACGGCGCACTAGGCGCGCGGGTTCTTCCACCGACACGGATCCCAACCGGGCACGCAAGTCCCCGCCCGCCCGGCAGCGCATCGGTTGCCCCCCAGGCGCATCAGTTCAAGCGTTGTGTGAAGGAGCGTTAGACGCATGGCTTACAGCGAGAAGGTCATCGAGCACTACGAGAACCCCCGCAACGTGGGGACGCTCGACAAGAACGACCCGAACGTGGGCACCGGCCTCGTGGGCGCTCCCGCCTGCGGCGACGTGATGCGCCTCCAGTTGAAGATCAGCGACGCGGGCGTCATCGAGGACGCGCGCTTCAAGACCTTCGGCTGCGGCTCCGCCATCGCGTCCAGCTCGCTCGTCACCGAGTGGGTGAAGGGCAAGACGGTCGACCAGGCGATGACCATCTCCAACAAGGACGTGGCGCGGGAGCTGGCGCTGCCCCCCGTGAAGATCCATTGCTCGGTGCTGGCCGAGGACGCCATCAAGGCGGCCATCGAGGACTTCAAGAAGAAGCGCGCCGCGCGGCAGTCGTAGTCAGCAGCTCCCGAAGCACGCGGCACTTTCAGGAAGCGAGGACGACACCATGAACGAGCAGGCCCAGACGACCCAGGCCCCTCAGACGCCCCCCAAGCCGGCGCCCAAGGGCATTGGCCTGGCGGACAGCGCGGTGGAGCGCCTCAAGGTGCTGCTGGCGGAGCGCCAGACGCCGGAGGCGGGGTTGCGCATCGCCGTGAAGGGCGGTGGCTGCTCCGGCCTCCAGTACTCCATGGAGTGGTCGGAGAAGTCCCGCGAGCGCGACAAGGTGTTCGAGAAGGACGGCGTGCGCGTCTTCGTGGATCCGAAGAGCTACCTGTACCTCATCGGCACGGAGTTGGTGTTCGAGCAGACGCTGATGGCCTCCGGCTTCAAGTTGAACAACCCGAACGTGAAGGCCGCCTGCGGCTGCGGAGAGAGCTTCTCCGTCTGACGCGCGGTCCACCCGCCCGCCCCGTCGGTCAGGGAGCGGGTATCAGGGGTCCGGCCCGGTGCCGGGCCCCTTTTTCGTTTCGCCCCCATGAGGATTCCCCCACCGTGAGGACCCACTTCGACGTGTTCGGGCTGCCCCGCTCCCACGCCGTGGACGTGCCGGCCCTGGAGAAGCAGTTCCGGGAGCTGTCGCTCCAACTGCACCCGGACCGCGTCGCCCAGGGCAATGCCCGCGAGCGGCTCCAGGCCCTGGAGGGCACCACCGCCCTCAACGAGGCCTACAAGACGCTCAAGGACCCGGTGCGCCGCGCCTTCTACCTGCTCAAGCTGCACGGCATCGACCTGGACCGCGAGGACGCCGGCGCGCAGAAGGACATGCCCCTGGCGTTCCTGGAGGAGGTCATGACCCTGCGCGAGGAGTTGGACGACGCCATCGCGGCGAAGGACCTGCCGAAGGCCCAGGCCATGGCGAAGGACGTCGCGGCGAGGAAGCAGGCGGCGCTCGCGGAGGCCGTGTCCGCGCTCCAGGGGCTGGAGGGAGCGGGCGATTCTCCCGACGGGGTGAGAAAGGCATCGCACGCGCTGGGGCGGGTGCGCTACTTCACGCGCTTCCTCGAGCAGGTGGACGCGTTCGAGGAGGAGGTGCTCGCGTGAGCAACAACGGCTTTCTGCAGATCCACGACCCGCTGAAGCCCAAGGGGCACGTGGTGGGCATCGACCTGGGCACCACCCACTCGCTGGTGGCGTCCGTGTCCCAGGGCAAGCCCCGCTGCGTCCCGGTGGACGACGGGGATTCGCTGCTGCTGCCCTCCGTCGTGCACTACGGCAAGGACGGCGGCGTGGTGGTGGGCGCGCGCGCGCGGCTGCTCGGCGCCGACGCCCCCACGGACACCATCGTGTCGGTGAAGCGCTTCATGGGCCGGGGCCCGGACGACGCGGAGACGCGCAAGCTGGGGGCCTACCGCTTCGTGCCCGGCTCGCAGGTGGTGCGCTTCGACGTGGCCGGTGGCCAGCCGGTGACGCCCATCGAAGTGTCCGGCGAAATCCTGCGCGCCCTGAAGCGCCGCGCGGAGGCGCACTTCTCCGGCAAGGTGGAGCAGGCCGTCATCACCGTGCCCGCCTACTTCGACGACGCCCAGCGGCAGGCCACCCGGGACGCGGGGAAGCTCGCGGGCCTGGAGGTGCTGCGGCTGCTCAACGAGCCCACCGCGGCGGCCCTGGCCTACGGCCTGGACAAGGGCAGCCAGGGCATGTTCGCCGTCTACGACCTGGGCGGCGGCACCTTCGACATCTCCATCCTCAAGCTGGAGGACGGCGTCTTCGAGGTGAAGTCCACCGGCGGCGACTCCGCCCTGGGTGGAGACGACTTCGACCGCGCCATCGCGGAGCGCGTGCTCCAGGCGATGGGCGCATCCTCCCCCACCCATGCGCAGGTCTCGGAGACCCTGGCGGCGGCGCGCAGGGTGAAGGAAGCGCTGACGGACGTGGCGGAGGCGACGCTCAGCGTGGGCGGGCACTCGCAGCCCGTCACGCGCGCGGACTTCGAGGCGTGGATCCAGCCGCTCGTGCAGAAGACGGGTCTGGTGTGCCGGCGGGCCCTGAAGGACGCGGGCGTGGTGGCCGGGGAACTGGACGGCGTCATCCTGGTGGGCGGCTCCACGCGCGTGCCGGCGGTGCGCCGCTTCGTGGCGGAGCTGTTCGGCCGCGAGCCCCTGGGTGACATCGATCCGGATCAGGTCGTGGCGCTGGGCGCGGCGGTGCAGGCCAGCCTCCTCACCGACAGCAACCGCCAGGACGAGGTGCTGCTGCTGGACGTGCTGCCCCTGTCGCTGGGCCTGGAGACGATGGGCGGCATCGCGGAGAAGCTGATCCAGCGCAACTCCACCATCCCCACGGCGGCGGCGCAGGTGTTCACCACGTTCAAGGACGGCCAGACGGGCCTGGACGTGCACGTGGTGCAGGGCGAGCGGGAGCTGGTGCAGGACAACCGCAGCCTCGCGCGCTTCACCCTCTCCGGCATCCCGCCCCTGGCGGCGGGCATGGCCCGGGTGGAGGTGCGCTTCCAGGTGGACGCGGACGGCATCCTGTCCGTCACCGCCAAGGAGCAGAGCACCGGTGTCGCGCAGACCATCACCGTGAAGCCCAGCCACGGCCTGTCCGACGAAGAGATCGAACAGATGCTGCTCGACTCCATCGACTACGCCGAGGACGACATCCAGGCCCGCCAGGTGCGCGAGCAGCAGGTGGAGGCCGAGCGCGTGCTCACCGAGGCCGACCGCCAGCTTCGCGAGAACGCGGCCCTGCTGGAGGCCGGCGAGCCGGAGGCCATCCAGGCCGCCATGGCCCGCGTGCGTGAGTCCGCGAAGGGCAAGGACTACATGGCCGTGAAGGAGGCCCTCCACGCGCTGGACGAGGCGTCCCGGGCCTTCATCGAACGGGTCATGAACCGCGCCATCACCCAGGTGGTGTCCGGCCATTCCGTGGAGGAGTACTGACCGTGCCCAAGGTCACCTTCAAGAGCCCCCTGGCGGAGGTCGCCGTGGACGTGCCCCCGGGCACCACCCTGCTGGACGCCGCGGAGAAGGGCGAGGCCCAGGTGGGCCACAGCTGCGGCGGCGTGTGCGGGTGCTCCACCTGCCATGTGTGGATCCGCAAGGGCTTCGACTCGCTGAGCGAGCAGCGGGACGACGAGATGGACCGCCTGGACATGGGCTTCGACGTGCGGCCCTATTCCCGCCTGTCCTGCCAGACGGAAGTGGCCTCCGAGGACGTCACGGTGGAGATCACCGAGGAGTCCCTGGTCGCCTTCATGGATGAGAACCCGGCCATCCGCCGGCAGCTCGAATCCGAAGGGAAATGGCCCCTGAAGAAGTAGGCCGAAAACGGGGCTTGACCGGGCAGAAGAGGTTCTTTATACGTCTGCCCGTCGCAACGCCGCGCCAGCCCGCCCGGGTGGTGGAATTGGTAGACACACTAGATTCAGGGTCTAGCGCCTGCAAGGGCATGGAGGTTCGAGTCCTCTCCCGGGCATGAAGTAGAAAGAAGGGCCCCGACCACAAGTCGGGGCCCTTTTTGTTTTCCGGAACGGCCCTTCGCGCGGATCAGGGCTGCGCGGGTTCCACGGCCTCGTGCGCCACATGGTGCGCCGCGGCGTTGGCCAGCCGGCCCCCCTTGCGCAGGTCCCGGATGCGCAGCTTGCTGTGGTGCACGGACAGGGCGCCCAGGGACACCTGGCTGAGCACGGTGCCCAGGTGGGTGAGCGTGGCGAAGGCCGCCGCCGCCTCCGGGCTGGCCCCCAGGGAGCGCGCCGCCCAGCTCGTCACGAAGTAGTAGATGCCCATGCCCGCCGGGACGCCCGGCAGCGCCTGCCCCAGGGAGATGGCCCCCAGCACCACCGCGCCCGCGAAGAGCCCGCCGGGGATGCCGATGCCGTGCAGCGCGAGGCCGTACGCCAGCGCGGAGGCGGACACCGGGAAGATGGAGAAGAAGAACACCTTCGCCATGCCCTTGAAGGAGCGCGCGGTGCCCAGGCCCTCGCCCACGTGGGCGAAGAAGCTCTCCACGCGCGGCAGGCTGTGGCGCTTGTGCAGCCAGCGGCCCAGGGGCGCCGCCCAGTGGGCCAGCAGCACCACCAGCGCGACCAGCCCGATGCACAGCGAGATGGCCACCTTCAGCTGTCCCTGGAAGTGGGCCATCGTCGTGCCGAAGGGGCCCAGGAAGGACAGGGCCACCAGCAGCATCAGGCAGGCGAACTCCATCAGCTTGCACACGCCCACGGAGCCCAGGCCCCGGATGAAGGGCACGTGCTGCGTGCGCGCCAGCAGGAAGGCCCGCGTCACCTCACCCAGCTTCCCCGGCAGCGCGTTGTGCACGAAGACGCCAATGCCCACCAGGTGGTAGCGCTCCTTGAACGGGATGGGCTTGCGCAGCGTGGACTGCCACTGCACCGCCCGCAGCGGCACGAGCGACGCCTGCAGCAGCAGGAAGGGCACCAGCCACACCAGGTGCCCCGGCAGATCCGCGACGAACTGACGCAGCGGGAAGCGGGGGATGAGCAGGTCCCCTGCCCCGCTCAGGTTCCACTTGAAGAAGGCCGTGGACAGCAGGAGCACGGACAGCACGAGCCCCACCACGGCGCCCAGCACCTTGAGCCACGTGCGTCCACCGGCGTTGGGAAGCCGCATGGTCCTCCCTTCGGGTTTCAATGCAGGATTCGCGGCGAGCCCGTGTCCAGGTAGGCCTCCGCCAGCCGCTCATGCAGCCGCGCGCAGTGGCTCAGGCCGGACAGGCCCACCGGCCCGCTCGCGGGCCACATCACCAGGCTGTCGGACTCCACCTGCGTCAGGCCCCCGTGCGAGCCGAACTCCCACGCGAAGCCCACCGTGCCGCCCTTCTGCACGGCCGCGCCGAAGAGCACCAGGTCGCCCGCCGTCTCCATGCGCGGCAGGCCGTGGAGGAAGTCCGCCACGGCGCGCCGGCTGTACTCCGAGGACAGGGGCGCGCGGTCCAGGTCCGCGGGCCCATACACCCCGCCGCCCATCACCACCACCG
>NZ_RAWI01000437.1 GCF_003612125.1 Corallococcus praedator
CCTGGCACGCCGCCCTCCGCTGCCTCACCGGGCGGTGAGGACCCGGGCGGCTTCAACGTCGACCGCCTCTTCCTGGGGCTGCTGGCGGTGTTCTTCCCGCTGGCCGTCGCGTCGCACTTCTTCTTCCCAGGCACGTGGACGTTCGTCCTCTGCGCCATCGCGCTCGTCCCGCTGGCGCGCCTGATGGGCGAGGCCACGGAGGTCATCGCGCACAAGCTGGGCAGCGGCCTGGGCGGCCTGATGAACGCGTCGTTCGGCAACGCCGCGGAGCTCATCATCGCGCTGGCGGCGCTGCGCTCGGGGCATGGGGACGTGGTGAAGGCGTCCATCACCGGCGCCATCCTGGGCAACCTGCTGTTGGTGCTGGGCGCGGCCATCCTCGCGGGCGGCCTGAAGTATCCCCGGCAGACCTTCAACATGACGGCGGCGCTGTCCGGCTCCGCCATCATGTTCCTGGCGCTCACCGCCATGACCATCCCGGACCTGTTCCACGCGGTGCGCGGGCCGGCCGCGGAGCCCGTGCTCTTCCCCATGTCGGTGGCCATCTCCGTCATCCTGCTCATCGTCTACGCGCTGTCGCTGCTCTTCTCCCTGAAGACGCACGCGCACCTGTACGCGGGCGAGGAGCACGGCACGCCGGAGGAGATGCCCGGCTGGAGCACGAAGAAGGCCGCCATCGTCCTGCTGGCGGCGACGCTGGGCGTGGTGGTGGTGGCGGAGTTCCTGGTGCACGCCATCGAGCCGGCCATCGCCACGTTCGGCTTCACGCACACCTTCGTGGGCGTCATCATCATCGCCATCATCGGCAACGCGGCGGAGCACTCCACCGCCATCCTGATGGCGCTGAAGAACAAGATGGACCTGGCGTTCAACATCGCCTTCGAGTCCTCCAAGCAGATCGCCCTCTTCGTCGCGCCGGTGCTGGTGCTGGTGTCCATCCCCCTGGGGCAGCACCTGACGCTGGAGTTCAGCCACATGGAGGTCGCGGGCATCGCCATCGGCACGGGCGCCGCGGCGCTCATCGCGCTGGACGGCGAGTCCAACTGGCTGGAGGGCGTGATGCTGCTGGGCGTCTACGCCATCCTCGGCGTCGCGTTCTTCTTCATCCCGTAGGCACCCGGTGACGACTCCGGGCGGGGATGGAGCGCGGTGGCGGGCGGACGGGGCGCTGGTGCTCCTCTGCCTGTTCTGGGGCGTGACGTTCGTGGTGGTGAAGGACGCGCTCGCGTTCGCGGACCCCTTCACGTTCATCACCCTGCGCTTCGCGGTGGGCGCGGCCGTGATGGTCGCGCTCGCCGGCCGGCGGATGTTCGCGCCCGGCGTGTTGAGGAAGGGCGTGCTGCTGTCGGTGTTGCTGTTCCTGAGCTTCGCGCTCCAGACGGTGGGCCTGACGGACACCACGCCGTCGCGCGCGGCGTTCCTCACCGGGCTCAACGTCCTCTTCGTCCCGCTGTTCTCCGTGGTGCTGCACAAGCGCCTTCCCCGCTGGGGCACCATCGTGGGCGTGGTGCTGGCGGCGGTGGGCCTGTACGCGATGACGATGCAGGACGAAGGCCCGGTGCGGCCGGGGCACCTCTGGGGCCTGTACCTGGGGGACTGGCTGTCCATCGGGTGCGCGGCGACGTACGCGGGGCACATCCTGCTCACGGAGCGCTTCGCCTCGCGCGACGGCGTGCTGGGGCTGGTGGCGGTGCAGTTGTCGGGCGTGGCGCTGCTGTCCGCGCTGTGCCTGCCGTTCGTGGAGCGGCGGCTGGAGCCGACGCCCGCGCTCATCGGAGCGGTGCTGGCGTGCGGCGTGCTCGCGAGCGCGGTCGCCATTGGCGTGCAGACGTGGGGACAGGCGCGCACCACGGCGGTGCGCGCGGCGGTCATCTTCGCGCTGGAGCCGGTGTTCGCCTCTGTCGCTTCCGTCGCGGTGGGCCGCGAGGTGCTGGGGCCGCGCGAGTGGTTCGGCGGCGCGCTCATCCTCCTGGGCGTGCTCATCTCCGAATTGGGCCCGGTCGTGTGGGACGGATGGCGGGCGCGGGGCCGCCCGCCCGCCTCCTGAGCACCCGACGCGTGGGGTGACGCGTCCGGCGTGGGAGCGCGGGAGTCGGGGGCGCGCTATGACAGCGCCCATCCCATGAGCGTGGAGCTGAGACGAAACGGGCTGCACCTGACGGGCACGCCGCTGTCGCTGGACGCGAAGCGCAAGTCGCCCCTGTCCTTCGTCAGCCACGGGCACTCGGACCACATCGCCCGGCACGAGAGCACCATCGCCACGGCGGCCACGCTGCGCTTCATGGCCCACCGGCTGGGCCCGGTGCGCGCTCCGTTGTCGGTGCCGTTCCGCCGCCCCTTCGAATTGGGGACGCTGACGCTGGAGCTGCTGCCCGCGGGCCACATCCTGGGCAGCGCGCAGCTTCGCGTCACCCGCTCGGATGGCCGGCGCATCGTCTACACGGGGGATTTGAACACCGCGCCGTCGCTCACCGCGGAGGCCACGGAGGTGGCCACGTGCGACACGCTCGTCATCGAGTCCACCTTCGGCCACCCGCGCTACCGCTTCCCTCCGCGTCCAGAGGTGCTGGGGCAGGTGGAGACGTGGCTGCGCGCGCAGCTCACCCGGGGCGTGACGCCGGTGCTCTTGGGCTATCCGCTGGGCAAGAGCCAGGAGGCCATGAAGCACCTGGCCATCCGGGGCTTCCAGCTCGTCGCGCACCCGTCCATCTTCGAGGTGGCCGGGCTGTACGCGGAGCTGGGCGTCCCCATCGAGAACCTGCGCTGCTACGAGGGCCGGGTGGAGCCGGGCGAGGTGCTCTTCTTCCCGCCGCACCTGGCGCGCGGTGGGGGATTGGCGCCCCTCTGGCCCCGGGCGACGGCGGTGCTCACCGGCTGGGCCATGGACCCGGGCGGCGCGCGGCGCTACGGCGCGGACGTGGCCTTCCCGCTGTCGGACCACGCGGACTTCCCGTCGTTGATGCGCTACGTGAAGGACACCGGGGCCCGGGACGTCATCACCTGCCATGGGTTCGCGGAGGAACTGGCCCAGGCGCTGCGGGACGTGGGCACGGATGCCCGCCCGCTGGGCAAGCCACAGCAGATGACCTTGTTCTGAGCGGGCTCTGTTTTGCCGCGCCGAAGCGTTAGAACGGTCGCCCGATATGACCGCACCCGCTCCCTCGCTCTCCGGCCATCTTGCCAACGTGCTGCTGTGCACGGACCCTGAGAAGAAGCGCTTCGTCACCCGGGAGGTGCCCGAGGTGCAGGTGTCCTTCGAGGGCTTCGTGGGGGACCGGCACGCGGGCCTCACGCGGCTCGCGGACGTGCGCACGCCTTGGTTCCCCAAGGGCACGGTCATCCGCAACACGCGGCAGGTGTCGGTGGTGTCGCGCGAGGAATTGGCGGAGGTCGCTGCCACCATGGGCATCCCCAACGTGCTGGCCTCCTGGCTGGGCGCGAACCTGGAGCTCGTCGGGGTGCCCCGGCTGACGCACCTGCCGCCGGGCACGCGGCTGTTCTTCCCGGAAGAGGCCACGCTGGTGATGGAAGGGGAGAACCAGCCCTGCATCCACCCGGGGCGCGCCATCGAGGCGCACCACCCGGACATGAAAGGGCTGGCCAGCCGCTTCGTGAAGGCGGCGTGGCAGAAGCGCGGGCTGGTGGGCTGGGTGGAGCGTCCGGGCCTCATCCGCGCGGGGGATGAGGTGCGCGTGATGCTGCCGCCGCCCGTGACGTACTCGCTGCCCGCCGCGCCGGTGGAAGCGAAGCGCGAACAGGTGGGCTGAAGGCCCTTGCTCCCGTCCGCTTCAGTGGACGGAGATGAAGACGCGCAGTTGGTAGGTGTCCTTCCTCACGTCCGGGAAGGCGTTGAAGCGGCTGTGGCGCTGGTAGAAGTTCGCCTCCCCGCCCAGGCCCAGCCGCCGGTACACGGGCAGGTCCACCTGGAGCTGCCCGGTGCGCACCTGGTGCGAGCCATTGGAGCCGTCCAGCACCAGGGTGTGGGCGACGCCCGCCTCCAGCGTGACGACGTCCCACGTGTCGCGCGCGTAGACGGCCTGGACCTGGAAGCCGCCTCCGACGCCGTAGTCGTAGCGGCGGTTCCTGGCGCTGCTGTGCTCGGAGGAGATGGCGGTGAGGGGGGCGCCGTCCGCCAGCAGCATCGTCTTCAGCGTGGAGCGGGCGGTGAGCTGGTGCCGGTACAGCAGGCCCACGTCCAGGGACTGGCCGCCCATCTCGTACGCCAGCGTGTCCACGTAGCTCATCTGCTGCAACACGGCCAGGCGCAGCTCGTCGCGCTCGGTGCGCAGCAGCGGCTTCGCCACGAGCAGGCCCTGCAGCCGGGCGTGGCTCACCAGATTGCTCTCCTGGGTGGTGAACTGGATCCGCGCTTCGAAGGCGTCGAACGGACGATGGTGTTCGCCCTGGAAGGCGTCCCCGTAGCGCAGGGAGAACTCGGCGAAGAACTGGTCTTCGCCCCAGGCCAGGGATTCGCCGTCGCCCAGCTTCAGGTACCCCAGCGTCCCCCAACTGGCGAGCGTGCCTGGCGTCCACGACGGGGGCTTGGGCTCCTTGCGGGACACGTCGCCGCGCAGCACGCGGTTGAAGCCGCGCACGGGGCTGAGCACGCCCGCGCCCAGCTCGCGCACGAAGCGCCTGCCCCCGGTGGCCTCGGTGTCGAGCACCAGGGAGGACAGCCGGTAGAGCGCTTCACCCATGGCCGCGCCGCCCAGGGTGGTGTTGATGAGGTCGTTGAAGGAGGGCGGCAGGTTCTCCCCGAACAGCTCCCACTGGAGGCTGCCCAGCAGCGTGAAGGGCAGGGAGCCCACGTACGAGAAGCCGTTGTCCCGCGCGGCCGTGAAGTAGAGGCTGCCGTGGTAGGGGTGCGCGATCTGGTTCTCGGGGAACCCGTCTCCGTCCCAGACGAAGCCCGTGCGCAGGTTCTCCTTCCACGTGTGCAGGTCCACCCGGGCATACTCCTTGCCCACCACCCGGTCATAGCCCCACACCACCAGGTTGACGGCGGTGACCTCCGCCAACGCGCGCCAGGGATGACGGGTGGGCGGTGTGGCCTGCGCGACAGGCCCCTCCTTCAGCGGGGCATCCGCGGGCCGCGTCACGGCCTCCTCACAGCCGGGTTCGCTGAGGAGGCCAAGCCGTTGCGCGCACTCCGCCCCTCGCGCGGTGGAGCCCAGCAGGCCAAACGCCAGCAGCGCGCCCCGGAACGCCCAGGGGCTCCGGCCTCCGCCGCCTCGCGCTGCGCCTCCGCTTCGCCCCATCGCCTCCGCCCGCCCCGGAAAAGCCGCCTGCCCCTCGCGCCGCCACGCTGCGAACTCCAACGGTAGGCAGTCACGCACCCGAAAGCGTCCCCGCCTCCAGGGGCGGGGGGATGACGGGAATCCCGCGCGCCGGCCACGCGCCTCGGCCGGAAAAGCAGAAGGCCCGGCACGAAGCGCCTTGCGCGCTCCGACCGGGCCTGCCTTGCCTCACCTCCGCGTCACGGAGGTGGGGGACTCACGCGTCCGGCGACTGGACGATGAGCTTCTCCTTGCCGCACACGTCGCACCGCACGTGCACGAACAGGTCGCCATCGCTGTCCTCGGGCACCTCACCCTCGGGCACGCCCAGCTCCGCCTTGGCCAGCGCCGCCACCTTGGTGGGGATGTCCTGCGCCTTGAGCGACTGCACGTAGGTCATCTCGCGCTCGTGGCACTCGCGCGTCTCCGGACCGGTGAGCCAGGAGGGCTCCATGCCCTCGGGCAGCCGGCTCAAGAGCTCCAGGTTCGACACCGACTCCGCCAGGTACGCCAGCCGTCGCAGCCGCGCCTCCTCCGGCAGGGCCGCGAACACCTGGAAGCCCTCCAGCAGCGCCTGCCGGTCATCGCCGGTGGCCGCCTGCGCCAGCTCCATGGACGCCTCGCTCGACTCCAGCGCCTCGTCCCAGTTGTTCTCCGGGTTGAAGCCCGCCTCCAGCAGCGACGTGTAGAGCTGGGCTGCCGCCATGCGACGGCGGGCCTCGTGCACGTGCTCCACCACCTCGTGCGTCAGGCGCAGCTCCAGCAGCGCGCCCGTGGTGCGCGGATCGATGGAGCCCGTGATGTCATCCACCTCCACCTCCGCGCGCAGCTCACCCTTGAGCTGCTTGGCGGCGGCGAAGCGGAACAGGGGCAGCACGCCCACCTCGCGCAGGTACACCGCCGCGACGTTGGCCTCCTTGCCGCTCATGCGCAGCGCCTTCTGCGCGCGCTCCACCGCGCCGGGGTCCGCCGCGGGCTTCTTGTTCTCCAGCCGCGTCTTCACCGCCTCGCGGTAGAGCGTCTCCAGGGAGCTTCCCGGAGGCAGCCGCTGGGGCAGCAGGGGCCGCAGGCCCGGCACGTCCAGCACCCAGAGCGGGGGCGCGCCCACGTGCTTGAGCGCCCGGAAGAAGAGCGAGCCCGGCGGATCCTGCGGGCGGAAGGGGGGCAGGTCGTCCGGGTGCGCCGGGTTCGAGCCCTCCATCGCGTTGCCGCCACCGTGGCTCTGGCCCAGCATCTTCTCGCGCTGTTCGCGCGTGAAGGCCGTGATGCCCTGGACCGGCGGGGGCGGAGGCGGCGGGGCCTCCTCGCCGTCCAGGCCCGTCACGCGGTCCATGTCCACGTCGTCCAGCTCCAGGTCGTCCAGACCCTTGGCGCCGGTGAAGTCGCATCGCAGGAGCTTGAGTTTTTCGAAGGTACAGCCTTCCAGGTTGGCGCCGCGGAAGTCGCAGTCCTGCAGGCGGCCTCCGTGGAAGTAGGCGTTGGAGAGGTCGGCGTCCCGGAAGTTCATCTTCGACAGGTCACAGCGCTCCCACTCGGAGCCCACCAGTCCGAGCCCGGACAGGTCGGCGTTGGCGGAGAACAGCTGCGTGAACGTGGCGCCGGTATGGTCGGTGGCCACCTGGGACGACTTGCGCAGCTTGTTCCACTCTGCGGAGCCGCTCTGGAGCAGCTTCTCGATAGTTGGGGCTTTCGGCATGGACCGCGAATTATTCGTGTGGTCTGGTCCAGGCGCCAGCACAAATGATCGAGTACCGAATTGAAGCCGACACCGTCGGGATGCGGCTGGACAAGCACCTGCGCAAGCGGATGCCCAACGTCCCGGTCAGTCACCTCTTCAAGATGATCCGCACCAAGAAGGTGCGGGTGAACGGCAAGCGCGCGCAGCCGGAGCAGTTGCTCGCCGAAGGAGACGTGCTCACCATCCGCGGCACCGAAGAGCAGCTCACCCTCGCGGAGCGTCCGAAATCGGACCGTCCGCCCCCCCCTCCCC
>NZ_RAWI01000438.1 GCF_003612125.1 Corallococcus praedator
GGAGTGACGGGGGCAGAGCCGTCGTCGCTCAAGGGCTTCGGGCGCAGAGCGTCCTGGGCGGAGGGGGAAGGGTTCTGGGGGTCGATCTTCCAGAACTCCTCAAGGTTTTCGGCGGTTGTCGTCTCCAAGGCACAAGCAGGACGAAAGCGGGTCTTTGGGGGCCGCTTTCGATGAGGGGGACCCCTCGGGGGAGGGGTTGAGTCACTGGGAGCGCGTCGAGGGGGCGCGCTCCCAGTGTTTTTTCAGGGGTCGGCCTGGATCCGCGCGGGGGCGCTGGGTCGGCCGGCCCGTTTCATTTCTGGATGGAGAGGATGACCCACCGCCGGGTGTCCACGGCGTAGACGGTGGGGACGTCCGCGATGGCGGGTCCTGCCAGGTCACGGCAGGCCGTGGGATTCACGGAGAAGCGGACGAACACCACCCCGTCTTTTCCGGGGACGCTGGTGACGTCATATGCCTCGCGCTGGTGGACGCAGACCTCGGTGGGGCTGGCGTTCCGCTCGGGCTTCGAACCCAGCGGAAGGAAGTCCTCCATCGCCAGGGCAACCGAAGTTGCCATCGTGCCGGACAGGACCTGTTGTCCTTCCGTGGGAAGCACGACGGGGAACGCGAAGTGGGCTGCCTGCTCCGGAGGATGGACGCGGGCACAGGCGGCAAGCAGCAGGAGCGGCAGCAGCTTCCACGGTCGGGTTCCCATGAGGGATTGCAGTCTTCTACCCTCCGGAGACCACTCGCAACGGTTGTGTGCCTTCCCGCGCCGGCCTCGTGGCCCCGGCCAGCTCCAGCACGTGCGCGCCTTCGGCCTCGAAGTGCGCGCGCAGCCAGGGGTGGCAGGTGAAAGCGATGACCTGGTGGTGCTCGGCCATTCGCGCGAGGAGTCGCACCGCGCCTCGGGCCCGCTCCGGGTCGAAGTTCACCAGCACGTCGTCCGCGATGAGCGGCAGCGCGCCGCGCGTCTCCCCGAAGTAGCGGATGACGGCCAACCGGAACGCCAGGAAGAGCTGCTCGCGCGTGCCCCGGGACAACTGCTCCGCGCTCCAGTCCCTGGCCCCGTCGCTCACCCGCAGCTCCCTCGCATCCCCCGCCGGGATGAAGACGCGGCGGTAGCGCCCTCCCGTCATCTCCTGGAAGGACTCGCTCGCGAGCTGGATGACGCGCGGCTGCTGCTCCTCCTCGAAGCGCCGCCGCGCCCGTCCCAGCAGCGCCAGCGTCAGCCGATCCGCCGCGTAGCGCGTGGCCAGCTCCGACGCCTTCGCCCGCAGCGTCTCCTCCTGGATGCGCAGCCGGTACACCCGGTCATCGTTCTCCCACTGCGACAGCTGCGTCTTCAGGCTGCCCTGCTCCGTGAGCACCGCCTTCAGTCGCTCGCCCTCGGTGCGGTAGCGCTCGCGCAGGCCGGACAGCCGCTCCTTCAGGCCCGCCTCTCCGCCCGCCGCGTGCACCTCCGCTCGCGCCACGTCCTCCTTCAGGCCCGTGAGCGCCTGCACCCGCTGGCCGTGCTCGCGCACCCGGATGATCAGCTCCGCGTACCTTCGCGCCTGCACCGCGCGACGGCGGAAGGTGGCCTCGTCCTGGCACCCCCCTTCCGCGAGCAGCGCCTCCAGCGTCTGGTCCTCTTCCAGCACCAGCTGGTCCAAGCGCGCCTTCTCCGCCAGCAGCTCGCCGCGCTGTCCATCCAGGTGCCGTTGATCCGCCGCCCTCGCGCGGACCTCCTCCAGCGCCAGGGACACCCGCGCCGCCACCGTCTCCGCCGGCCCCGGAGGCAGCCCCGCCGCCTGCGCCTCCGCCAACAGCCGTGACGTCGTCGCGCCACACGCGGCCTCCGCCACGGTGAACTCCTCTTCATCCGTGCGCAGGTCCAACAGCCGCTGTCGCAGCGCCGCGGCATCTCGCCACAGCGTCAGCGCCGACGCCGGGGACAACGCCACCGGGAAGCGCCGCGCCAGCAGGAACGCCAACCACTCCTCGCGCAGCCCTTCCGCGCGTTGCTCCGCGCGCAGCCGGGCCTCCTCCACGCGCTGCTCCTCGCGCACCGCCCCGTCCCACGCCGTGCGCTGCGCGTCCTCCTCGCGCACCAGCAGGTCGCGCCGCTCGGCCTGCGTCAGCCGCTCCGCCAGCAACGACTCCTGCTCGGCCAGGTCCGATAGCGATGCGCCCGGGGACATGCCCGCAGCGCCGGACGCATGCAGCAGCTCCCGCTGGAGCAGCTCCTCGCGCGCGGACATCGTCGCCTGCACCGCGCGAAATCTCTCCTCCTCCTGCTGACGCCAGCGGTGTCGCGCCGCCTGCGCCTCCAGGCTCGCGTGCCGCGCCTTCTCCACGCGGTGACGCACGAACAGCAACAACCCCACGAGCAACGCGCCACCCACCGCGCACAGCACGCCCACCGAAACACCCGCGAGCACCGCCGCGAGCACCGCGAAGCCCAGCGCCACGCCTCCCGCCGCCACCACCCATGACAGCGGCAGCAGTGAATGCAGGGGCACCGCGTCCGTGGGCGCCCGCACGCCGTCCATCTGCCGGCGCTGCTCCAGGCGCTGCTCGGCCAGCCGCTCCAGGTCTCCGCGCACCGCGCGCATCCGCCCCACCGCCGCCTGCCGCTGGCGCACCTGCGCGGGTCGCTCGTCGGGCAGGGACTCCACCTCCAACTGGAGCCGCGCCAGCGACGTCTCCAGCCGCGTCCGCTCCTCGCGCGCCCGCGCCTGCTCCAGCTCCACCGCGCCGAGCGCGCTGTCCGAAGCCTCCAGCCGCGCCGCCAGCGCCTCCAGCTCCCCGCGCGCCCGCGCCCCCAGGTCCAGCGCGAGCAGTCCGCCCGCGTCCACCGCGAGCCCCAGCTCCGCCAGCCCCTGTTCCAGTTGCCGCCGCCGCGAGGCGAGCGAGGCCCTGCGCGCGGGCAGGGCGCGAAGCTGCTCCGAATGTCCCGCGAAGGTGGCCAGCGCCGTGCGCAGGGCCTCGGCGCGCTCGCGCACGGGCCAGGGCGCGGCGTGCCGCTCCCGCGCTTCGTCGATGGGCGCCAGCCGCTCATGCAGCTGTGCCTGCTGGGCCCGGTACGTCTTGCGCCGCTGGAGCACGTCCTCCAGGCGCGTCTCCCCGCCCGCGGGGAAGGTGTCCAGCACCGGCAGCGACGACAGCTCCGTCCGGTCGCGCGCGAGCACCGACAAGTCCCCCAGCGCGGACTCCAGCCGCACCGCGTGGTCCAGCTCGCGAGCGGCCTCCTTCTGCGCCACCTCCAGCGCGTGGCCCTCCGCGATGCGCCCCGTCAGCCGGTCGCGCGTGGAGAAGTAGAGCGCGGGCCGGTCCCCCGCCTCGCGCAGCGCCTGCTGCACGTCCTCCAGGTCCTTCATCACCTTGTTCAATTCGGGCTTCTGCCCGCGCGGCGCGTACAGCCCTTCCGCGTCCTTGCGCAGCCGCTCCAGCGCCTCGGGCAGCCGACGCGCGCCCTGCATGCCCGCGGCGAACAGCGCCTCGGACACGCCGCGCTGCTGCGCCAGCCGCTGGAAGGACGACAGCTCATCCAGCCGGAAGGCGAACACCTCGAAGAACAGGTCCCGGGGCACGTCCGCCAGCGCCTGCGCGAGCAGCGTCTCCGGCAACGGCTGTCCCTCCGGTGTCTGCACCGTGAGCGTGCCCTCCGACGCGCGCTTCCCCACGCGACGGCGCACCACGAGCGGCCCCGCCTCCGTGTCCAACCACAGCTCACCGCCGAAGAGCGCGCCCTCGGGTTCGTAGCGCTCCGGCTGACCGCGCTTCTCGAAGCCGAACAGCACGCCGCGCAGGAAGGCCAGCAGCGTGCTCTTGCCCGCTTCGTTGGGGCCATACAGCAGCGTGAGCCCCGGGGCCGGCGCTCCCGAGTAGCCCAGGAAGTGCCCGAAGCCATCCACCTGGAAGCGGTTGATGCGCAGTCCCGGCTTCATGACGTCTCCTCGTGGAGCTGCTCCACGCCGCGCTGTCCCGCCTGCGCCACCAGCTGCGGACGGGGCGCCTCCAGCGCGTCCACGCCCAGCCGCTTCAAGCGCTGGCCCAGCGTCGTCAGTTCCTCGTCGTCCCACAGCGCCGCGAGCGCCGCGTCGTCCTGCTCCAGCGCCCGGGCTTCCTCCAGCAGCGTGCCCATGAAGCCGCCACCGGCCCGCACCGCCTCCAGGTCCACCTCCGGCCGGCTGCCGTCCCGGAGCGACTCCAGCAACACCGGCGGGTGCGCGCGCGACAGCCGCTCCCGCAGGTCCGCCTCCAACTGCGCCCGCGCCCCCGGCCGCGACAGCTCCCGGTGCAGCGGCCCACGTCCGGCCAGCGTGAGGCGCACCGCGTGCCCGTCGAAGTCCTCCGCGCACCGCGTCTCCACCACCTCCGTCGCCACCGCCTGGAGCGCGTCCAGCGAACCCACGCCAAAGAGCGGCACGTCCAGCCGGTGCCAGCGCACCCGGTCCACCGGCACGAACCGCCTGCGCGCGACGCCGTCCTCCACGTCCACCACCACGCAGCCGCGCTCGCCCGTCTCGTGGATGTGCCGCCCCTGCGGATTGCCCGGGTACACCGCCACGCCGCCGCCGGGCAGCAGGTGCTCCGCGCGCGTGTGCACGTGGCCCAGCGCCCAGTAGTCCAGCCCGCCCGCGGCCAGGTCCGCCGCCGTGCAGGGCGCGTAGTTCGCGTGCCCCGCGTCGCCGCCCAGGTTCGCGTGCAGCAGGCCCACGCTGAAGTGCGTGCCGGTGCGGCGGAACCTCGCGGACAGGTTCTCGCGCACCTCCACGTCCGGATAGGACACGCCCTGCACGTGGCACAGGCGCCGGCCCTCGCGCCGCACCTCCACGTCCTCCCAGTCCGGTCCGAACACCTTCACCGACTCGGGCAGGCCCAGCGTGCCGGTGTCCCCGCTCAACGGGTCGTGGTTGCCGTGGACGATGAAGGTCTGGATGCCCGCCCGGTCCAACCGCGCCAGCTCCGAGCGCAGCGCCAGCCGCGCGCGCACGGAGCGGTCCTTCACGTCGAACAGGTCTCCGGCCAGCAGCAGGAACGTCACGCGCTCCCGCAGGCACACGTCCACGATGCGCGCGAGCGCCAGGAAGGTGGATTGCTGGAAACGCTCCAGCAGGGGCCCATGCGTGGCGACCCCCCGAAACGGCGTGTCCAGGTGCAGATCCGCGGCGTGGACGAAGGAGAAGCGCATCGTGTGGGCAACGTACCCGAGTCTCCCCGCACGCCCGACTTTCCCTCCCCGGAGGGTGATGCTCCGGTGGACACACGGGACGTCCCGCGGTCGCACGGTGCGTCCGACTTCGGAAACCCGCCACGTCTTCCAGGCCCCACGCCCCTGCGTTTCGCGGTGGGTGGGCCGCTCGCGCCCTGCATTCCGCACGACGCCGGGACCCGGGCCTCCGCGTAACCGACCGACCTCCCTGGAGTCCGTCAACGCACGGTGCGCGGTACGTCCGCTGCACCGGGGGGAGGCCATGAAACCCGTCACCTCCTGCATCCCGGGTCGCGCGGCCCTCACGCTGGCGACGCTCCTGCTCGCACCGATGGTCCAGGCGCAAGCCCCCGCCGGGCCGGCGAAGCCCGTCACGCTCACGGACCGCCCCGCGCCGCTGGCCTTCGCGGACTTCTCCTGGGTGCCCGGCAACGGTGGCGCCAGTGAGAAGCCGCTGTCCTTCGGCGCGTTCACCGGCGAGTTCCGCGCGGACACCGTCTACCACCACAGCTTCAACCACCCGCGGGACGACACGATTGCCGGCTCCAGCGAGGTCTTCCGCCACGGCGAGGTGCAGGTCACCCAGTTGGGGATTGGCGGCGACTTCCTCTACAAGAACGTGATGGGTCGGTTGATGACCCAGTTCGGCCTGTATTCCCAGACGACGCCGCGCAACGACGCGAGCCCCACGCGCGGCCAGTGGAACCTGGACGACGCCTACCGCTTCATCTCCGAGGCCTACGGCGGCTACCACTTCGATGCGCTGCGGGGCATCAACCTGCAGGCCGGCATCTTCATGAGCTACATCGGCCTGTGGAGCTACTACAACGCGGACAACTGGACCTACCAGCCGTCCTACGTGTCGTCGAACACGCCGTGGTTCTTCAACGGCGTGCGCGCCCAAATCTTCGTGAGCGACACGCTGAAGATCGAACCCTGGCTCGTCAATGGCTGGCAGTCCTACGGCCGCTTCAACGACGGCTACGGCGTGGGCGGACAGATTCTCTGGCGTCCCACCGGCTGGCTGTCGGTGGTGGGCAACCAGTATTACGGCACGGACACCCTGGGCAATCCGGGCCGCCGGCGCGTGCACACCGACGACAGCGTGATGGTGAAGTACCACGACCGCCCGGACGGCTTCGTCAGCAAGGCGGCGGCGTCCGTCACGCTCGACGCGGGCTGCGAGTTCGGCGGCGGCGTGGACTGCGGGTCGCAGTACTTCCTGGGGTTCATGGCCTACCACCGCCTGTGGTTCGCCCATGACCGTCTGGCATTGACCGTGGGCGGGGGCGCCATCACCAACCCCGGGCGCTACCTGGTGCTCCTGCCGCCCATCAACGGGACGACCGCGGCCTCCGGCACGCCGTACTTCACCGCGAACCCCGGCGACCGCTATCAGGCGTATGACTTCCAGGTGGCCGCGGACGTCATGCCCCAGCCCTTCATCACCTTCCGCCTGGAGTTCAACCACCGCGCGGCCAGCGTGCCGTACTTCTCCGGGCCCGGAGGCGTCACGCCGCCCGGAGGCAACCAGGGCGCGCCCGGCTCGCTCGTGGACGGCTGGAGCCCCGACCTGGTGACGCGCGAGAGCCGCCTCACCGGCGCGCTGATGGTGAAGCTCTGACGCAAGCGGGAGGCGCGGGCCCGGCAGTCCGCCCGGCCCACCCGCGCCTCTCGCCTGTCAGGACGATGCCGGCGTGGCTAACGCGTCGTCTCGTTGCCCGAGCCGCCCATGTTGCCGCCGGAGGTGTCCATGTCGTTGCCGGTCCCGGTGGAGCCGGTGTTGCCCATGTCCGAATCCATGGGCTCCTGCATTCCGGAGCCGCCGGTGCCGGAGTCCATCATCCCGGAACCTCCCGTGCCGGCGTCCATCATGCCGGAGCCGCCCATGCCCTCTTCGGTGGTGTCCGTGGAGGAACCCGTGCTCGGTGGGGTCTCCGGTAGGGGCTCCGGTGGGGTCTCCGTCGGGGTCGGGGACTGCATCGAGTCCCCCGTCTGGCCCGTGCCGG
This sequence comes from Corallococcus praedator, assembly GCF_003612125.1. Lineage (GTDB taxonomy): Bacteria > Myxococcota > Myxococcia > Myxococcales > Myxococcaceae > Corallococcus > Corallococcus praedator. The sequence continues at coordinate 7,192 of NZ_RAWI01000438.1, forward strand.
TGCCGCCCGTGCCGCTGCCGCCCGTGCCACCGCCCTCCTGGGGCGCCATGCTCTCCGA
>NZ_RAWI01000439.1 GCF_003612125.1 Corallococcus praedator
GCGCCCCGCGCCCCACCCGCATCCTCGTGGCCGACGACCAGCCGGATGTGCTGGAGGCGCTGCGGCTCCTGCTCAAGCGCGACGGCTACACGGTGGTGAGCGCCCAGTCCCCCTCGGGCGTGCTCGCCACGCTGGACGCGGAGGACGTGGAGCTGGTGCTGATGGACCTCAACTACGCGCGCGACACGACGTCCGGGCGCGAGGGCCTGGACCTGCTCGGCCAGCTTCGCGCGCGGGATGCCCTGCTGCCCGTGGTGGTGATGACCGCGTGGGGCAGCGTGGAGGGCGCGGTGGAGGCGATGCGCGCGGGGGCCCGGGACTACGTGCAGAAGCCCTGGGACAACACGCGCCTCCTGGCCACGCTGCGCACGCAGCTGGAGCTGGCCCGCGCGCTGCGGCGCACCCGGCGGCTGGAGGAGGAGAACCAGCACCTGCGCCGCGAACAGGGCGGACGCTCCCCGCTGGTGGGCGAGTCGCGCGCCATGCTGCCGGTGCGCCGGCTCATCGAACGCGTGGCGCCGTCCGCGGCGCCGGTGCTCGTCACCGGAGAGCACGGCACCGGCAAGGAGGTGGTGGCGCGCCTGCTTCACGCGGCCAGTCCCCGCGCGGACCGGCCCTTCGTCGCCGTGAACTCCGGCGGCCTGTCCGAGGGCGTCTTCGAAAGCGAGCTGTTCGGCCACGTGAAGGGCGCCTTCACCGACGCGAAGACGGACCGCATCGGCTGCTTCGAGCTGGCGGACGGCGGCACGCTCTTCCTGGATGAGATTGGCAACATGCCGCTGGCCCAGCAGGCGAAGCTGCTGCGCGTCCTCCAGACGGGAGAGCTGCACCCGGTGGGCTCGTCGCGCACGCGCAAGGTGGACGTGCGCGTGGTGAGCGCCACCAACGTGGACCTGGGCCGCGCGGTGATTGAAGGCCGGTTCCGCGAGGACCTGCTCTACCGGCTCAACACCGTGGAGGTGCAGCTGCCGCCCCTGCGCGAGCGGCGCGAGGACATCCCGCTGCTCGCCGCGCACTTCCTCGCGGCCCAGGGCCAGCGCTACGGCCGCCCCGGCATCCACCTGGCGCCGGACGCGCTGGAGGCCCTGATGGCCTACCCGTGGCCGGGCAACGTGCGCGAATTGGAGCACGCGGTGGAGCGCTCCCTGCTGATGGCGACCGGGGACCGGGTGGCGGCGGAGGACCTGCTGCTCAAGCGCGCCGGGCCGAACAGTGGAGGCTCCGCGCGCCTGGAGGAGATGACGCTGGAGGAGGTGGAGCGCTACCTCATCGAGCGCGCCCTGGGCCGTCAGGACGGCAACGTGAGCGAGGCGGCCAAGGCCCTGGGCCTGTCGCGCAGCGCGCTCTACCGGCGCCTCCAGTACTACGGCATCAAGGGCGCCCGTTGAAGCTCGGGCCGAAGCCCTGGCCGCATGACCTGCGCGTCGTGGGGCTCGCGGTCCTCGCGGCCCTGCCCGCCGTCGTCGTGGCGCTCGCGCTGCTGTGGGCCGGGGACTTCAGCGCCAAGGTGCGCTGGACGCTGTCCGTGCTGGTGGTGTGCGTCCCCGCCGGAGCGTGTCTGGCCCTGCGCGAGCGCGTGGTGCGGCCGCTGCACACGGTGGCGGGCCTGCTGGCCGCGCTGCGCGAGGGTGACTACTCCGTGCGCGGGCGGGGCGAACGCGCGGGGGATGCGCTGGGGGAGGTGCTGCTGGAGGTCAACGCGCTGGGGGACACGCTGCGCGAACAGCGGCTGGGCGCGATGGAGGCGGGCGCGCTGCTCGCGCAGGTGATGGAGGCCATCGACGTGGCGGTGCTGGCCTTCGACGGGGAGGGCACGCTGAAGCTGGTGAACCGCGCGGGCGTGCGGCTGGTGGGCCTGCCGCGCGCGCAGCTCGTGGGGCAGCGGGCGGAGGCGCTGGGATGGCAGGAATTGCTGGAGGGCCCCGCGCCGCGCCGGCTGACGCGAGCCTTTGCCCAGGAGGGCGGCCCCTACGAGCTGTGGCGCGGCAGCTTCCGCGAGGGCGGCCAGCCGCACCAGTTGGTGGTGCTCACGGACCTGCGTCTGGCATTGCGCGAGGAGGAGCGCGAGGCGTGGCGCCGGCTGGTGCGCGTGCTCAGCCACGAAATCAACAACTCGCTCACGCCCATCCAATCCATCGCGGACGCGCTCCGGGACACCGTGGCCCAGGTGCCCCGCCCCGCGGACTGGGAGGAGGACACACGGCACGGGCTGGGCATCATCGCCCGCCGCGCGGAGGCCCTGGCGCGCTTCATGTCCGCCCACGCGCGGCTGGCGCGCCTGCCCCCGCCCACGCCGGGGAGCGTGGAGGTGGACGGCTGGGTGCGGCGCGTGGTGGCGCTGGAGCCGCGCCGTCCCGTGGCGGTGCGTCCCGGCCCCGCGCTCACGGTGCCCGGGGACGCGGACCAGCTGGAGCAGGTGCTCATCAACCTGGTGCGCAACGCGGTGGACGCCGTCCTGTCGGAGCCAGGGGGGCAGGGCGGTGTCTGGGTCTCGTGGGCGGTGCACGCGCCCGGCGCGGTGGAGGTCTGGGTGGAGGATGAAGGCCCCGGCCTGTCCGACACCGCGAACCTCTTCGTGCCCTTCTTCACCACCAAGCCCCAGGGCAGCGGCATCGGGCTGGCGCTCAGCCGGCAGATCGCCGAGGCGCACGGCGGAAGTCTGCGATTGGAGAACCGCACCGACGGGCGCGGCTGCCGCGCGCGACTCAAGCTCCCGCTGGACGCTCCGCGCGCGTGACGGGCACCGCCACGGGCTCGGACTCCGGCCCGGGATCCCTCACCACCGCCAGGTACAGCAGCGCGTTGGCCGCCCAGAAGAACAGCGCACTGAAGCTCACGTAGACCAGCCGGGTGCCGGGCCACACCTGCAGCGGATGGTGGAACACCTCCGCCGCGAGGAAGCCGCCCAGCCACTGCCCCAGCCAGCACAGCGCGCTGGCCCACAGCACGCGCTGCCACCGGGCCATCCGCGCGGGCCGGAACCAGTACGTGTTCAGGGCCCACAGGGCCACCACCGCGCCGCTCCACAACCCCAGGCTGACGATGGAGAACCAGTGGTGCGGCGACTCCGGGTACACCCAGCCCCAGTCCCCGTTCATCCACCGGAAGGCCACGTTCTGGGACAGCTCCAGCAACCAGAAGCACGGGGCCAGGATGAGCAGCTGCACCAGCAACACCCGTCGCACCATGTCCGCCGCGCCCCTGAGGAGCTGCCCGTACGTCCAGGTCAGCGCAATCATTGGTCCCTCCTCGGGCGCGGGTGGGCTCAGTGCCCCATGACTTGAACGGGGTGGCCTTATTTTCTTGATTTATCCGGTTGCAAGGGCCTCCCGGGTTTCATCCCACACAAGCAATCCCAATGGGTTGCATGGGCAGACACACACCGGCGCTATTCAAAGACGGACAATTCCGCGAGGGAAAAGAGCGCTCCGGGCGACGTGTCGCCGCCGTAGGCCAGCAGCTCCACGGACAGTCGGACGTAGCGGGTGGGCTCCGCGTCGGCCAGGGGCAGCTCGATGAAGACCGGCGCATCGTTGCCCAGGAGGATGGGGGAATCCCCGTAGGGCGAGTCCTGTCCGGAGAGGTCGGCGTAATGGCTGTACGTGAAGGCGTTCGTGATCCGGGCGCGCGAATCCTCGTCCCGCAGCACCGTCCGGTTGAGGGGGTGCCAGTGCTCACCGTCCAGGCTGCCCTCCAGGATGAGCCACTCCTTGCCTTGGTAGCCGTGCGCGTGGCTCAGGCCCCGCACCACCGCGTGGCGCGGGCGCGTGGGCTGGGGCAGGGTGACGACGAGGCTGTACACGCGGGGGTCCGTCTTCGGGTCCGCCAGGAGCACGGGCTCGAGCCGGCCGTCCGTCCACGGGCAGGCCTGCGGGAAGGTCGGCTCGCAGGTCGCGCCCCGGCTGACCGGGCGCAGGGTGCCCGGGGGCAGGGGTTCGTGGGCGGTCCTCCACTCCACCCGGAAGTCCAGGCCGCTGGGCTCTCCGCCCAGGGGCGAGAAATACCAACTGCCCACGCTGACGGCGCGCAGCTGTACCTGGGGCGAGGCGAAGTCCTCCAGCAAGTGGGGGGACGGCGTCCAGGGCGACGTCGTGCCCGTGTGCCGCCACACGAGCAGGCCCTCCGAGGTGAGCCACACCAGCGGTTCGGGAGGCGTGGGGGGCACGAAGAAGGGGGTGTTGTCGTCCGGGCCGAGGACCTGGGGCAGGCTCGCCGTCTCCGGGACCTCCAGCAGGGGCGGCGGAGGCGGGAAGGCCACGGAGGGGCCCTGGGGGCCCACGTCCACGCGCGGGTGGGCGTCCCACGGCTGGAGCGTGGGAAACTCCACGTCGTCCTCCATGTAGAGCAGGGCGAACATCCCCCTGCCGGTCGCGTCCAGCGGCGTGGCCAGGCGCAGCCGGGACTGCTGTTCGTCCAGGGAGCGCCAGTTCACGGCGTCGCCGGAGAGCAGCTCGAAGATGAAGTCCCCGCTGGCCTCGGTGGTGGTGGTGCTCACGGGGGAGAAGACGCCGTCGCGCCGGCGCTCGAGCGTCAGCGGCGCGCCGGCCAGCGGAGCGCCGTCCAACTGGCGCATGCGGCCGTACGCGAAGATGGGGTCCTCCGGATAGCGCTCGCAGCCGGCGTGGGTGAGGGCCAGGAGTCCCAGGCCCAGGAAGGTGAGGGAGGCGTGGCGCATGTCAGTAGGTCGCCTTGAGCCCGAACAGCGGGAGGATGACGGGAATCCGCACGGGCTTGCGGACGGGGAAGAGGCCTGTCTCGTTCGGGACGCCCTCGACGGAGTGGTCATAGGCGATGACCTCCTGCTGCGCGGAGAGGTTGAGCACGTCGAGCGACGCATCCAGGGTGAAGTCCTGGTAGGCCCACGACTTCGCGATGCGCGCGTCCACGCGGAAGAACGCCGCCAGCCGGCCGGCGCGGTCCAGATCCTGGCGCACCCAGCGGCCCTCGCCGTCCGCGTCCGTCACCCAGCGCTGCGACTGGGAGGTGATCTGCCCCGACTCCGGACGGCCGGTGTTGAAGTGCACCACCGTGCCCACCGTCCAGTTGTTGCCGAACTTGTAGCTGAGCGCGGCGTTGAACACGTGCGCCTGTTCGAAGGCGAAGGGCAGGTTGCCCTCCACCCTCTCCAGCACCTGGTTGTCATCGCCGATGCGGGCGAAGCGCGCCTTCCGCTTGCTCTGCAGGAAGCTGTAGGACACCCAGCCGAACCAGTGGTTGCCCAGCGGGTGGCGCGCCATCAGGTCCAGGCCGTAGGCGTAGCCGGTGGTGGCCGGGTCCTGTCCTAGACTGCCCCGGCGCCGGCGGTTCTCCGCCACGTCCACCAGGTCGAACTCCACCGCGCGTGACAGCGGGTTGAAGTACGCGTCCGCGCTCAGCTCCAGGCCGTCCATCGCCTTCCACTCCGCGCCCACGTCGAACTGCGCGCCGGACTGGAGGCCGTAGCGCAGGCTGGCGGTGTCCACGGCGGGGATGTGCAGCAGCACCGTGGGCGGCTGGTGGAACAGGCCCGCGCCGCCCTTGAGCGTGAGGGTGTCCGTCAGCGTGTGGCGCACCGACAGGCGCGGCTCCACCGCGGTGAACGTGAGGCCCGGCACCAGGTGGTACGCGTCCACGCGCAGGCCCGGGGACACCACCCACTTCTCCGACGGCTTCCAGGTGACGGACGCATACGCTCCGGAGAAGGTGGCGATGGCGGAGGGCTGCTTGAGCGGATCCGCGTCGTCGGACGAGCGCCAGCCGGGAGGCCGCGCGGTGCCGATGAGCGTGGTGGCGGAGCGGCGGTTCTCCACGTCCGTGCCCACGGCCACCTCCAGCGTGTCGGTGAGCACCCGCTTCCACCCGGCGCGCGCGGAGACGCTCGTCTGCTCCAGGCCGTACTCGCCCACGGACCGGATGACCAGGGCCGTCCCCTCGCGCTGGGTCTGCTCACCGGTGAGGCCCAGGCCGTCCCAGCCCAGCGTGATGCCGACCTCGCCCTCGCCGCCCGCCACGGGGTGCGTGCCGCGCAGGTCGATGCGGTGGAAGCGCGAGGTGACGCCGCCGCCCTCGGAGCGTTCGGTCTGCTCGGGGGACAGGCCCACGTCGTCGGAGCTGCCCAGCGCGAACAGGCGCAGGCGGCCCTGGCCCACCTTCTGCTCGATGCGCGCCTGGTAGTCCCAGAAGCCCGCGCGCACCTGCTCCGCTTCCGGACGGTTGAGGGCGTTGGCGGTGAGCGAGATGAGCAGCGCGGAGTAGCTGAAGCGGCCGGCCAGGCTGACGCTGGTGCCGGTGGACTCGAAGGGCTGCTCGATGAAGCCGCCCGCGTTGAGCAGGTCCGCGTACGCGGTGAAGTGCAGCCGGTCCTCGCGCGGACGGCTGAGCCTTCCTTCCACCGCGCCGCCCAGCACGCGGCCGTACTGCACCGGCGGCGTGCCCGGATAGAAGTCCACGGTGTCGATGAAGTCCGGGTGCACCACCGCGGGCCCGAGCAGCAGGTGGTACAGCATCGGGATGCGCACGCCGTCCAGGAAGAAGCCGGTGGCGGAGGGCTGGCTGCCGCGCACCACCGGGTAGCTGATGCCGGACGCGAGGCTGCCCACGCCCGGCATCAACATCACCACGCGGAACGGGTCGCCCAGCGTGCCGGGCACCTCGCGGATCTCCTGCTCGTGCAGGCTGATGCGGGTGACCTCCGTGCGCGGGCGCTCGTCGCGCACCACGGTCTCGTATGGGTTCACCTCGCGCGGCTGGAGCCGGTAGACGACCTGGAGCGTCTGGCCGGGCTCCAGCTTCTCCTCGAACACCGTCGTCGCGTGGCCCGGCGCGCGGACCTCCACGCGGTGCGCGCCTGGCGTCACGTCCAGCGTGAAGAGGCCGCGCGGGTCGGTGGTGCCGGCGGGCTCCTGCGCCCCGTCGAGGAAGAGGGCCGCGTCGGCCAGCGGCTTGCGGGTGCCTCGCGCGCGCACCTCGCCGGTGAGGTGCGTGCTGGAGGCGGGGATCTGCACGGGCGGCGCGAAGCGGTAGAGGAACGGCAGGCGCACCGCCACGGGCGTGCCGCCCAGCGTGGCCGGGGTGAAGCGCAGGCCCGGGGCGGCGGCGAGCGCCGCGTCGGTGAGGCGCGGCTCGGCGCCAGCGCGCGTCACCTTCGCTTCCGCGACGTGGCCCTCCACGTCCACCAGCAGCTCCAGCTCCACCTCGCCGGCGGTGCCCTCCAGCCCCTGGGGCCACGCGGCGGGCGCGTCGGTGGTGAGGGTGGGGGG
>NZ_RAWI01000043.1 GCF_003612125.1 Corallococcus praedator
GACGGGGGCGGGCGGGTGCTGGTGACGTCGCGCTCGCTGCGCGGCTTGCTCTTCTCCACGCGCAGCGTCTTGCTGCCGTGCTGCTTGCCGTTGAGGGCCTCGAAGCCCGTCGAGTCTGCCTCCGCGACGAAGACGTACGCGAACGTGGGGCGCAGCTCCGCGCGCACCATCTTGCCCACCGGGGCGCCCGCGTCCTCCATCGCCGTGGCGATGCTGCCCGGCCCCAGGCCGTCGGCGGTCCCCAGGTTCACCCAGAGCTTCACCTCGCCCGGGCCCGGCTCCAGCGCGGCGGACGACACCGGCGCGCCACGGCCGCGCTCACCCCGGTCCTCGCGGCGGGGCTCGTCGCGGCGCGGACGGCGCTCACGCTCAGCGGACTCCGCGCGCGGGGCGGGACGCTCCGTGCGCTCACCCCGGTCCTCGCGGCGGGGAGGACGCTCACGCTCGCGCTCGCGGTCCTTGCCCCGGCGCTCCAGGGGCTTTCTCTGCTCCACCGGCTCGCGCTTCTCCGTCTCACCGGCGGCCTGCGCCTTCTCCATGCGCAGGTGGCTGAAGAAGTACTTGATGAGGAACGCGATGAGGTCGTCCGCGTCGCTGCGCGTCTTGAGCTGCGACGCCAGGGGCAGGAAGCCCTCGAAGATGCTGGAGCCCGTCGCCTCGCGGATCTCCCGCACGTGGCGCTCGGTCCACAGGTGCATGGCCTCTTCCGGGGCCGGCATCTCGCGCATCTCGAACTTGATGCCGAACTTCTTCTCCAGCACGGAGAAGGTCGCCAGCTCGCGCCCGGAGAAGAGGTTGATGGCGGTGCCCTTGTTGCCGATGCGGCCGGTGCGGCCCACGCGGTGCAGGTACACGGCCGGGTCCTCCGGCAGGGAGTAGTTGATGACGTACTCCAGCCCGGAGATGTCGATGCCGCGCGCCGCGATGTCCGTGGCGACCATGAAGGCCACCTCGCCGCGCTTCACCTTGCCCATCACCCGCTCGCGCTCCTTCTGCGGCAGGTCTCCGTTGAGCAATTCCGCGTCGAAGCCGTTGCGGTTGAGCACCGCCGTCACCAGCGCCGTGTCATCCCGCGTGTTGCAGAAGATGATGGCGTTGGAGGGCTCTTCCTTCTCCAGGATGTAGATGAGGTTGCGCGGCTTGGGGAACTGATCCGACACGTCGTAGCGGATGTGGTGGATGTGCTCCACCGTGAAGACGTCGCCGGACAACAGCAGCGTCTCCGCGTTCGTCGTGTAGCGCGCGATGAGGTTCTGGATGTCCGTGGGGACGGTGGCGCTGAAGAGCAGCACCTGGCGCGTCTTCGGAAGACGGTCGAGGATCCGCGTCACCTCCTCGTAGAAGCCCTGGTTCAGCATCTCGTCGGCTTCATCGAGGATGGCGTGGTCGCAGGCGTCCAGCTTCAGGTTGCCGCGGTTGATGTGGTCGAAGACGCGGCCGGGGGTGCCCACGATGATGGGCGTGCCCTCTTCCAGCGCGTCCTCCTGCTGCTTCATGGAGGCGCCGCCGTAGATGGCCGCCACCTTCACGCCCTTGTACTTGGCGAGCGTGGTGAGCTCCTCCGCCACCTGCAGCGCCAGCTCGCGCGTGGGGCAGAGGATGAGGGCGCGCACGCGCTTCTCATCGGGGGAAATCTTTTCCAGCAGGGGCAGGCCGAAGGCGGCCGTCTTGCCCGTGCCCGTCTTGCTGCGGACGATCAGGTCCTTGCCCGCCATCGCGGGGCCGAAGGCCTTGGCCTGGACAGGGGTGGGATTCGTGTAGCCGCGATCCGCCAGCGCGCGGCGGAGGGGCTCGGAGAGGTTCATGTCTTCGAAGCTGATGTCCGCGATGTACTCGCCGGGACGCGTCGGGGCTTCGTCAGGCGCCGGGGCTCCCGGCGTGGGCTCTTGGATGTCGCTCATCAGGCATGGGCATAGCCCCTGCATTACCCTCTGGCAACAATCGCGGCACTTTGGGGTATGGAGCGCGCATGGCGAATGGGAGGAAGAGAACCAATAGTCCGGCCCCCAAGGCCCGCGCGAAGCGGGCATCAGCCCCCGTCCGCCCGGACGCCGCCCGGGAGGAATCCGGGGTGGAAGCCGAGGAGGGAGAGGCCCTGGATCCGGACTCCCTGGAGCCGGACCTGGCGGAACTGAACGAAGCAGAAGCGGAAATCGAGGAACCCGCGCCCCGCGCCGCCCGGGTGCCCGCGAAGGCCGCGGCCCTGGTGCGCGCGGAGAGCGCGTCCGCCCTCACCAACCGCGACCCGCTCCAGGCCTACATGGCCGAGGTGACGCGCCACCCGCTGCTCACCCGCGAGGAGGAGCATCAGCTGGCCAAGGACTACCAGGCCACGGGGGACGTGCGGGCGGCCTACCGGCTGGTGGCCTCCAACCTGAGGCTGGTGGTGAAGCTGGCGCACGAGTACCACCGCAACCCGCTGTCGCTCCTGGACCTGGTGCAGGAGGGCAACATCGGGCTGATGCAGGCGGTGAAGAAGTACGACCCGGACCGGGGCGTGAAGCTCAGCAGCTACGCCGCCTGGTGGATCCGCGCGTACATCCTCCGCTACATCATGGACAACTGGAAGATGGTGAAGCTGGGCACCACCGAGGCCCAGCGCAAGCTCTTCTTCAAGCTGCGCCAGGAGCAGGACAAGCTCATCTCCCAGGGCTTCGAGGCCAGCCCGCGCCTGCTGGCCGAGCGCCTCAACGTCACCGAGCAGGACGTCGTGGAGATGGACCAGCGGCTGGGCCACGACGAGCTGTCCATCGACGCGCCGCTGGGCAACGACGGGGACTCCGGCGGCACGCGCGCGGACCGCTACCTGCCGTCCACCGCGGTGCCCGCCGACGAACGCCTGGGCAGCGAACAGCTCAAGGCCCTCTTCCGGGAGAACCTGAACGCGTTCGCCCAGACGCTGGAGGGCAAGGAGCTCTACATCTTCGAGCACCGCCTCACCGCGGACGAACCGCTCACGCTCCAGGACATCGGAGACAAGTACGGCGTCAGCCGCGAGCGGGCCCGGCAGATTGAAGCGGCCCTCATCAACCGGATGCGCGAGTTCATGCGCGAGCGCATCCCGGACTTCGACATGGTGGCGGTGCCCAAGGGCTGAAGGCAGCCCCCGGGCGCCGGCCCCGGCCGCTACTTCCAGGGCCGGGAGATGATGCAGGCGTTGATGCCGCCCACGCCCATGGACAGCTTGCCCGAGCACCCCTCGGGCGCCGGCTCCTCGTGGTCGAACACGAAGTGCTTGTGCACCTTGGCGATCTGCTTGTTGAGCTCCGGGGCCGCCAGGGGCGTGGGGTAGACCTTGCCCTGTTCGGCGCCCAGGTACTGCGCCGTGAGCTCCCAGCCGCCGCCCGCGGACATGCCGTGGCCGAAGGTGCCCTTGCGCGCGGTGATGAGCACCGAGTCGGGCAGCACGTCGCGCAGGTTCTGCACCTCCAGGAAGTCGCCCGGGGTGGCGGTGGCGTGCAGGTCCCAGCTGCCCACGTCCTTGGGCTCGCAGCCGGCGGAGGCGAGCGCCTCGCGGATGGCCAGCGTGGGGCCTTCCTTGGACGGGGTGATGATGTGGTCGGCGTCCGCGGTGACGCCCACCGCGACGGGCTCCAGGCCCAGCGCCTTGTAGCCCTTCTGGGTGAAGTGCTCGTAGTCGCCCACCACCCACACCACCGCGCCTCCGGCGATGTGCGTGCCGCGCAGCGCGGTGAGGGGCTTGGACACGGCGGCGTCCGCGGAGATGACGCGCGCGTTGTAGAAGCCGCCCACCACCAGCGGGTTGGGCGCCGCGTCCGTCATGCCCAGCACCACCGCCTTGGCCTCGCCCAGGCGGATGGCGTTCATCGCGAGCTTCAGGCCGTAGCCGAACGACGAGCACGCGGCCACGGGCGCGAACGTCATGCCCGTAATCTGCCCCAGCATGGAGACCTGCGAGGCGGGCGTGTTGTGGATGTTCCACAGCACGTTGGAGGACACCGCGTTCCAGGGGGGCTCCGGGGAGCTCCACTTCTTCTGCAGGCGCGCGTTGCGCGTGCGCTTCTCCTTGATGACGGCGAGCTTGGCGGACTCCACGTCGCCCTCGTCGGGCACGCCCATGGCTTCAATCTCGCGCAGCTCCTCCAGGTACTCGCGCAGCTCCGGCGAGCGGCCGGCCCAGAAGTGCCACCAGTCGTCCTCCGCCTTGTCGCGCTCCACCTCCTCGATGGTGGAGGGCTCCGGGGGCATGCCGGGCAGGGCCTCGCGCGTCTCGCGCCACGCGCGCACGGCGCTGTTGTGCTCGGGGCTGGCCCAGAAGCGGTCCCACCGGCGCTGGGCGCGGTAGAGGTCCAGGGAGATGTTCTGGATGGTGGGCAGGTCGCCCAGGCCGGTGCCCACGTAGACGTGCGCGCGGGCGCCCAGGTCCTGGAGCTCCTTCTCGATGCCGGGGTTCTGCGACAGCGACTGGATGAAGGCGCCGATGGCGTACTGCGTGGGCTGCCCCATCTTCCGCTCCAACTGGGAGAAGCGGCTGCCGGGAAAGCGCGCGTCGATCCACGGCTTGTAGTCGGCCAGGTTGAAGGTGGGGTTGCCGACGAGGAAGTTGTCCGGACCGAAGCCGTTGAAGGGGGTCAGCCAGGTCTCGGAGGACGCGAGGTTCTTCGCGAACGCCTCGATGTTGGGGGAACGCGGGGCAACCACGCCCCAGCCGAAGATTCCGACTCTGCGCACGGGTGTTTCCTTCGCCGCCGGGGGGAAGACTACAGCGGCTGGATCTTGAGGTTGTCGAAGTGGACGCGCGTCTGCCAGCCCGAGAAACCGAAGTACCGGTTGCGCGGGCCGTAGAGGGGAGAGGCGTCCTGGAGGGACAGGAAGGGCTTGCCGTCCACTTCCCACGACAGGAGTCCATCCCGCCGGGTGATGCGGAAGTGGAAGCGCTGGCCGGGGGTGACCACCGCGCCGTCGCGCACGGCGCGGTCGTTGGTGTGCTCGTGCTGGCGGGCGATGACGGACTGGGTGTTGCGCCAGCCGCCGAAGATGAAGACGTAGCCGGTGGCGGTGTACTGCAGGCGCGGGTCCCCCGCGTAGAAGGAGCGGCCGTCGCCCCAGGCCTCCACCTTCATGTCGCCGTCGGCGCTGTCGGCCCAGGCGTCGAACTCGATGGAGGCGTTCTGGGGCAGGGGCTTCTTGAGCCACATGGGGCGGTTGCCCACGCCCTGCACCACCAGCGCGCCGTCTTCAATCTTCACGGCGGCGGGGTTCGTCACGTTCCACGCGTCGCCAATCGTGGCGCGGTTGAAGTCGTCCTCGGAGGGGCCCGCGGGCAGCTCGGGCTCCTGCTTCATGGCCGTGGCGGGCATGGAGTCCGGCGTGCCGATGCGCAGGTTGTCGAAGAACAGCTGCGACTCCCAGCCGGACAGGCCCAGCCGGTCATGCCCCTTGCCCTTGAAGGGGAACGGGTCATCCAGCTCCGCCACGAGCGTGCCGTCAATGGCCCACTTGAGCACGTTGCCGCGCCGCTCGATGCGCCAGTGGTACACGCGGCCGGACTGCACGGGGGCGCCCACGCGGGACTCCACGCGCATGGCGGTGTCCTTCTTGAAGACGCCGGTGGCGACGAGGTCCGCGCCCTGGCCGCCGCCCTTCTCCGCGATGCGGGCCGCGCGGCGCTGGAGCGCGTCCAGCGCGGGCGCGTTGATGTCACGCCGGGCGATGACGGACAGGCTGTTGTTCCACCCGCCCTGCACCAGCACGTAGCCGGAGGCCGGGTCGCGCCCGTTGCCGAACAGCTCCACGCGGATGTCGCCGTCGGGGTACTCCGGGCGCACGTCGAACTCCACCGCCACGTCGTCCGGCAGCGCGGCCTGGAGCCACAGCGGGTTGTTCTTGGGCGCGGGGCCCAGAAGCTCCCCGTTCGTCACGCGCCAGAAGGCGCCGGTGGAGAAGAAGTCGCGGGCGACGATGCCCGGGTCGTTGAAGGACTGCGCGTAGGGGAGGGTGGCGGTGATGTCCGCCTGCCCCCGGAAGAGCGCGTAGTGGATGAGCGGGAACTGGAGGAGGACGACGATGCCGGCGAGGACGGCCCAGCCCCTGCGGGTGAGCCCGTCAGGCTTCCGCCACGCCTCGGCGGGGGAGGCCCCGGGAGCGGGCGGCAGGGGCGCCGCCGTGGGGGACTCGACCTGCTTCTCCTTGTCCTTGCGGCTGGCCTGGCCCATCGATGCTCGGGGAACTCCGGGGGAAATGGCGGCGGAATGTACGCCCCGGCCCCCCCGGCGTAAAGGATTGCCGGGAGGGGACTACTTGACCCCCCACCGCTTCTCGAGCGCCCGCTGCTCCGCCTGGCGCAGCTTCTGCTTCTCGCGCTCGGCCTTGCGTTGATCCGACTCCTCGGGCGTGGGGCGCACGGCGAGCTGATAGACGCTGCCGGCCAGGGCGAAGAGCAGGGCCGCGATGATGACGCCCCAGGGACGGCTGGCCACGGCCTCCACCACGCCGCCGAACTGGTGCAGCGCCGCGAGCGCGCCAATCACGAACAGCCACGCGCCCACCGCGGAGGCGACGATGCCGCTCACCTGCCGGTGCAGCAGCGCGCCCACGATGCCGCCCACGATGAAGCCCGGGCCGAAGCCGAGCAGGAAGTCGTTCTGCCCGGCGATCTGCCCCGCGACGAGGCCCAGGGGCACGCCCACGCCCACGAAGGTGATGGCGGGTGGGAAGAGGAAGCCCACCGCCATGAGTCCCGCGGCCACGAAGGTGGGCAGGCGCGGATCCAGCTCCATCATCCCCAGCTTCTGGGTGATGGCGCCCGTCCACACGAGGCCCAGCACCGCGCCCACGGGGCCAGCGACCAGACGGAACATCCGGCCTCCGCCCGCGAGCAGCAGCACCACGCCCACGGCCGCGAGCACGACGCCGGCCCACATGGGCAACAGCCGGTAGATGCCCACCCAGCCGGAGGGGTTGAAGGTCTGGTAGGACTTGAGCGCCTGGAGGAAGCCTTCCATGGCGCGTCATCCTACCGACATTGGCCGCTAGGAATAGCGGGTCAGCGCGAGCGCCAGCAGGACGGCCAGGATGACGGCGCCCAGCAGGGCGAAGCCGTAGAGGGCGCGGGGCGTGGCGGTGGCGCGCAGGAGGTCCTCGGCCCGCTCGCGGTCTTCCGGGGAGGGGGCCTGCGCCAGGATGCGCCGGGCGTCCTGGCGGGCGCCCACCACGTCCCCGGCGTCCTTGCGGGCCCAGGCCGCGCGCACTTCGTCGGAGCCGGGGGCGCCGGGCCCTGGGGGCGTCTGTCCGCCTTTCGCCATGGCGCGCGTCTATACCAGGGAATGTGGACACCCGCCGACGGTATAAGCACGTCTCCATGCCCGTGCGGTCCCTGTCCCGTCGAAGCCTCCTGCTCGCCACGTCCGCGCTCGTCCCGCTGCTGTCCCGGCGTGCGTCCGCCTTTGGCGAGAAGAGCCGGTTCATCCCCGCCGTGGCCCGGCACGGAGGCCGCTGGGACGGACGGCTGTCCGGCCTGCGGCGCCTTGCGTGGGAGCTGCAGCGGCGCACGTCCGTGGAGGTGGTGCCGGACGCGCGCCCGTTCGCGCTCAGCAGCCAGGACCTGTTCGAATACCCCTTCCTGTACTTCGGGGGGGACGGGGCCTTCCCGCCGCTGACGGACGCGGAGGTGACGAACCTGCGCCGCTACCTCACGTACGGCGGCTTCGTGTTCGGGGACGCCAACGACGGCAGCGACGGGGACGGCTTCGATGCCAGCTTCCGCCGGGAGATGGCGCGCGTGCTGCCGCAGAATCCGCTGAAGGAGACGCCGGGGACGCACGTCGTCTTCAAGTCCTTCTTCCTGTTGGATGCGGCGCCCGGGCGGCTCTTGCACAAGCCGCTGCCGCTGGTGGCGAGCGTGGGCAAGCGCGCGGCGGTCATCTATTCGCAGAACGACGTGGCGGGCGCGTGGAGCCGCAGCGAGTCCGGCGACTACGAGTTCGACGTGTCCCCCGGCGGCGAGCCGCAGCGCGAGCTGGCCATCCGCCTGGGCATCAACCTGTGCATGTACGCGCTGTGTCTGGACTACAAGGACGATGCGGTGCACCTGCCCCTCATCCTCAACAAGCGGCGCTGAAGGACCCTGGCGCGCGACCGAATGAACTCCCCGTCCTTCAACGCGTGGAAGCTCGTCAGCCTTTCGCCCCTGCCGGTGTGGGCGCTGGTGTTGTTGGCGGTGGGGCTCGTCGCCGGCATCGCGCTGGCGGCCTGGGGCGTGCGCCGGGAGCCGTCGCGTGGCCGGCGGCTGCTCTTGTGGGGGCTGCGCCTGGGCGCGGGCCTGGCTGCGTTCTTCTTCCTCCTGGAGCCCGGCATCCGGCACCTGCAGGTGGCGCGGATGAAGAACCGCGTGGCGGTGCTGGTGGACCGCTCGGCGTCCATGAACTTCCCGTCGGAGCCGGGCGGGCCCACGCGCAGCGCGCAGGTGGCGGCGTTCCTGGAGAAGGCCGCGCCCACGTTCGCGTCCTGGAAGGACCGCTTCACGGTGGAGGTGTACGGGGTGGACCCGGAGCTGTCCCCGGTGACGCCGGCGCAATTGGGCAGCGAGCCCGCGCGCGCGGGGACGACGGACCTGCTCGCGGCGCTGCGGTCCGCGTCGGCGGCGGGGCAGGGGTCGCGCAAATTGTCCGGGGTGCTGCTGTTCAGCGACGGCGCGGACAACGCGGAGTTGAAGGCCGGGGCGGTGGGCCGGGCTCGGGCGGCGCTGACGGACCTGGGCGTGCCGGTGTCCACGTTCCTGGTGGGGCAGGAGGCGCTGAAGGACCTGGCGGTGGAGGGCCTGAAGGTGGACGACTTCGCCTTCGTGCGCAACTCGCTCACGGTGGAGGTGGAGATCCACGGCCGGGGCTTCGCGGGCCAGGACATCCCGGTGGTGCTCAGCCAGGAGGGCAAGACGGTCGCGAACAAGCTGGTGCGGATGACGACCGCCGACGACGTGAAGCCTGTGTCCTTCACCTTCACGCCGGACCAGACGGGCCGGTTCGTCTACACGGTGACGGTGCCCACGTTCCCGGATGAGGCCGTGAGCGAGAACAACAGCCGGTCGTTCACGCTGAAGGTGATCCGCGACCGGGTGCGCGTGCTGCTGGTGGTGGGCCGGCCTTCGTGGGACGAGCGGTTCCTGCGCGGGCTGCTCAAGCAGGACGCGAACGTGGACCTGGTGTCGTTCTACATCCTGCGCACGCTGTCGGACGACCCGGGGGTGACGAACGAGCGCGAGCTGTCGCTCATCCCGTTCCCGATGGAGGAGATCTTCGACACGAAGCTGCACACGTTCGACGTCGTCATCTTCCAGAACTTCGGTTACTCGGACCCTTCGCTGTCCATCGCGGAGTACGAGCGCAACCTGGAGCGCTACATCCATGAGGGTGGCGCGTTCGTGATGATTGGCGGCGACAGCGTGCTGGGCGAGGGCCGCGCCAGCATGCCCACGCTGATGGAGGCGCTGCCGGTGGAAGCGGCGGGGCCGGCGAACCCGGAGCCCTTCAAGCCCCGGCTGACGCCGGAGGGGTTGCGGCATCCGGTGACGTCCATTGGAACGGGCGCGGCGAGCACGGAAGGCACGTGGGGCGAGCTGGCGCCGATTCCGGGCGCGAACCTGACGCGGGCGCGGCAGGGCGCGACGGTGTTGATGGACCACCCGTTCGCGACGGTGGATGGGAAGAACGCGCCGCTGGTGTCGGTGTGGGACTACGGGCGGGGGCGGGCGATGGTGGTGGCCACGGACGCGACGTGGTCGTGGGCGTTCACGGCGCACCGGGATGGTTCGCCGAACCGCGCGTATGACCGCTTCTGGGGCAATGCCTTGCGGTGGTTGGTGCGCGACCCGGACCTGACGACGCTGAAGGTGACGGCGGACCCTCCGTCGGTGGAGCCGGGGCGTCCGGTGGGCGTGGTGGTGCAGGCGCGGATGGCGGACTACCAGCCGGCGCAGGACGCGCAGGTGCGGGTGGAGCTGTTCTCGGTGGCGACGCAGAAGCCGGTGGCGGTGCAGACGGGCACCACGGGGGCGGACGGCGTGGTGCGGCTGGAGTTCGCGCCGCCGGCACCGGGGCCGTACAAGCTGCTCGCGTCGGCGAAGAAGGGCGACACGGACCTGGGCAAGGGCGAGGACGCGGTGGCGGTGCGCGCGGTGGGCCCGGAGCTGTCGGACGCGTCGGTGCGGCCGCAGTTGATGGAGCAGATCGCCAGCGTCACGGAGGGCAAGGCGTACAAGCTGCCGATGGACGGGCTGCCGGACGTGCCGCTGTTGGATCCGCCGGTGGTGGAGGTGGGGCGCGCGAAGGACCAGCCGCTGTGGGATCGCTGGTACTACCTGGTGGCGCTCATCGCCCTGCTCGGCGCGGAGTGGTTCGCGCGGCGGCGGTTCGGGTACGTGTGAGGCGGCATGTTCTCCGCCTGCTGGGCTCGCCGGTGTCGCTACACGCCTCGGGTGAGCCGAGCCGTGTCCAGGCCGTCTTCGATTTCAAGTTTCCGTGCCCGAGCGGCAATCCGTTGCAGTGGGGCCAGCATCCCCATCACGGCGCGTCCCAGGGCGAACTCTACGAACGGGCGTTGGGCATCAAGAGGGCGCGCCTCGTGGCGCCAGGATACGGAGTCCAGTGATGTCTCCGTCGTGGCCGCGCATCCGCCTCCATGGGCATGACGGGGATGCGAGCATCCTCCGTGTGCGGGACGGCCTGGGCGCGGCGTTCTACCTGCGCAGTTCCCACGATGACGTGAAGGAGTCCGTGGCGCGGGTGCTGGAAACGTATCGTCGCGCCATCGCCCCACACACCCTGGGCTGGTACGCGGATGATGAAGGGAACTGGCAGCCGTTGGACGCGAGCGGCTGGCGCTTCATCGAACAGCGGTTGTCCTCACCGCGCGCCGCCGGGGTCTCCCTGTTGGAAGATGCGGAGACGATGACGGGCTATCGGTTCAGCTACCACGGACGGTGGTTGGGCCATCCGCTTCATCTGAACAGTCCAACCGTAACGTCCGCGGTGGGATTCGGGTTGCCTGCGGAAGACCCGAGCGCGGAGTTGCTCCGAAAGGTGTCCCTGGAGATGGCCACGCTGCTGCCCTTCGACTCAGGGCACGCGGGCTTGTGCTTCCAGTTCGACGAGGAGGCCCTGGGGCTGACCGAAGGCATCCGACCGCTGGCCTTCCTCTACCCCGGGCTGGACGTCCCGGAGCTGCGGCGGGATTCGCTGCGGATCGGCACCCGGCTTCGGGGAACGCATTGGATGACGTTCCTGGGACCGACCGTGCTTGCCGACGTGGGCGGCGTCGATGCCTTGCGCACGCGGCTTCGTTCTCCGGGGACCACCGTCAAATCGCTAGCGTCAGGACGTGCGGTGGTGACGCTCGGCGAACAACCCCTCACAGGGGATTCACGACAGGGCGAAACGATGGAGGCCTATCGCGAGCTGTCCCGGCTCCTGGAGCCCTGGATGGACCTGGACCGTGAGGCCTGGGATGGCTTCTCGGAAGAGGACATGCGGCGCTGGGAGCGCCGCTTCCTGGATTGAACCCAGGCCATGCTTCGCGGGGCCTGGCGTGCCCCGCGAAGCAGTGACTCGTGACTCCTACTTCTCCGCGACGCCGCAGGCGATGCGGCCGCCGGCGTCACCGGTGGGGTCGGTGTGGTAGTCGTCCAGCTTGGCGTGCACCACGACGGCGGAGCCGTCCTTGTCGAACATCGACTTCAGCTTGAGGCCCTGGGCGAAGACGTCGAACTGCACCTTGCCGTCCGCGGGGACGTAGAGGTTCGGCAGGTCGCCCTCGTGCTTGCCCTTGGGCGACATCACGCCGTGCTGCTTCTTCGACGGGTTGAAGTGGCCGCCCGCCGTCTTGAAGTCCGGCGCCTCGCACGTGCCCGTCTCGTGGATGTGGATGGCGTGCTCGCCCGCGGGCAGGTTCGTCAGCGTGCCCTTCACCAGCACGCCGGCCGGGCCCTGCTCGAAGGTCACCGTACCCACGTCCTTGCCCTGGGCGTCCTTCAGCGTCGCCTTCGCCGTCTCGCCCGGCTTGGGCGCGGGCTTCTTGGCCGCTTCCGTCGCCGCCGGAGCCGTGGCGGCCGGAGTCCCCGCATCCTGGGCCAGGGCGGGCGTGGTGGTCAGGGCAGCGGCAATCAGCAGGGCGCGAATCGTCATGGGTTCCAAGGCTCCAGGAAGGAGGGTTACGAAACGCCGCGACACTACCCGCCGCACGGCCCCATCGCAGGAGAATGTCCACCCCCCCGCGCGTCGGGTGATGGGGAGTCATCACTCCGGCAGGCTTCCCTCCAGCGGCACCGGCACCACCCGGGAAGCCCCGAACGCGGGCGCCCACACCCGCTGCACCGCCGCCCCGTTCAGGAAGCGCATCACCGCGCGGAACGCCTCCGCCGGGCCTCCCAGCGTCTCGGCCCAGGCCTGACCCCGGGGCGACAGGTTGGGCACCCTGGGGCCCAACTCCTCGCACGACTCGGCGCTCCGGGTGATGCCCAGGCCTTCGTCCCGCACACGCTGGGGCACGTACAGCGGCGCGAACCTCGCGTGCCGGTGATCGTGCACGCAGCCGGGCTCCTCCAGCAGCGCCGCGGACAGGGGCAGCTCCCGCACGTTGAAGAGCAGCTTCACCGCGTCGTGGTGCGGATCATACGGGCCGCGCAGCCGGTGGTCCCCTCGCGGAATCAAGCGCCGGTCCAGGTAGCAGAACGCTCGCGCTTCGGGCGGCAGCGCGCCCCGGTGCCGGGCTCCGCCGTAGCGGAAGAACGGGCGCACGTGGCACGGGTCCACCTCCAGCGCCGGGCCCTGCTTCAACGCCCGCAGCTTGGGCAGCAGCCCGGGCTCCAGGCCGTACTCCCGCGCGAAGTCCTCCAGCGTGTCCTCCGTCGCGGCCGCGAAGGCCCGCAGGCGCGCGAGCAGCCGCTCCGCGTCCGCGTCCACCAGCAGCTCGTCGAAGCGCGTCTTCACCCCGGGCAGACTCACCGGGATGAGCGTGGTGAGCAGCTCGCCCCGCGCCCTCCAGTCCGCGTCCAGCACCGCGGCCTCCTGGGCGATGGGGGACAGCCGCCACTCGGGCGGCTCCGGCGTGAAGCACTGGCCCACGCCCTTGTGCTCGTAGCGCGGGGGCGGGGCCTCGCTTCCGGAGCGCGACGTCCACACCGTGATGCACGTGCGCACCTGCGTGCCCGTGAAGATGCCCGGCCCCAGGTCCACCACCTCGCGCAGGTGCAGCGCATCCAGCAGGGCACGGCGCAGCGGCGCGTAGATGAACGACTCCAGCAGGCTCGCGGGCGTGATGAAGGCCAGCGCTCCCGGATGCGTCGCCAGGCGCTTCATGGCGACGAGCAGGAAGAAGGCGAAGTCATCCCGCAGGCTGGTGCCGTGCGGCATCGCCAGGGGCACCAGGGCCCTCAGGCGCGCGTAGGCGTCCGCGTCCTTCAGCACCGGCGACGTGCCGTTGTAGGGCGGGTTTCCCACCCATAACTCGGTGTGCCCTTCCGGCGTCCCCGCGAGCAGGGGCTCCAGCCCGCCTCGCAGCGCGTCGCCCACGCGAACGTCCGCGCCCGGCACCCGGGCCTGACACAGGCGAGCGACCCCCGCGTCCAGCTCCAGGCCGCACAGCCTCGCGTCCGGCCGGTGCCGCGCCGCCGCCGCGAGGAAGGCCCCCGCGCCACAGGCCGGGTCCACCACCGTGAGCGGGCCCTGGCCCACGTGCCCGAGCGCGAGCGCCAGGGTGCGCTCCACGATGGGCGCGGGCGTGTAGAACGCGCCCACCGCCTTGCGGTTGATGCCGGGGAACTGGTGGACCAGCAGCTCCTCGTCCACCTCGGGCGTGTCGATGGCGCGGGGCATGCCCGGCCATCCTAGCCAGTTTCACCCTCGGTGCCGGGCGGGGTCCAATCCAGGGCCGTCCCACACCGCTTGCAGAAGCGCGCATCCGGGTCATGACCCTGTGCGCCACAGCCCGGGCAGGCCTGGGTGTCCACGTGCTGACGCGTGGCGGCAGCCAGCTCCACCGACACGATGCCCGTGGGCACCGCGATGATGCCGTAGCCCATCACCATCAGGATGGACGCGAGGAACTGCCCGGTGACCGTCTTGGGCGTGATGTCCCCGAAGCCCACCGTCGTCATCGTCACGATGGCCCAGTACATGGAGCGGGGGATGCTGTCGAAGCCGTTCGCCTCGCCCTCCACCATGTACATGAGCGCGCCCATGATGACGTCGATGCTCAGCACCGTGCCCAGGAAGACGATGATCTTCGGGCGGCTGGCGCGCAGGGCCGTCAGCAGCACCTCCGCCTGCCCCAGCAGGTGTCCCAGCTTGAGGATGCGGAAGACGCGCAGGAGGCGCAGCACGCGCACCACCAGCAGCGTCTGCGCCCCGGGGAACACCACGCTCAGGAACGACGGCAACAGCGCCATCAGGTCCACGATGCCGAAGAAGCTGCGCGCGTAGTGCAGGGGTCGGCGCACCGCGATGAGCCGCAGCACGTACTCCAGCGCGAAGAGCACGGTGAAGATCCACTCAGCCACGTGCAGCGCGTCGCTGTAGTGCGTGCGCACCTGCGACACGCTCTCCAGCATCACCGCGGCCACGCTGAACACGATGGCCCACAGCAGGGCCACGTCGAACACCTTCCCCGCCGGGGTGTCCGCTTCGAAGATGACGGTGTGCAGGCGGGCGCGGAAGCCGCCCACGGGGCTCTGCTCGGAAGGCCGGTTCACGGCCGCGCAGCTTAGGCGCAATCCTCCCTCCGTCGAGGATGGTGGGGGCCACGTCCCAGGGAGGGCGGTTTCGCGCCGGAACGTTCACGACCCTCCCTGGTCCTGGACCCGCGGGCGCGTTGCCGTCACCGGCTCCCGGGTCCACCGTTCCTGGCTTCCATTTCCGTGGAGCGGAGGCTTTCCGGCGCAATGCGAATCGTCGAAATGATGCCTACGTGGGGGCTCGCCCTGGGGGTGCTGGCATTGCTCTATCTGAGCCTGGAAGCCGGCTATTGGCTCAGCCACCGCAAGTCAGGGATGGACGACGTGTCGGCGCTCCAGGCTTCGGTGCTCGGCCTGGTGGCGCTCCTGCTCGCCTTCTCCTTCTCCATGGCCTCTGACCGGTACACGCTGCGCCGCGACCTCGTCGTCAAGGAGGCGAACGCTATTGGCACGTTCTACCTGCGCACGGACTTCTTCCCCGAACCCACGCGCGGCGAGATGCGGACCCGGTTGCGCCGTTACACCGACATCCGGCTGGAGGGCTACGAGGCCGCGGGGAATCCGGAGCTCTTCGAGCAACTGCTCCAGGAATCGAATGCGCTCCAGGACGAGCTCTGGTCCCTGCTGAAAGGCGTGGCGCCACAGACCCCGACCGCGGTCCTGACCCTCTCCACCGAGGCCCTCAACGACCTGATTGACGTCTCCGGGGAGCGCCTGGCGTCAGCCCGCAACATCATTCCGAACACCATCTTCGCCCTGCTGCTCGTCGGGATGCTCGGCTCGGCGATGCTCCTGGGCTTCCGGCCGGATACGCGCAATCGGGGCGGCATCCCCTGGCTCATCTTCGTGGTGATCCTCACCGCCGTGATGTTCACCCTCGTGGACCTGGATGTCCCCCTGCGCGGACGCATCCGTTCCGATCAAAAACCGCTGAGGGACCTCCAGCAGCAACTGCGCTCCATGCCCTGACGCTCTCACTGCAATCGGCGTGGACGCCGTCCGTTCAGGAGACATGCGGACCCTGAAAGACATCCCGAAGCGCGCCCCCCTCTGCCTGCTGGGTCTGGGCCTCGCGCTGACTGCGGGCCTGGCCACCGCGGAGGAGGAAGCACCTCCCACGCCCCAGGCCGTCATGCGCGAGGCGCGCCGCAGCGTGCTCCCGGACGGCATCGAGAAGGCGGAGGCGGTCCGCATCGGTGGCATCGACCAGTGGATTTCGGTCCGGGGACGCCACCGGGACAACCCGCTGCTGCTCTTCCTGCACGGAGGCCCGGGCTTCACGTCCCTGCCGTCCTCCTACTTCTACCAGGGCGAATGGGAGGAGTTCTTCACCGTCGCGCACTGGGACCAGCGGGGCGCGGGGAAGACGCACGCGCTCAACGCCCCGGACAAGGTGCGCCCCACCCTGACCGTGGACCGCATGGTGGCCGACGCGGAGGAGGTGGTCGGCTACCTGCGCAAGACCTACGGCAAGAAGCGCATCGTGCTCGTGGGACACAGTTGGGGGACCGTGCTCGGGGTGAAGCTCGCGCAGCGCCATCCGGAATGGTTCGACGCCTATGTCGGCATCGGCCAGGTCGTGGACGTCCCCCGGAACGAAGCGCTGGGCTACGAGGCCACGCTCCAGGCGGCTCGCGCGGATGGGAACGCGAAGGCCGTCGCGGAGCTGGAAGCGCTCGCGCCCTTTCCGGATCCGAAGGATGCCGCGCGCCAGTTGGTGAACCTGCCGAAGGAGCGCCGGTGGCTGTCGCGCTATGAGAGCTACAACTGGCGCGACCGGAGCTGGCACGGCGCGGAGGTCTGGCGCTTCAGCCCGGACGTCACGCAGAAGGACCTCCAGGCGCGGGATGAGGGCCTGGACGCAAGCTTCGTGGCGCTCTGGGGTGCCATCTCCCAGGTGGACTTCACGCCGGTGAAGCGCTTCGCGTGCCCGGTGTTCCTCTTTCACGGGCGGCATGACCTCACCACGTCCGCGCGCCTCATCGAGCCCTGGTACGACGCACTCCAGGCCCCCTCGAAGAAGCTCGTCTGGTTCGAGGACTCCGCCCACATGGTGCACGAGGAGGAGCCCGGCAAGGTGCTCGTCCGACTCGTGCAGGACGTGCTTCCCCTGACTCGGGGGAAGTAGCGCTTCTGCCTTGGAAGAAGAGAGGACGGAACCCGGGCCCCTTTGGAAACACCCGGGTTCCGTCCCTGTCCCCCACGTCGAGGAAGAAACCGTGGAGGACCGCCGAGCAGCCTTCAAACCTTGTGCGGAGCCTCCGGGATGCCGGGCGGCACCGAGCCCGCCACGCCGGGCGGCGTCACCACCGGGGGCGGAACCAGCGCGCCCACGTGCATGCGGTGCTGCACCTCCGCGAACCGCCGTGACGCCTCCGCCTCCGGCGACAGCAGCGACACCACCCAGCCCACCAGGAACGACAGCGGGATGGTCACGAGCCCCGGGTTCTTCAGCGGGAAGGGCGCCGACGCGTGCCCCAAGAGCTCCACCTGCACCGTGGGCGACAGGAAGATGAGCAGCACCGCGCTGAAGGCGCCCGTCAGCATGCTCGCCACCGCGCCGCGCGTGGTGAAGCCCTTCCACAGCATGGACAAGAGCAGCGCCGGGAAGTTCGCGCTCGCCGCGATGGCGAACGCCAGGCCCACCATGAAGGCCACGTTCTGCCCCTTGAACACGACGCCCAGGATGATGGCCAGCACGCCCAGCAGCAAGCTCGCCAGCCGCGCCACCTTGAGCTGTTCGGCCTCCGGCGCGTGGCCCTTGCGCACGACGTGCGACCACAGGTCATGGGACAGCGCCGCCGCGCCCGACAGCGTCAGGCCCGCCACCACCGCGAGGATCGTCGCGAAGGACACCGCGGCGATGAAGCCCAGGAAGCCCGTGCCGCCCACCACTTCCGCGAGCATGGGCGCCGCCATGTTGCCGCCCTTGTCCACCGCCGTGATGCCCTGCCGGCCCACCAGCACCGCCGCGCCGAAGCCCAGCACGAACGTCACCAGGTAGAAGAAGCCGATGAGGCCCGTGGCGTAGAACACGCTCGTGCGCGCCGCCTTCGCGTTGGGCACCGTGTAGAAGCGCATCAGGATGTGCGGCAGGCCCGCCGTGCCGAACATCAGCGCCACGCCCAGGGAGATGGTCTCCAGCGGGTTGGCCACCAGCTTGCCCGGGGCCAGCACCTCCGGCCCGTACATCTTCGCCGCCTCGTTGAAGAGCGCCGCCGGGTTCATGCCGAACTTCCACAGCACCGCCACCGCCAGGGCGGACGCGCCGCCCAGGAGCAGCACCGCCTTGACGATCTGCACCCACGT
Source organism: Corallococcus praedator (assembly GCF_003612125.1). GTDB lineage: Bacteria > Myxococcota > Myxococcia > Myxococcales > Myxococcaceae > Corallococcus > Corallococcus praedator. Next base: position 17,993 of record NZ_RAWI01000043.1, read on the forward strand.
CGTGGCGATCATCCCGCCGAACAGCACGTAGAGGATCATCACCGCGCCCACGATGACCACGGCCATCTCATACGAGAGGCCGAAGAGCAGGTGGATGAGGTTGCCCGCGCCCACCATCTGGGCAATCAGATAGAAGACGACGACGGTGAGCGTGCCCACCGCGGCGGACAGGCGCACCGGGGTCTGCTTCAGCCGGTAGGCCACCGCGTCCGCGAAGGTGTACTTGCCCAGGTTGCGCAGGGGCTCCGCGATGAGGAACGTCACCACCGGCCAGCCCACCAGCCAGCCCACCGAATAGATGAGCCCGTCGAAGCCGGACGTGGCCACGAGCCCCGCGATGCCCAGGAAGCTCGCGGCGCTCATGAAGTCGCCCGCCAGCGCGAAGCCGTTCTGCACCGCGCTGATGTTGCCGCCGGCGGCGAAGAACTCGGAGGTCGTCTTCGTGCGGCGCGCGGCCCAGTAGGTGATGGCCAGCGTGATGCTGACGAAGATGAGGAAGAAGACGATGGCCGTCGTGTTGGGCTGGCCAATCTGGGAGCCCGCGGTCGAGGGATTCATGAAGTGCCCTTTCGGCGCTAGCGGCGCAGCTCGTCGAGGATGTGGTCGTACTTGCGGTTCGCCCACAGGATGTAGAGGCCCGTCAGCACCCAGGCGACCAGGATGGTGACCGCGCCCAGCACGATGCCAATGGACAGCCCCGGGATGAGCTGCTGCCCCATCAGCGGCCGGTTGAACGCCACGAGCAGGATGAAGCCCAGGTACGTCACGAGCATCGCCACCGTGAGCGCTCCCGCCACGCGCCAGCGCGCGGCGGCGAGTGCCTTCAGGACATCGTCCTTGGAATTGCCATACATCGGTGTGCCTCCTCGGCAGTGAAAGGGAAGGGACCGCGGGCCTTCAGCGTCGCGAGGCCGGAGGCAGCCCCTTGGTCAGCAGTTCGTCCAGCACCGCGGGGTCCGCCAGCGTGCTGGCGTCGCCCAGGTTCTCCGTCTCCCCGCTGGCGATCTTCCGCAGCATGCGGCGGAGAATCTTCCCCGAGCGCGTCTTGGGCAGGCCCGACACCAGCACCACCCGGTCCGGCGCCGCGATGGGCCCGATGACGTGGCGCACCTGCTCGCGCAGCGCGCCCATCATCTTCTCGTCCGGCGTGCGCACGAAGTCCGGCTTCACCGTCACGAAGGCGCACACGCCGGTGCCCTTCAGGTCGTGCGGGTAGCCCACCACGGCGGCCTCGGCGACGGCCTCGTGCGCGACAAGGGCGCTCTCCACCTCCGCGGTGCCCAGCCGGTGGCCGGACACGTTGAGCACGTCGTCCACGCGGCCGGTGATCCAGTAGTAGCCGTCCTCGTCGCGGCGGCAGCCGTCGCCGGTGAAGTACAGGGGCAGGAATCTTGCGTAGTACGTCTCCACGAAGCGCTCGTGGTGGCCGTACAGCGTCCGCGCCTGACCCGGCCAGGAGCGGGCCAGGCACAGGTTGCCGCTGACGCCGTTGCCCTCCAGCACCTTGCCCTCTTCATCCACCAGCACCGGCTCCACGCCGAAGAAGGGCAGGGTGGCGCTGCCGGGCTTGCACGGCGTCGCTCCGGGCAGGGGCGCGATGAGGATGCCGCCCGTCTCCGTCTGCCACCACGTGTCCACCACGGGGCAGCGGCCCTCGCCCACCACGTCGTGATACCAGCGCCACACCTCCGGGTTGATGGGCTCGCCCACGCTGCCCAGCAGGCGCAAGGACTTGCGGGAGGACTTCGTGACGAACGCGTCCCCCTCCTTGATGAGGGAGCGCAGCGCGGTGGGCGCGGTGTAGAGCGTGGTGGCCTTCACGTCGTCCACCACCTGCCAGAGGCGGCCCGCGTCGGGCCAGGTGGGCGTGGACTCGAAGAGGACGGTGGTGGTGCCGGTGGAGAGCGGGCCGTACACGAGGTACGAATGGCCCGTCACCCAGCCCACGTCCGCGGTGCAGAAGTGCACGTCGTCCGGCTGCGTGTCGAAGATGTAGCGGAACGTGGTGGCCGCGTACACGAGGTAGCCCGCCGTCGTGTGCATCACGCCCTTGGGCTTCCCGGTGGAGCCCGACGTGTAGAGGATGAAGAGCGGATCCTCGGAGTCCATCCACTCCGCGGGGCACACGCCCCGGTGCTTCTTCACCTCCACGTCCAGCCAGTGGTCGCGGCCCTCGCGCATCGGCACTTCCTTGGCCGTGCGGCGCGCGACGAGGACGGACGTCACCTGGGACAGGCCCTCCAGGGCCTCGTCGGTGATGGCCTTGGTGGCCACGTTCTTGGGGCCGCGCGGGCCTTCATTGGCGGTGACGACGACCTTGGCGCTGCAGTCCAGCACGCGCTCGCGCAGCGAGTCCGCGGAGAAGCCGGCGAACACCACGGAGTGCACCGCCCCGATGCGGGCGCACGCGAGCATCGTGTACGCCAGCTCCGGCACCATGGGCAGGTAGACGATGACGCGGTCGCCCTTCTTCACGCCGTGCGCCTTGAGCACGTTGGCCACGCGGCCCACGTGGTGCTGCAGGTCGCGGAAGGTGATGACCTCGTAGTCGCCGGGCGTGTTCTTCGCCCAGATGATGGCGGCCTTGTCCGGGCGCGCCTTCGCGTGGCGGTCCACGCAGTTGACGGTGACGTTGAGCTTGCCACCCCCGAACCAGGTGAAGTCGGCGGCCTGCTCGTTCACCTCCCGGATGGTTTCGGGCGGGTGGAACCAGGTGAGCTGCCGGGCCTGTTCGCCCCAGAAGGCGTCAGGCGCGTCCAGGCTCTGGCGGTAGAGGCGCTGGTAGTCCTCCAGGCTCTTCACGTGGGCGGTGCGGCGGAAGGCTTCCTTGGGCGCGACGAGCAGGTCCTGGGCGGGTGCCATGGCGGAGGTCCTCAGTAGAAGAGCTGGAGCTGGGCGGTGCCGGTGATGCCCGTGGTCGCATGGGCGATGTCCCCCACGCGCGACACGGCCACCTCCGTCTTCAGGTTGAAGGTGTGCTTCTGGAACCAGAGGTTGAGGCCGGGGCGCAGCGTGAGCAGGTCCTGCGCGGCCACGCGCCCGTTGAAGTACTCGCCGGAGAGGATGGGCTGCACGATTCCGAAGCGGTAGCCCAGCTCCACGAAGAAGCCCGTGCCGCTGCGCGGGTTGTCGAAGCCCTGCTGCCAGGAGAAGACGTTGCTCTGGAAGACGAACTCCTGGTCCGCGCCCACCGGCAGGTCCAGGAACACGTCCGCCGCGAGCGCCACGGCGTCATGCACGCCGGACGCGGTGGCGATGGCGGAGTACTGGTAGTCGCCGCCCACGCCGAAGGACAGCAGGGGCTGGTCGGTGAAGTAGATGCCCCGGAGGAACTGGTCGTACTCGTGGCCCAGCACGTTGTAGCGCGCGTGGCCCACGGCGCGCGGCAGGTCGTCCGGGTTGACCACCTGCCCGTTCTCCAGCTTTGCGCCCTCCACGCCGTTCAGGATGGCGGCGCGGTACGTCCAGGGCCCGGCGAAGCCGCGCACCTGCACGCCCATGTCGCGCCACACCTTGCCCACGCCCAGCGGGTAGCGGATGATGTCGGAGTGGTAGTCCACCGTCTGGAGCGCGATGGCGCCCTGGAGCGCCTGGTGCGACAGCGGGGCGAGGATGAAGCCCGCCTCCACCCACATCTTGTCGGCGACCTCGTAAGCGATGGTCGCGTCCTGGATGTAGAAGGCCGGGTTCCAGTCGCCGTTCTTGCCCAGGTTCGGCTGGTCGGTGTCGATGAAGAACGACAGCCGCTTGGTGATGGAGCCGAAGACGAGCAGGCGCACGCGGCGCAAGAAGAAGTCCGTGCTCACGCCCCCCGTGGGCGCCCCGTTCTTCACGAGCTGCATCTGCGGGTGCAGCAGCACGTCGACGTTGAGCACCGCGTCGTCGCCGAGCTGGATCTTCCCGGCCGCCGCGGGGAGCGCGGTCAGCAGGGCCGTCAGCACCATCCAGCGCGACAGGAGGCTTGGGGCAGGGCGCATAGGCCCTGTCGCATGAGCAATGCCTGTTCCACGCCCGCGTCCGTTGCGTTTCAGGACCTTGGGGGTTGGCTCGGCGCGTCAGGATGTGGCGGAAGGTGACAGGGCGTTACCCCCCGTAACGATTCTCGCACTGCGTCGTAACGCCGGGGTAACACCGGGTGACACGGCCACGCGATGCGTCAGCGTGGCCGTGTCGTGTGTCGCGAGACATGAGGGCGCCCTTCAAGGCAGGGCGAGCGTGCGCGCGGGTTCGGGCGGGGGGGACAGGCCGCCGGGCGAGCCCCGGTAGGCTCAGGCCGCCGCGTCCTCCTCGGGTTGGATGCCCGCGTCCGCGTCAGTGTCCGGCAGCACCTCCGAGGTGTCGAGGCCCGCGGCTTCCAGGAGGATCTTCCGGCCCGTGGCGGGCAGGCTGAGGCCCGTCGTGGGGTGCCCGTTGGTGAGGAGCACCACCGCTGCGGCGTGTCCGGGCAGGAAGCCCACCCACGCCACGAAGCCGCCGTTGCCGCCGGCCTTGCTCACCACCTTCGCGCCGCCGGGCGCGTCGGTGATGTACCAGCCCAGGCCAATGGACTGACGGGCGGAGATCTCGAAGTGGGGCGTGTGCGCGAGCTTCATCGCGCGGTAGGTGAGCAGCGGCATGGAGGGGACGCGGAAGAGGTTGCCCTCCAGGAAGCGCAGCATGTCCGACGCGGTGGAGTTGAAGCCCACGCCCCGGTAGCCGAGGCGCTTGCCCTGGGTCGTGTAGCCCTGCGCGATGCGTTCGGGCCGGATGCCGGTGAGGTCCACGCGCGTGTCGCGCATCGCGAGCGGCTCCTGGATGTCCGTGGCGAACAGCTCCGGGTAGCTGCGCCGCGCGGCGAAGGTGGTGGTGAAGCCCTGCGTCACCTCGCTCACGTTGGAGTAGCTGTAGTGCGCGCCCACGCGCGTCTCCGGGTTGAAGCGCGTCCAGAAGTCGAACATCGCTGGGGGCGGCACCTCCCCCCGGTACAGCGCGCCCGCGGGGTGGCCGGGCACGTTGGCGGACGGCATGCCCGCCGTCATGGTGCCCAGCGCCTGGGGCGTCACCTGCCGGATGACGGTGCCCTGCTGGCGGACCTCCCCCGGCAGGAAGCGGGTGATCTGATCCGTCAGCGCCAGCTTCCCCTCCACGATGCGCGCGGCGGCGAGCGTGTTGGTGAAGACCTTCTGCACGGAGCCGATGAGGAACAGCGTGTCCTCGGACACCGGTTGGTTGGCTTCACGGTCCGACAGGCCCGCGACGTAGTGGGCGCGCACGTCTCCGACGGCCACCGCCGCCGACACGCCAATCTCCGTCTGCGTGCCCAGGTAGTCCTTCATGGCCGCCGCGACGAGCTGCTTCAGCCGCGCGGGGTCCTGCGCTTCGGTCGGCATGGAATGGCTCCGGCGCCTACGACTCGTAGAGGGAGACGTCGCAGCCATTGCTGGTCATCTGGATCTTCATGTCCTCGGAGGAGCCGTTGAGGAAGAAGTAGACGGTGGTGCCATCGTCGGAGGCATCCAGGGTGCAGTAGAAGTTCTGCTTGCACGTCCAGATCTTCCCGTTGTCATCCTGGAACTGGACCCACCAGTAGTCGTGACCGATGGCGCCGGTCCAGTAGGTGGCCGGGAATGAAGAGCTGGTGGCGTTCTGCGCGAGCGAGGGCCAGTTCCCCTGCTGCTGATAGCTGGGGTCGTTGTTGTAGCGGTGGCGCAGCGTCACGCCGCTGATGGCCGAACCCCACTGGTTGACGACGACGCAGTTGGCGGTGCGCTCCGTGGACAGGGGGGCGCCACCCTTCGCGGCGGTGCGGGCCGTGTCGGGACGCAGGCGGGTGTCGAAGCCGGACCGGGGCTGACCATTCGAGTCGAGGCGGGCGGAATTGCACATGGTGGGCTGCTCCTGATGCACCGGGGGTTGGATTCGTCCGGTGGATGCCAGGAGCCATGAGCAAGCGATGTGCCGCGCGTCGCTTCCCTCTGGGAGCCCGTGAGGGGCGCCGCCGTCGACGCGGTTCGACGCGTTTCGACGCGTCGAAACATGTCGGCATCGACGCGTCGGACGTCAGGCGCGGGTGCGGGGGATGCCCAGCCGCTGCCGCTTCTCCCAGAGCGTCTTGCGGCTGATGCCCAGCCTGCGCGCCAGCTCCGTCTCGCCCATGCGGTCCTGGTGCTCCAGCACGAAGCGGCGGAAGTACTCCTCCATCGAATCCGGCGAGCGTGGATCCTCTCCGGCGACGAGCGGCGGGAAGTCCAACTCCTCCATCGCGGCCGGAGGCACGTCCGTCGCCGCCGCGCCGGGCAGCTCCAGCGCCAGCAGGTCCGGGGTGAGCAGCGGCCCGTCCGCGAGGATGACCGCGCGCTCCAGGGCGTTCTCCAGCTCGCGCACGTTGCCCGGCCACGGGTGCACGGCGATGGCGGCCAGGGCTTCCGGGGACAGCGACGCGGGAGGGCGGCCCAGTCGCCGGGTGGCCTTCTCCAGGAGGTGCTTCGCGAGCGCGGGCAGGTCCTCGCCTCGCTCGCGCAGGGGCGGCAGGCGGATCTCCACCACGCGCAGGCGGAAGTAGAGGTCCTGGCGGAACAGGCCTTCCTGCACGCGGCGGGGCAGGTCGCGGTGCGTGGCGGCGAGGATGCGCACGTCCACCTTGCGCGAGCGCGTGGCGCCCACCCGCCGCACCTCGCCGTCCTGGAGCATGCGCAACAGGCGCGCCTGCGCGGGCGCGGGCAGCTCTCCAATCTCATCCAGGAAGAGCGTCCCGCCGTGCGCCGCCTCCACGAGGCCCGCGTGCGCGGCCTGCGCTCCGGTGAAGGCGCCCTTCTCATGGCCGAAAAGCTCGCTCTCCAGCAGGCCCTCCGGGATGGCGGCGCAGTTGACCGCCACCATCGGGCCCTCCGCGCGCGGGCTCTGCGCGTGGACGGCGCGGGCCACCAGTTCCTTGCCGGTGCCGGACTCGCCCAGCACCAGCACGGTGGCGGCGGAGGAGGCCACCTTGCGCACGCGCTCGAACACGTCGCGCATCGCGGGGGACGTGCCCACCATGCCGCCCGGGGCCCAGGTCTGCTCCACCTCGCGCTTGAGGGCCGCGTTCTGCCGGGTGAGCCGTCCCTCGCGCAGCACGCGCTCCACCTGGAGCAGCAGTTCGTCGTGGTCGAAGGGCTTCGCGATGTAGTCCACCGCGCCCAGCTTCATCGCGTCCACGGCGGACTTCACCGTGGCATAGCTGGTCATGATGAGCACCGGCACGCCCGGACACAGCCCGATGATGTCCGTGCCCGGAGGCCCGGGCAGGCGCAAATCGGAGATGACCAGGTCGAAGGCGTCCAGCGCGTGCTCGGCGGCGGCCTCCGGCACGGCGCCGGCTTCCGCCACGTCATGGCCCGCGCGGGTGAGCAGCCGCCGCAGCTCCGTGCGGATGATGGGTTCGTCCTCGATGACCAGGATGCGGCTCACGCGGAAGCCTCCGGGAGTTTCAGGGCCGCGCGGGGCAGGTTCACGGTGACGCGGGTGCCGCCCTCGGCGCGGCCTTCGATGCGCAGCGTGCCGCCGTGCTCGCGCACGATGCCCTCCGCCAGCATCAGGCCCAGGCCGGTGCCTTCGCCGGGCTGCTTGGTGGTGAAGAAGGGCTCGAAGATGCGCTGCGACAGCTCCGGGGCGATGCCGTGGCCCCGGTCCTCCACCTGGATGCGCACCACGTCTCCCTCGGCTTCCGCCAGGAGGTCCACCCGCGAGCCCGTGGGCGACGCGTCGATGGCGTTGGTCAAGAGGTTCACCAGCACCTGCTCCAGTCGCTGCGCGTCGCCCCGCACGTCCAGCCCGTCCGGGCTCTGGTGCGTGCACGCCACGTCGCGCCCCTTGCGCGACAGCCGCGCCAGCTGCGTGGCCTCCGCGAGCAGCGGGCCCACCGGCACGCGCGTGAAGGGCCGGGACTCGCCGCCCACCGTGCCCGCGTGGCCAAAGCCCACGAGCGTCCGGACGATGGCGTCGATGCGCCGGCACTGCTGGAGGATGAGCCCCACGCGGTCGCGCACCGCCTCCGGGTCCTCCAGGTCGTACTTGAGGTTCTGCGTGAGGCTGGCGATGGCGGTGAGCGGGTTGCCAATCTCATGCGCCACGCCCGCGGCCACCCGGCCCAGCGACGCCAGCCGGTCCTGGTGCGCGAGCCGCGCGTCCACCGCCTTGCGCTCCGTCCAGTCCTCCACCAGCAGCGTCAGGCCCTGCGAGTCCCCCGCGCTTTCCCCGTCGGATGGCGTCAGTCGCGAGCAGTGCACGCGCAGGATGCGCGTCTGGCCCGCCACCGGGACGCGTGCCTCGGTGTCGCTGGCCTGCGAGGCGGCCACGTCCGAAAGCAGGGTGCCCCAGGGCTCCGGCAGGTGCGCCAGCGGGTGGCCGCGCGCCGCGTCCATGGACACGCGCGACACCGCCTCCAGCGCCGCGTTCCAGATGACGACCTCTCCGTCCGGGCCCACCGTGCACACGCCCAGCGGCAGGTCCTCCAGGATGCGGTAGAGGTAGCGGCGCACGACCTCCAATTCGCGCACCGGTCCGCGCATGTCCCGCGCGTCGCGCACCCGCTCCTCCACGAAGCGCAGCTGATCCGCCAGGGCGGTGCGCGCGCCGGGATCCAACCGCAGCGCTTCGCCCACCGCGAGCCGGGCCAGCACCGGACCGATGAGGCCGGACAGGTTGCGCTCCACGCCGTCGCGCAGGCGGCGCAGCTCCGCGGGCCGGCGCTCGTCCGGGGGCAGCTCCAGGGCCTCGCGCGCGCGGTCCACCTCCGCCGCCGCCACCTGCGCGCCCAGCACCGGCTCCAACTGCCGGCGGAACTCGTCGGGGGAGCTGGCCGCCACGCTGCCCTCGGCGAGCCCCGGCGCCTCGCGCGCGCACACCCGGGCGGCCTCCTTCTCCTCCACCGACTGGCGCGTCATCAGTGACACGGCGACGAAGCACAGCGCGTTGAGTCCCAGCGAAGTGAACGTGGCGAAGCCCCACGGCTCCTCCGCGGAGAAGCCCAGCGCGACGGAGGCCTGGTTCGTCCACGCCACCACCGACGGCGGCTCCCACAGGGGCGCGACCAGCGTGGCCGTCCACGTCGCGGCCCCCGCGCCCAGCCCCGCGAGCAGCCCCGCGCGCGTCGCCTTGGGCCACAGCAGCAGGCCCAGCACGCCCGGCGCGAACTGCGCGGTCGCGACGAAGGACACGAGCCCCAGGTCCACGAGCCCCGTCGCCCGCGTGTCGATGAGCCGGTAGAAGCCGTAGCCCGCCAGGATGATGGCGGCGATGAGCACGCGCCGGGCCCAGAGCAGCCACCCGTAGAGGTCGTCCCGGCCGCGCGCGGTGCCCAGGGGTAGCACCAGGTGCGTCAGGCACATGGGCGCGAGCGCGAGCGTGGTGACGATGACCATGGCGCTCGCCGCGGACACGCCGCCCAGGAAGGCGAGCAGCGCCACGGCCGTGGCGCCCTTCGCGGCGGGCACGGAGAGGACGTGGAAGTCCGCGGGCCAGGGCAGGCCCAGCGCCTCTCCGGACCACAGCAGCACCGGCACCGCCGCGTTGATGAGCAGCATCAACAGCGGGAAGGCCCACGCGACGGTGGCCAGGCCGTCGCGCTCGGGGGCCTCGGTGAAGGCCACGTGGTACTGGCGGGGCGTGAGGAAGGCGGCGACGACGGAGAGCACCAGCAGCGGAGCCCAGGACGCGTCGCGCGCGGGGCGCTGCAGCGCCTCCACCGCTTCGGGGTGCACGGTGAGCCAGTCCTGCAGGCCGCCCACGCCGCCGAAGACGGACACCACGCACCAGCCCGCGACGATGACGAGCGCCAGCAGCTTCACGCCGGACTCGAAGGCGATGGCCAGCATCAGCCCCTCGTGACGCTCCCGCGGGGCGGGGTGGCGCGCGCCGAAGAGCAGCGAGAAGACCACGAGCACGCCGCAGAAGCCCGGGCCCACCAGCGCGGGGGCCGCGGCGGGGCTCAGCAGGCGGGCGGACTCCACGACGGCGCGAATCTGGAGGGCCAGGTAGGGCAGGCTGCCGGCCAGCGCGAACAGCGTCACCGCGGTGCCCGTCACCTGCCCGGGGTAGCGGAACGCGAGCAGGTCCGCGAGCGACGTGAGCTGCAACTCGCGCGTCAGCCGCAAGAGGGGCCGCCACAGCACCGGGGCCAGCAGACATGCGAGCGTGAGGCCCAGGTAGATGCCCAGGTAGCGGAAGCCGTGGCGGGCCGCGTAGCCCACGCTGCCGAAGTAGGACCAGGACGTGGCGTACACACCCAGGGCCAGCGCGTACACCAGCGGGTGCTGGGTGATGCGGGCCGGGATGCGGCCCCGCTCTGCCGCGTAGGCCACGAGGAACAGCACGCCCAGGTAGGCCACGGAGGCGACGACGAGCGGGCCCAGCCCCAGCGTCATGGGCGCAGGCTCCGGTGCGCCACCCAGCCGCCCAGGGCGATGACGCCCAGCCACACGACGAAGGGAAGGTAGGCGGGCGCGCCTTCCGCCAGCCACAGTCGCCGCAGCGGGGAGCCGAACAGCAGCACCGCGACGGCGAACACCAGCAGCGACGGCATGGCGGGAGGTTCCGCGGGAGGCCGCGACATGCGCGTGAGGATATCAGCCCCGTCGGGCGCGAGGGGGGCCGTGATAAGCCGGCGGCCCATGGCTCCCCCGGAAGTCCCCCCCTTCTCCGAGCTGTCCCAGTTCACCCTCGACCGCGAATCCCTGCGGCTGCTGCCGGAGTCCTTCTGCCGCCGCCTGGGCGTCGCGGTGATGGGGAAGGTGGACGCCGCGCGGGAGCAGGCGCCGGTGACGGTGGCGATGCTGCATCCGGACGACCTGTCCGTGCGCTACCGCATCGCGGACTTCCTGCGGCGTCCCGTGCAGCCGGTGCGGCTGAACCGGTACGAAATCGACACCGCGCTGGAGGTGGGGTTCGGCGCGGGGCCCCACGTCTCGGTGGATGTGGTGCTGCGTCCGGGCACGCCCCTGTCGCAGAAGCCCACGCCGGTGGAGCTGGTGGACCACGTGCTGACGCGGGCGGTGGAGCAGGGCGCGTCCGACGTCCACCTGGAGAGCTACCCGGACGACGTGGACCTGCGCTACCGCGTCGACGGCATCCTGCATCAGGCGTACACGGACATCTCCCCGGACTCACTGCCGGAGGTGGTGGGCCGCATCAAGGTGCTGGCCGGGCTGGACATCTCCGAGCGGCGCAGGCCGCAGGACGGCCGGCTGCGCGCGCTCTACCACGGGGCGGCGGGGCCCAAGGCGGTGGACTTCCGCGTGAGCGTGGTGCCGTCGCCGTCCGGTGAGGACGTGGTCATCCGCCTGCTCGACGCCTCGGTGGGCCTGGTGCCGGTGGAGAAGCTGGGCATGACGCCGGAGGTGCAGGCGACGGTGCTCAGGCTGCTGGGCAATCCGGAGGGGCTGGTGCTGGTGACGGGGCCCACGGGCAGCGGGAAGACGACGACGCTGTACGCGGCGCTGGCCCGGCTCAACGACGGGCGCAAGAAGATCATCACCGCGGAGGACCCCATCGAATACCTGGTCCCCAAGGTGAACCAGAAGCAGGTGTCGCCGCAGATGCCGCACCTGACGTTGCTGCGCGCGCTGCTGCGCCAGGACCCCAACGTGATGCTGGTGGGGGAGATTCGCGACCTGGAGACGGGCAGCACCGCGCTGATGGCGGCCTCCACCGGGCACGTGGTGCTGGGCACGCTGCACACGGCGGATGCGATTGGCACGGTCAGCCGCCTGCGGGGGCTGAAGCTGGAGGACGGGGACATCGCGGAGGCGCTGCTCGCGGTGCTGGCCCAGCGCCTGGTGCGACGCATCTGTCCGGAGTGCTCCGCGCCCGCGACGCCCACGCCGGAGCAGGTGGCGCTGCTGGGGCCACTCCTGGATGGCGTGCAGCCCCGGGCGGGGCAGGGCTGCGATGCGTGTCGTCACACCGGCTTCAAGGGCCGGGTGGGGCTGTTTGAATTGCTGGTGGTGGACCCCGACCTGCAACTGCTCATCGGCACCGGCGCGCCCGTCGTGCAGCTTCGCCGGCACGCGGTGGCCCGGGGCTTCCGCACGCTGGTGCAGGACGCCCTGGAGAAGGTGGCGCAAGGTGTCACCACGCTGCATGAGCTGACGCGCGTGGTGCCGTACCGCTACCTCGTCACGGAGCGGGAGGAGCGCGGCCGGGCGGGCTGACGGCGTCAGTCCAGCGTCGTGTCCAGTCCCTGGGGCAGCAGCACGGTGAACGCGGAGCCCTGCCCGAGCGTGCTCCGGACCTGGACGATGCCGCCGTGGGCTTCGACGATCTGCTGGGTGATGAAGAGGCCCAGCCCCAGCCCTCCGTAGTTGCGCTCGGACACCGCGCGCACGAAGCGCTCGAAGACGCGGGGCTGGTGCTCCGGCGCGATGCCAATGCCTTCGTCCTGCACGGTGAGCAGGGCCAGCCTGGAGTCCATGCGCACGTGGACGCGGATGGGCTTTCCCGCGCCGTACTTGAGCGCGTTGGTGATGAGGTTGGTCAGCACCTGCTCCATCCGGGCCCGGTCCCAGTTGCCGGGGATGGGGGCGGGCGCCTCCAGCTCCACCGTGCAGCCCGCCTGCTGGGCCTGCGGCGTGTAGCGGGAAATCACCTCCCGTGCGAGCGCGGTCAGGTCCATGGGCGACCGGTCCAACCGCAGCTGGCCCATGCTGATGCGGGAGACGTCCAGCAGGTCCTCGATGAGGTCCGCGAGCTTGCGGACCTGTCGGCGCGCCACATCCAGGTCGCGGGCCAGACGCACCACGGGCAGGGTGGCCTCCGGGTGGTTCTCCACGGCGCGCAGCAGGGACGTCAGCTTCAGTTGCAGCGGCGTCAGCGGCGTCTTCAGCTCATGCGAGGCGACGGACAGGAACTCGTCCCGGGCGAGCACGGCGTCCCGCAGCATCTCCACCTCGCGCCGCTCCTGGGTCTGCTTGCGCTGCGTGAAGTCGCGCGTCACCTTGGCGAAGCCCCGCAGTGTCCCTTGTGGGTCATACAGCGCGGTGATGACGACGCTGGCCCAGAAGCGGCTGCCGTCCTTGCGGATCCGCCAGGCCTCTTCCTCGAAGCGCCCCTCCTCCGCCGCCACCCGGAGGGCCCGTTGGGGCTTGTCCCGGGCCACGTCCTCCGGGGGATAGAAGCGGCCGAAGTACTGCCCGAGGACCTCCTCGGCCCGGTAGTTCTTGATGCGCTCGGCCCCCGCGTTCCAGGTGCTGACGCGGCCTTCGGGGTCGAGCATGTAGATGGCGTAGTCCTGGATGTTCTCGACCAGCAGCCGGAAGCGCTCTTCGCTCTGGAGCAGGCGCTCCTGGGCCAGCTTGCGCTCGGTGAAGTCGCGCGTCACCTTGCCGAAGCCCTGCAGGGTCCCCTGGCCGTCGCGCAGCGCGGTGATGATGACGTTGGCCCAGAAGCGGCTGCCGTCCTTGCGCAGCCGCCACCCCTCCTCCTCGAAGCGGCCCTCCCGGGCGACCTGCTCCAGCTCCGCCTGGGGCTTGCCCCGGGCCACGTCCTCCGGGGGATAGAAGCGGCTGAAGTGCTGCCCGAGGATCTCCTCGGCCCGGTAGCCCTTGATGCGCTCGGCCCCCGCGTTCCAACTGGCGACGCGCCCCTCCAGGTCCAGGGTCAGGATGGCGTAGTCCCTGACGTTGTCGATGAGCAGGCGCAGCTGGGCATCCACGTCCGGGTTGCCGTGGCTGCTGACGTAGGTGATGCCCCCGTTGTCCGGGGATTCGGACTGGAGGCGGTCATCCAGGGAGCTTCGCATGCGCTGAAGCGTAATCCCTCGGAGGGGGCTCTCCGCCAGTGTCGCACGGTAGCTTTCTCCTCCGGACACTCCCGCCCGGGAGGTATGCGCCCAGGCGGGCGGCTCCACTGATCAGCAGGCAGGCGGGCGATCAACGATAGGATGCAGCCCGTCCGCACTCCCGACAGGAGCGCGGAATCTCCCGCATGGTCTCCCTCGTCGAGCAGTGGCCCCGTGTGCCACCCGAACTCCGCTGGTCGTCCTGGGAGCCCCTGCAGGGCGCCGGGCGGAGTCGCACGCTTCCTGCCGAGCCCGGGCTGTATCGCATCCGGCGCCGCGACCGCCCGTTCCTGGACTACCTGGGCCAGACACGGAACTCACTCCGAGGACGGCTTGCGATGCTGAAGGGTGTCCATGGCGACGTCATGCCCTACCGAGACCCCCACACCGCGGCGCCGGCGCTCTGGGCCCTGCGTCAATTGGAAGGGGCCACCTTCGAGGTCTCCGTGGTGGAGGTGCAGGGCAGTGTGCCGACGCGGAAGGGACTCGAAGCCCTGGCCATCGCGGCCCACCGTCAGGAGCATGGGCAGTCTCCCACCGTGAGCTTTGGCCGCATGCCCCAGGGCTTTCGCATGTCGAGCCCGAACAACGCGCTCCTCGTGTCCCAGGGCAAGCGCTTCCGGGGAGGACCCGCGGTCGGGTCGCTTGCGTGTCATTCGCCCGGCGTCCCGCCCGCTGGACCCCTGGAGGGCCCCGTGGAATCCCCGTCCTGGTGCGGGCACCGCTGGTCGCCGTGGATTCCCCTGGAGGAGGTGGACGCCCGCGCCGGGTCGCTCCTGGATGCGCGCGGGCTCTACCGGATCCGGGGAGTGGGCCAGCAGGCCCTGCTCTACGTGGGCGAGGGGAACATCGCGAACCGGCTCCAGGTCCACGCGAAGAAGGTCCTGGTGGCTGGACATGCCCAGGGCGTGCTGTTCGCCGCGGCGGAGCGACTGGAGTGCTCCTGGGTGGCCGGGTCCTGGCTGGACCACCAACGTCTGGAATTGGAGAACGACCTCATCGCGGCGCATGTGCTGCTCACAGGCGCTCCTCCGGCCGCGCAATTCCTGGGTTGAACCCAGACGCCCGCCTCGCGTCACGAAGGATGGGAGCTTCCACTCCCACCCTCCCGATGAAGCGGTGGCGTGCACCGCCTTGCGGCCGTCAGCTCAGAGGCCGTCCGCGTAGCACCAGCCCGTGGTGCGGTCGTAGCCGCCACCGGCGAGCGGATACCCGATGAAGCCCAGCTCCTCACCGGCGCCGCAGTCCGACCGGGCGCGGGCATAGCGCAGGCAGGTGCCGTGCCCCGTGCCGGCCAGGTCCACGCAGGCGCCGCGCGCGCCCTCGGTGCCGCAGAACTCGGCGAAGCCCAGGCTGCACGTCTCCCCGATGAGCGCCGGGTCGAAGGCGAAGCCGATGGGCTCCAGCACGGACTGCTCGATGCACAGGCCGTAGACGCCGCAGACCGTGCCGCTCGGGCAGCCGGGGACGGCCGCCATCGGGTCACACGTGGCCAGACACTGCCGCGCCTCCGTGAACAGGTCCGTACAGGCGAAGCCCTGCGCGCAGTCCGTCGTCGCCAGCCCGCTGGAGGTCGGCGCCGCCGTATACGCGCACGCCTCGCCTCAATTCGACGTCACGTTTCCATCCATTTTGTTTGAGATGGGAATAACTGGGATTCTCAGCTTGCGAGTCTCAAGGTCGCGAAAGTGAGACGCGGACCTTCACGCGGGCCTGCGTTCGTAGCTCAAGAAGACGACGCCGCTTGGAAGGCTGCGGGACCCCGTGAGTTGGAGGCGATGGGGCGCGAAGCCCGCGTCGACGAGCTTGATGCCAGAGCCCACGATGACGGGATTGAGCTTGATGACATACGCGTCGATCTCCGGAAGCAGTTCGGCCGCGAGCGCCCCGCCACCGCACAGCCAGATACCCAACCCGTCCCGGGCCTTCAGCTCCCGCACGGTGGCCAGCGGGGTGCTGGAGAGCTTGACGGTGGGGTCGGGGCTCTGGGTGAGGGTGCGCGAGAACAGGTAATGCTCCAGGTGGGGATAGGCATTGGTGACGCCCGCGTCCAATCCCACCTGGTAGGTGTGTCGGCCCTCCAGGACCGTGTCGAAGTGCTTCCCCGGGCCGGAGAGGCCGCGCAATGCGCGGTAGGCGGCCGGGAGCGTCTCCGGATACTCGGCGGCGATCGCGTCCAGGTAGTCCGGCTCCAGGGCGAAGAAGTCGAAGGTGCCGTGGGGCGAGGCGATGAAGCCATCGAGGGTGGCGGCGACGTAATAGGTGAGCTTTCTCATGCGGATCCTTCCTCCTGTCCGCGTGGCTTACACCACCGAGCGAGGCTCCGGGCTCCCGGTGTGCCCGAGCTCCAGGGCGCCTGCTAGAACCGGACATCCGACCCCGTGGCGGGGTCGCAAGCGAGGCAGGTCCATGCGGGTGCTGTGGTTCTTGGGAGGAGCGGTGACGGGGGCCATCCTGACGGTCGTCACCGGCGTCGTGCTCTGGTTGCAGGACACGGGGCCCGTGCGAGCACAGATCCAGGTGCGCGTGGAGAACCACACCGGACAGGACGTCCAGGAGGTCCGCCTCGAGCACGCGGATGGCCAGGTCGTCCAGCGCCTGCTGCTCAAGGGTGAATCCCTGGCCCTGTCCTACGTGCCCCGGGGCGAATCGTCATACAGGCTCGTCGCGGTCCTGGAGGATGGACGGGAGCTGAGGGGCGGCGCCGGCTACATCGAGCGGGGGGCTTCGACGCGGGAGGTGCTGGAGCCGGAGCGGGTGGTCTCCTCCGACCCGTGACGTCTGTCATTGCGCGGCGGCGGCCCACCCTGGCGCGTGCGCAAGAAGGCATGTCAGCGGTGATCCGTATCCTCGCCGCATGTCCATCCTTGAAGGACTGCCCACGGTCTGCATGGGCATGCTGTCCACCAGTGGAGGTTCGTCCATCGCGGCGCTCAGCCTGGGCGCGGCGCTGAGGCAGGAGGGGCTCGCGGTCCGCTACCTGCATTGTGATCCGCTGGGCGCGCGCCCGGAGGGGACGCGGGTGTTGTCTCCGGAGCGGGCGCTGCTGGCCGCGCACAGCCTGGACGTGGACGCGGCCTTCACCAGTCCGCTGGAGGTGTGCGAACAGCTGCTGCGCCTCCATGACACGGCGCCCTTCGGGCTGCTGCACCTGCACAACCTCCAGGTCTTCGGCCTGCCCGCGTACTTCCTGCGGCGGCTGCGGGGCGTGCCGTACGTGGTGACCTTCCACGGCTCGGACGTGCTCAACGATGCGCTGCTCGGGACGCGGCCGGAGGTCACCCGCGAGGTGCTGCGGGACGCGGCGGCGGTGACGTGCGTGTCGCGCTACCTGGCGGACGCGCTGGCGCACCGGCTGCCGGAGCTGCCCCCGGCGGATGTCGTCCACAACTTCCTCCGGCCGGAGCTGCGGCGCCCGTGGACCCCGGGGGCGGAGCTGGCGGATCGGTTCCTCCACGTGTCATCCCTCCGGCCGGTGAAGCGGCCGGAGCTGCTGCTGGCGGCCTTCGCCCGTCTGCACGCGAGCCGGCCCCACGCCACCCTGCGACTGGTCACCACCCACCGGGGGGCCATCCGGGCCCGGGAGCTGCTGGAGTCCCATCCGCTGCGCGACGCAATCACGGTGCTGGTGGGGGAGGACGACACGGAGGTGCTGGCGCGCGAGTACCAGCAGGCCACGGCGCTGGTGCTCACCTCGCGCTTCGAGTCCTTCGGGCTGGTCATGCTGGAGGCCCTCGCGCACGGCCTGCCGGTGGTGGCGCCGGCGGTGGGCGGCATCCCGGAGGTGCTGGGGACGGACTGGCCCCTGCTCGTCCGGGGAGACACGGCGGACCCGGACGCCTACGCGGCGCGGATGGCCCAGGTGGCGGACGGCGCGGTGAAGCCCCTGCTGCGCGAGCGGGCCGAAGGGGTGCTCGCGCGCTTCGATGGTTCGCGGCAGGTGGCGGACTACGTGCGCGTCTACGCGCGGGCCCTGTCGGCGGGGTCGGCATGAAGGCGGACGGACGCGCTGGGCCTTGGAGGCCCCTTCACGGACTGGGAGACGGTGCATGCCGGGGCTGACGGGAGTGGTGGGGCCGGAGGCCGGGGCATTGCTGGAGCGGATGGAGGCCCGGCTGTATCCGGTGGAGGGACAGGGCGCCCGGCGCGGCGCGGGGCCGGGGTTTGCATTCGCGCTCCGGGGGACGGGCGGCCTCCGGGAGCGCGCGGGCGTGTGTCTGGCCTTCGAGGGGCATGTGTTGGGCCGGCCATTCGGGGACGAGGCCGTGGCGGACGCGCTGCTCGACGCGTTCCTGGAGCGGGGGGAGCGGTTCCTGGAGGGATGGGACGGTTCGTTCCAGGTGTTCGTGCGCACGCCGGAAGCGACGTACCTCTTCATGGACCCCACCGCGTCGCGCCGGTGGTTCTTCCGGTCCGGGCCCTGGGGAATTGCGTTCTCCCCGGAGGTGGCGCCGCTGCGGACGCTGGCGCCATCCCCGGTGGACGGCGCGAACCTGGCGCAGTTCCTGGTGGGAGGGCGCTTCTTCGCGGGACACACGCTGCTGGCGGAGGTCCTCCAACTGCTTCCCGGCGAGCACCTGGTGCACCGCGACGGCCGGGTCGAGCGGCGGCGCACGGGTTCGGACACCGTGCGCCAGGACTCCGGCCTGTTCGACGTGAAGGCGACGCTGACGCGACTGGAGACGGCCCTGGAGCGCGCCATCCTCCAGCGGTGGACGCAGGCCCGTGCGCCCGCGCTGCTGTTGACCGGCGGTTGGGATTCGCGGTTCCTCTTCCACACGGTGGCGCGGCATGTGGAGGACACGTCGCGGCTGTGCACCGTGACGTGGGGGCACGACCTGCGGCGGGAGGGGTCGGACGCGCGGGTGGCGCACGACATCGCGAAGCGCTTCGGCACGCGACACGTGGAGCTGAAGCGGAGCGTGGGGCAGGTCCCGGAAACGTTCGCCGCCATGTTCCAGGCCCAGTCCGGCATGACGGAGCTGGCCTTCGGTCACGCGGACGAACTGACGTTGTGTCAGCGGCTGGCGGAGCGGCACGGCGTGGGTTCGCTGTTCCGGGGCGACGAGTGTTTCGGGCCCACGGGGTGGAACGCGACGACGGTGGGAGGGGTGCTGGCGCGGTTGTCATTGCCCTTCACGCAAGACGTCGCGGGGCATGAGCGGTGGCTGGTGGGCGGAGGGGAGGAGGCATGGGCGGCGCGCGAGGAACAGGTGCGCCAGCGGGTGGCGGCGGCTCCGCAGGGACTGGAGGCACTCCGGGACACGCTCTACTTCCGGGAGCGTGTGCCCGCGTTCCTGCACCACCTCAACTACTTCAAGGCCCACCGGTTGGAGGTGTTCAATCCATTGATGGACCGCGAGGTGCTGGCGCTGTCACGGGCGCTGCCCGCGGCGTGGCGCACCGACAAACGGCTGTTCAAGGATTGTTACCGGCGGCGGTTCGCCAAACACCTGGACATTCCCTTCGCCGAAAGCAGCAATGGCGTGGACTGGGGGCGGATGCTGCGGCGCTCGCCGCGCGTGGTCGCGTTCTTGCGGTCGGGACTGGAGGCCCTGCCTTCGCCGTTGGTCCCCGAGGTCTTCGTGGAGCAGTTGGACGGATTGCTGCGGGGAGCTCCGGCGGGGGCCATGCCCGGCGGCTACCGGGTGGCGCCTGAACAACTGGTCATGCGCGCGTTCGTGCTGGGTCAGTGGTTGCGTGACAGTCCGACCTCGGAGATGGCCAATCGTTCAAAGAACTCACGGGCCCGTGCGGCGCCCGCGTCGGAGGTCAACGCGAAGCATGCGTAGCGTTCCACGTCCGCGGCGTTCATGCGCCGCTGCATGAAGCCCTGGGATTTGTGCTCGGCGATGAGCCAGTTGACGACGAGATGGAAGTCCAGCCGGCCCCCATGGCCAGACGGCCGCGCCCGGTCGAAGTCGAAGGGGTGGGTGTCGTTGCGCAGGGCGGTGAGCGGGTGG